>DATCVL010000505.1:0-2176 GCA_036566865.1 Microlunatus sp.
CGGTGCCCAGACCTCCTACCCGACGCCCGCCGATCTCGGCTAGAGCAGGGCGGCGAGTCCGCCGGCGGAGACCGCGCGGGCGTTGTTGATCTTGCCCCACTGGCGACTGGGATGCACCCGGTTGGTGAGCAGGATCGCGTACGCGGCCCGGCGCAGGTCGATCACCAGCGAGGTGCCGGTGAAGCCGGTGTGGCCGATGGTCTGCGGCGACGACAGAGCGCCCATGTACCAGGGCTGGTTGATCTCGAACCCGAGTCCGTGATCATGGTCATCGAATTCCGGCGTCTGGTTGGTGATCATCTCGGTGAACAACGCATCGTCCAGCAGCCGCCCACCATCCGGGCAGGCGCTCCGGTTGATCATGGAATCGGCGAGCTTGCCGAGATCGGCGGCGGTGGAGAAGACGCCGGCGTGGCCGGCCACGCCACCCAGCGACCAGGTGTTCTCGTCGTGCACCTGACCCCAGACCAGCCCGCGGCCGAGCTCCTGCTCGTACTCGGTGGCCGCGATCCGCGGCCGAAGGTCAGGGTCCGGGTTGTAGCCGGTGTCGATCATGCCGAGCGGGCCGGTGATGCCGTCGGCGACCAACTCGTCCAGTGGCCGCCCGGTGATCCGGTGAGCGAGCTCGCCGAGGGTGATCAGATTCAGATCGCTGTAGCAGTAGGCGGTCCCGGGCGCCGCGACCAGCTCCGCGGTCAGCACGCCCAAGATCCTGGCCGCCGGGTCGGGATACAGCTCCCACAGCGAGATCACGGCCGGGAAGCCGGACGTGTGGATCAGCAACTGGCGGACGGTGATCACCGCCTTGCCCTCGCCGGTGAACTCCGGCAGGTAGTCGACCACCGCCCGATCCAGCTCGACCTTGCCCTGCTGCACCAGTTGCAAGATCACGATCGAGGTGAACAGCTTCGAGATCGAGGCCAGATCGAAGATCGTGTCGGTTCGCATCGCGATCCGCTCCGACTCCGGCAGCAGGGTCCCGGCTGCATCGGCGTAACAACGCGCCCAGCCGCGGGCCTGGACCGAAATGATCTTGCCGTCACTGCCCCACTGCATCACCGCGCCGGGAAACAGCGCATGCTCGCCGTCCTCGGTGCGCAACGCGAGCAGCCGCGCCCAGGTCTCCTCCACACCCATCTCCTGTCGTTTGCTTACTAGAGCGGGACGATCCCGGCGCCGAAGGGAAACAGCGGATGATCCGGATTCTCGCCGACCACAACCGGTAGCCGACCGGTCGGTTGCCGGCGGCCGAGCAGGACGTCGGCGACCGCATCCAGGGCAGCGGGGGTGGCTGAGTAGCTCAGCAGCATGGTGCCGCCGCCGGTGACCAGCCCGGCGTCGTACGGCTCGGTGATCGCGACCAGACTGACCCGCGGCGCAATCTCGCGTACGGTCCGCACCAGGGTCCGCTGCCAGCGATCCCGCCAGCCGGACGAGGTGATGATCACCGTCTGGGAGGCCGACCGCGAGAGTCGACGAGCGGCGTTGATCATGTCCCGGTCCGGGCGTTGACCGGTGGCCAACTCGGAGACTTCCAAGCCGTCGTTCTTCAACGCAGCAGCCAATCTGACCACCGCATCCGGGTCGGCACCCAGCAAGCAGACCGATCCCCTGGTCAGCGGGAAGAGTTGATCATCGTCCCGGATCAGGGTCAGTGTCGAGGCCGTGATCTCGGCGGCCCGTCGGAGGCTCTCCCGGCCGCCGACCTCGGCGGTGATGCGCTCCGGGTTGGTCCTGGTCGGTTCCAGTGCGCCGCGCCGCTGCTTCATCTGCAGGATGCGTTCCACGCTCGCATCGATCCGCTGCTCGGTCAGCCGGCCGTCGGCAACCGCCCGGGTCAGCGCCGCGACGGCGGCGTCCGGGTCGGCAGGCTCGAGCAGCACGTCCACCCCGGCCTCGATCGCTCGGACCGCGACCTCGCCGTCGTCGTACAACTCGCGGACGCCCTGCATCCGCAGCGAATCGGTGATGATCACGCCGGTGAATCCGAGGTACTCCCGCAGCAACCCGGTCAGGATCGGCCGGCTCAGCGTCGCCGGATCACCGGACGGATCGAGGTCCGGCAGGGACAGGTGACCGGTCATGATCATTTCCACTCCGGACCGGATCGCCTCCCGGAACGGCAGGGCGTCGATCGACTCCCAGTCGATCATGGAGTGGGTGATCGTCGGCAGCG
>DATCVL010000506.1:0-5249 GCA_036566865.1 Microlunatus sp.
CGCCTCGCGGTCTTCCATGACACAGAAGGGATTCCCCTCGACGTCGGCCAGCACCACCCACGGCACGTCACCTTGGCCGATGTCGAGGTGATGTGCACCCAGGGCGAGGACCCGGTCGACCTCGTCGGCCTGTCCTGGACCCCCGAAGAGATCGAGGTGCAGGCGCAACGGCTCCGACGGCTGCTCGGGTACGCGCTGGAAGCAGAGGTCGAGCACCGGACCACCCCCGATGCTGAGCCGGGTCTCGAAAGCGTCAGGCTCGTCGGTCAGCGCGGTAGCTCCGACCACCGACTGCCAGAATCGGCCGAGCAGCCGCGGATCCATGGCGTCGAAGACGAGATTCTCCAAGTACATAAGGCCAACCTAGGACTCGCACCGGGCGGAGTTGATCACCGTACGCCATCGGACTGCTGCGTGCTCAGCCGCTGCACCTCGCGGGTTGACGGGTTCACCCGATACACCAGCTGATGCGGCTGCTGAGTCGCCAGAGCATCCTCCAGACGACCGTCGAGCAGATTGCGGAGCAGCATCCGACCCATCATCTCGTGCGAGATGATCAGCGGAATGCGGGCGTCGGTTTCCGCAATCAGGCCCAGCGCCCGGGCCGCCCGTTCATCGGCGTCGGCGTAGCTCTCGCCGCCGGGAAACCTCCACCGATACTTGTCCAGCAGGCGCCGCTCCAGAACACCGGGAAATCGTGCCTCGACCTCCGCAGGAGTCATCCCCGCCATCGCGCCGTGGTGGACCTCCGCCAGCTCATCGATGATCATGATCTCCAGCCCCAGCCGGTCTGCGCAGGTCTGCGCCGTGGTCCGGGATCGGCCGATCGGACTGCTCGCGACAAGATCAACTTCGAGGGCGGCAACATAGTCCGCCAACGCAGCAGCGTGATTCAGCCCGTCCGGGGTCAGGGGTGAATCGAGCTGTCCCTGCATGCGGCCCTGTCGATTCCACTCGGTCTCGCCGTGCCGAGCCAGCTACACCAGATCGAATCCCACCACCGCATCCAACCGGCCCCAGGGTTGACGAGCAAGCGACTTTGGCTGCCTCTGCTCCGGCCTTGGCCCGACGTGATCAGTAATCGCCAAGATCATCTGGCCGAACGAAATTGACTCGTCTGGACGGTTCCGGGATGGCAACGTGTTGATCATGTTGGTTCCGAAGGATCTGCTGGAGCGCGCCGACTACACGCCGGTCACCCGTACCCGACTGGCAGACGCGCTGGGTGATCTTGGCGTACGCCGCGGCAGCGTCCTGATGGTCCATGTTCGGATGTCGGCCCTGGGTTGGATGGTCGGCGGGATGGACGCGATCGTCTGGGCCCTCCGCGATACCGTCGGCCCGGACGGCACGCTGATGGCCTTCACCGGTTGGGAAGACAGCCCCTACCACGTCTCGGCTTGGCCGGCCGGCTGGCGGGCCGCGTACCGTGATCAACCGGCCTTCGACCCGGCTGTATCTGCGGCCCGGCGTGAGTTCGGTCGCTTTCCTGAACGGCTCCGTACCTGGCCGGGCGCCCAGCGCAGCAATCATCCCGAGGTCAGCTTTGCCGCACTGGGCCCGAATGCGCACCAGTTGCTGGCCGATGCCGACGACGGCGATCCCTGGGGCGCCGACGGCCCCTTGGGTCGGCTGGTCGCCGCCGACGGTCAGGTGTTGATGCTCGGTGCACCGCTCTCCCGACTGACGCTCTGCCATCACGCCGAGGCCGTCGCCGCCGTCGAGGGCAAGCGTTACCACGAGTACGTGATGCCGGTCCGGGCCGGCGACGAGGTCGAGTGGCAAACCTTTCGCACCATCGACACGTTCTACGGGACGTTTCCCTACTGGGAGCGCCCGGAGCTCGATCACGGCTCGTGGGCCGGCACCATGGCGGAGCGCGCCGTGGCCGCCGGAGCAACCCGTGCCGGCATGATCGACGACTGCCCACTGGTGCTCGTCGACGCTGCTCGCGCTGCCAGCGCGGTCGCCGACTGGCTCGAGCAGACCTTCTGACCGAGGAGCGCCCCCGATGAGCTGGCGGACGGGCTGACCTCGCGATCCGTAGTCTTTCCCCGTGGCGAGCGCAGGCTGGTATCCGGATCCGGGCGGGCAACCGGGGATGTACCGCTATTGGGACGGGCAGGTGTGGTCCGCGGCGACGTCGCCCAACCCGTCGGCACCCCCGCCCAACCAGGGCCTCGGCCAGCCGAACGACACCGGTCGCCAGCAGCACGGTCCGGGTCAGCAGTACGGTCTGGGTCAGCAATACGGTCCGGGTCAGCAATACGGTCCGGGTCAGCAATACGGGGCCGGTCAGCAGTACGGGGATGCCTACCAGGCGTACCAGCAACAGGCGAAGAAGAAGAGCCCGGTCGGCTGGTGGATCGGCGGCGGTCTCGGCCTGGTCGCGATCGTCGTGGTGATCATCCTGCTGGTACGCACCTTGGGCGGCTCGGATCCCGATCCCGTCGATCCGGTCGCCCCGTCGGACCCGAGCAGTTCCAGCAGCCAGTCGGACGCCCCGTGCCCCACCACCTCCAGCTCACCGACAGCCAAGACACAGCATCCGAACGACGGCCGGGTCCACGGCGGCCCGATCTCCTATCCCCAGCTCGGTTCCCCGTGGAGTGAGCCCCAGACGGACAGCCGGGTCCCGTTCGGCAGCGACGTGCAGGAACAGGCGGTGGAGACCGAACCCGGCGGTGCCGGCAAACAGCGTTGGGTTGCCGCCGTCCTGATCGCCCAACTGATGGCCGGCGACGGCTTCTTCACTCCGGAGCAAGGCTCGCAGATCGTGGCCAGATGCATCGCCGGCACCTTCTACGGCGACAATCCGGTACAGCGTCATGATCAAGTGAGCAAGAAGATCACTGTCGACGGACACGACGCCTGGTACCTGAAGTCCCACCTCACCTTCGACATCGACGGGCTGAAGGCCAAGGGCGAAACCATGGTGATCGTGATCATCAACGCCGGCGCCACGTCGGGCCTCTACTACGCGTCCATCCCGGACAACGCCAAGCAGTATCAGTCCGACGCCGACCAGGCGTTGCAGAAACTCACCGTAGACAGTTGATCATGGTCGGTTGATCATGGTCGACTTCGCCGGATGGACAGGCCAACGCCGACCGCGGTGATGATCAAGCCAAGCAACCCCGTCGGACCGATCCGATCGCCGAACATCAGCCAGGTCCACAGCATGGTCACCGGCGGCGTCAGGTAGAGCCAGCTGCTGGCTGCCGTCGCACCCTGCTTCCGCAACACCAGCAGGTAGGCGCCGTAGCCGCCGAGGCCACTCAGAATCGCGACCCAGCCGACGGCCAGTGCGAAGTCAGCATTGATCAACAAGCCCGAGCCGTCGACCATCGGGGGTCGGAGCTGCCCGGTCGTTTCGGCGATGATCATCAAGGCGACAGCCGCCGTCACGGTCTGAACGGTCAAGGACACCAGCAGTGATGAAGGCTGCCAGCGCCGACCGAGCAGGGTGCCGCCGCTCAGGCTGAGCATGCCGATCAGCGGCAACAGGTACGCCCACCACGGGGCGGCCCCGCCGCCGAGATCACCCGACACCACGGCCAGCACACCGACGAAGCCGACGATCAAACCGAGCCGCTGCCGGATGCTGGTGTGCTCGCCGAGCAGCGGCCCGGCCAGGACCGCGACCAACAGCGGCTGGATCGCGGCCAGCAGTGACACGGTGCCGGCCAGCACTCCGCGTTCGACGCCCAGATAGACGGGCAGTAGGTAGCAGACCTGACTCAGCAGGCCGAGCACACTCTGCCGCAGCACGTCGGAGCGTGCGAAGTGCGGCCGGACGATCAGGCAGATGATCACCAACACCAGGCCGGTGACGAGATAGCGCCAGGCGAGCAGGGTCGTCGCCGGTGCCTGGCGAGTCCCCAGCTCGGCGCCGACGAAGCCTGAGCTCCACATCACGACCAGGAAGAGTCCGGCGAGCACCTGTCCCCGTTGCCGGGCCGGCGCGTGCCGCGTCGGGTTCGTGACCGGATCCGTACCGAGGTCTGTCTTGATGCTCATGTGGACAGGTAATCATACCGGTCGGTATACTTTCAGTATGGTTTCGGCACGAACATCTCGTACGATCTCAGCCACCCTTCCGGCGTCGGCCAAGCCTGCGCCCCGCGGCCGCCGAAGGCCCGGTGAAGTTGATCTTGATACGCTGCCGCCGGCCGGCCGCCGGATCTTGGCCACCGCCTCCGGACTGTTCTATGCCCGTGGCATCGGCGCCGTCGGAGTGGAGCAGATCGCCCTGGAGGCGGGCACGACCAAGAAGACGATCTATGACCGGTTCGGCTCCAAGGAAGGCCTGGTCACTGCCTACCTGCAGGATCGCTGCCGGACCTGGCAGCACTACGTCACCGAGTGGCTCGACCATGCCAAGACCACCGGACCTGACCGGGTCCTGGAACCGCTGCACGCGCTGGACGCCTGGATGCGGGAGAACGACCGCGGCTGCGGTTTCGTGAATGCCTACGCCGAGCTGGCCGGCACCGGGCACGCCGGGCTGACGGTGATCGCCGGGGAGAAGCGGGTGATCCGGGAGCTCTACGCGCAGTTGCTGACCGAGGCGGGCATGGACAGGGTGCAGGATCGGGCGACTCAGCTGAGCATCGTGCACGAGGGATTCATCCAGCAGCTCGCGGCCGGCCGGCATCCGGCAGCCCGCGAACAGGCCTTCGTACTGGGCCGCTTGATCATCGACGCCGACTGACCGGCACGGCTGCTCACAGCCTGAGCGGCTTTTGTGATCTGACCGCGGACGGCGCATACACTCCCCACGTGGCGAGCGCAGGATGGTATCCGGATCCGGGTGGTCAACCGGGGATGTACCGCTATTGGGACGGACATGCCTGGTCCGCGGCGACCTCGCCGAACCCATCGGCAGCTCCGCCCAGTCCCGGCATCGGTCAGCCCGCCGACAACGGCACCGGCCAGCAGAGCGGACAGCCCCAATACGGGCAACAGCAGTACGGGCAACAGCAGTCGGGGCAACAGTTCGGCCAACAGTCCTACGGCCAGTCGGGCAACGCCTACCAGGCCTATCAGCAGCAGACCAAGAAGAAGAGCCCGATCGGTTGGTGGATCGGCGGCGGCCTCGGTCTGATCGCGATCATCGTGGTGATCGTGCTGCTGGTGCGGACCCTCGGCGGCGGGTCGCTCACCGACCCCACCGATCCGGGCGGCCAGGGGTCGGAGAATCCTTGCCCGACCACCACGTCATCGGCCGGCGGCAACACCAACCACCC
>DATCVL010000507.1:0-6724 GCA_036566865.1 Microlunatus sp.
GAGCCAGAAGATGCTCACCCAGACGGTCCGCGAATTGGAGCGGGACGGACTGGTGACGCGGACCGTGACGCCGAGCGTGCCGGTCCGGGTGGACTACGAGTTGACCGATCTCGGTCGCAGCCTGCAGCCGGCCATCCGCGCGCTGAAGGAATGGGCCGAGGCCAACATGGACTCCGTGCTGGCCGCCCGGGTCGCGTACGACAAGGCGCACTGACGCGTACCGAGGTGCCGTCCAGGGGCTGATAATTCCTCGTCACGCCCGCTGCGGCGGCGGATGATCTCGATCATGATCGTTGCCTGGAGCGCCGTCCTCGGAGTCGCGCTGATCGCTGCTGCGATGGCGTGCACGCCCGGACCGAACATGATCTTCCTGTCGTCCCGAGCGATCGGCCAGGGGCGCCGTGCCGGCTTGGTCGCCCTGATCGGCACGGCCGCCGGATTCGGCTGCTACTTGGTCGCGTCGTCACTCGGCCTGTCCGCGCTGTTCGCAGCCGTGCCGACCGCGTTCATCGTGCTCAAGATCGCCGGTGCCTGCTATCTGGGTTACCTGGCCTGGGGGATGCTGCGCCCGGGCGGGCGCTCTCCGTTCGCCGCCGACGCGACGATCCGGCCGCACGGAACCGCCCGGCTCTTCGTCTCCGGCATGGTCACCAACCTGCTCAATCCCAAGATCGCGATCATGTACGCCGCACTGCTGCCCCAGTTCGTCTCACCCGAGCGTGGTCCGGTCTGGCAGCAGTCACTGCTGCTCGGCGGCGTTCAGGTGGTCGTGGCAATCAGCATCAACGGGCTGGTTGTGCTCGGCTCCGGTGCGCTGGCGCAGTTCCTGCGGAGCCGTCCGCGGGCGATGCGGATCCAGCGCTGGCTCAGCGGCACCCTGCTCGGCGTCTTCGCGGTCAAACTCGCGGTCAGCCACCGCTGATCCGGTGTTGCCCGGTCCGGTTCGGTTGCCGGGAAAGTGCTGGACACGGCCGATGATCATGGCGAGCATGGCGACATGACGATTGCCGAGCGCGCCGCAGAATTCCTTCGCCTGCATCGAGCCACCGAGATCCTGACCCTGGTCAACTGCTGGGATGTGATCAGCGCCAAGACCGTCGCCCAGGTCCCCGGCACCAAGGCCATCGCGACCGCCAGCCACGCGATCTCCGCCTCGTACGGTTACCCGGATGGCGAGGCGATCAGCGCGGACGAGATGCTGACCGCCGTCGGCCGGATCGCCGCCGCCGTCGACCTGCCGGTGACTGCCGACCTCGAGGCCGGTTACGGAGATCCGGCCGAGACGGTCCGGCGTGCCATCGGCCTCGGTGTGGTCGGGGCGAACCTGGAGGATCAACTGAAGCCGGTGGCCGAGGGCGTCGCGATGGTCACCGCGGCCCTGAAGGCAGCCGAGAGCGAGGGCGTCGGGTTCGTCCTGAACGCCCGTACGGACGCCTTCCTGCGGGCACCGGATCGGCCGGCCGACCAGTCCCTGGCCGACGCGATCGAGCGCGGCAAGGCGTACCAACAAGCAGGTGCGCAGTGCATCTTCGTGCCCGGCGTGCTGTCCCTGGACCTGATCGGCGAGCTGGTGGCGGCGCTCGGCCAGCAGCAGGTCAGCATCATGAATCTGCCCGGCGGCCCGACGAACCAGCAATTGCAGGACCTAGGCGTCGCCCGGGTCTCGATCGGTCCGGCCGGGCAGCTGATCTCACTGGCCGGTTATGCCGACCTCGCCCGGCAGCTGTACGACGGCGGCGCACTGCCGACTCCCCCGGGCTGAGCGAAGTACTGCCCGGGCGGCGCTCGGTCTGCCAAGATCAACAGACATGTCCGCCGAGTCGCCTCCCATCACCCTGCGCCGCTCGCTGTCGGTCCGGGACCTGATCGTCTACGGGCTCTTGTTCATCGGCCCGACGGCCCCGATGGGCACCTTCGGTGTGCTGGACGCCAAGAGTCACGGCGCCACCGGGCTGGTGTTCGTGATCGCCACCGTGGCGATGGGCTTCACCGCCTGGTCCTACGCGCGGATGTCGTGGGCGGTCCCGCAGGCCGGTTCGGTGTACGCCTACGCCAACGCCGGCCTGGGCCGTACGCCGGGATTCCTGGCCGGCTGGATGATCGGCCTGGACTACCTCTTCATCCCGTCCCTGGCCGCGTTGTTCACCGGCATCGCCGGGCACGAACTGCTGCCCGCCGTACCAGTCTGGGCAATCACCCTGGCCGGCGTGGTGTTGATCACCGCGCTCAACCTGGCCGGGGTGAAACCGGCCGCGATCATCGGCCTGATCATGCTCTCGATCGAGATCGTGATCTTGGCGATCTTCGTCGTCGGCGCCGTCATCGTACTGATCCACGAGGGTCCGAACCGGGGCTGGCTGTCGCCGCTGACCGGTGACGGCGACTTCACCCTGACCGGCGTGTTCGGCGCGGTTTCCGTTGCCGTGTTGGCTTTTCTCGGCTTCGACGCGATCGCGACCTTTGCCGAGGAGAACACCGGATCGTCGCGCGAGGTCGGCCGGGCGCTGGCCTTCTGCCTGATCCTGGCCGGTGGCCTGTTCGTCGTCCAGACCTATCTTGCCGACCTGCTGTCGACCCAGACCCCGGACGAACTCGCCGCCGATCCCGAAGCGCAGGGCACGGCCTTCTACACCATGCTGGACAGTGCCATCGGCGGCTGGTTCGGTGAGATCGTGACCGCGGTCCGGTCGATCGGGCCGGTGTTCTCCGCGCTGGTCGCCCAGGCCGCCGTCAGCCGGCTGATGTACGGGATGGCTCGCGGTGGTCGGCTGCCGTCCGTGCTGGCGAAACTCGATCCGCGCCGGCACACACCGCGGAACGCGATCCTGGTGTCGGCGATCAGCACCATCGCGGTGGCGATGCTGGCAGCGACCGCGGACAACGGATTGGACGTCCTGTCCTCGATGGTGACCGTCGGCGCGCTCTGTGCCTTCGGCTTCCTGCACGCTTCGGTGATCGGCTATTGGGTGGTCGGCGGCCGTACCGAACGACGAGCCAGCCACATCCTGATTCCGGCGATCGGCGGCGGCATCGTGGTGATCACCCTGGTCCTGGCCAGCCGCCTGGCGCTGTTGATCGGCGCCGTCTGGTTCGTCATCGGCGTCGTCGTCATCCTGATCCAGCGCGGCCGGAACCGCGCCGCCGGCTAAAGGCCGCTGTTGATGGTGCGGATGAGGATGCGCCCGCACTCCTCGCAGCGGAGCACCTCGTCCTCGGCGGCCGCGGCGAAGGTACGCAGGTCGGCCGCGTTCACCTCCAACTGGCAGCCGGTGCAGCGCCGGTTCCGCAATTCGGCGGCGCCGACACCGCCGTGGGTGGCGCGCGACTTGTCGTAGCTGGCGATCAGCGCCTGCGGCAGATCCACCGCCACCGCATCCCGGCGGGTGGCCTGGTCGGCGATCTGGACATCGAGTGCGGCGACCAGCTCGTCCCGGCGTGCGGTCTGCTGCTTGACCCGGTCCTCGAGTTCGGCGTCCTTCGCCGCCAGCTCGTCCCGGTAGGCGACCGCGCTCTCCAGCTGCTCCATCACCTCCAGCTCGGCGTCTTCCAGATCACCGATCCGGCGACCCAGGTGCTGGATCTCCTCGACCAAAGAGGTCAACGCCTTGGCATCGCCGACCGAGCCGTTGTCGACACGTTCCTGATTGCGCTTGCGCCGCTCCCGGACCGGCTCCAGGTCGGCCTCGGCCTGGCGCTGGGCGAGCTCGAGATCGGAGACCTTGGTCTCGGCCTCGATCAGAGCCGACGATGCCGTCTCCCGCTCGGCCTCCAGCTTGGCCAGTTGGGCATGCTCGGGCAGATTGGCCCGGCGGTGACGCAGTTGGGCGACAGCCGTGTCGACCGCCTGCAGGTCCAACAATCGCAACTGGACCGCGTGATCGGCTTTGATGAGTCCGCCCTCCCCATGTTCTGTTCAGTGCCGTGCTTCCGGACGACCCGATCTCGGATCGGCCCCGGTCCGCGCCACCCTATTCGTCCCCCGGGAGACTACGCCGACCGGCTCGACTCCGGGGCCGGAGTTGGTGCATGATTCTGGTACCGGAACTCACGGGAATGTCCCCGGCCGGCCGTCGGTTGTCCTCCGGCGGATCCGGACTCCGGAAACCCAAACCTGCAAGACCTGCTCGGCGCTGTGGCCGATCCCACCCCTTACGTCCCGTCGCTGCCCGAGAAGGATCGCCATGTCCAGCGCCACCGTGCCCTCTACCGCACCCCTTTTGGGTGACCGCTATGTCGGCCGGAAGTACGTCCAACTGGTGTTGTTGCTGGGTGCCCTGTCGGCCATTGGTCCGCTCACCATCGACACCTATCTGCCCGCGCTGCCGGCGCTGTCCGCGGAGCTGCAGGCCAGCGACGCCAGCACCCAATTGACCATGACCGGACTGCTCGCCGGCCTCGGCCTGGGTCAGTTGATCATCGGACCGCTGTCGGATTCGGTCGGCCGCCGCAAGCCGTTGATCTTCGGCCTGCTCGGCCACGCGGTGATGTCGCTGGTCTGTGCACTGGCGCCCAGCATCACGATGTTGATCATCGCCCGTACGGTGCAGGGCGTCGCCGGCGCGGCCGTTGCGGTGGTGGCGATGGCGATCGTCCGTGATCTCTTCACCGGACTGAAGGCTGCGCAACTGCTGTCCCGGTTGGTGCTGGTCACCGGGGTGTCACCGATCCTGGCGCCGAGCATCGGCAGTGCGCTGCTGTCCTTGACCGACTGGCAAGGCATCTTCGTGGTGCTCGCCGCGGTCGCTCTGAGCACCATGATCATCGCGATGATCGCACTGCCGGAGACGCTGCCGCTGACGCGTCGTACGCCGGCCGAGCCGATCCGCTGGCTGCAGTCCTATGCCGGCCTGTTCAGCGATCGGCTCTATCTGATCATGGTCGCGGTGACGGCGCTGATGTTCTCGGCGCTGTTCGCCTACGTCGCCGGCTCGCCCTTCGTGCTGCAGGACGTGTTCGGCTTGTCGCCGGCCCAGTACGGGGTCGTGTTCGCGATCAACGCCGCCGGGCTGATCGTGATGACCCAGCTGAATCCCGTGCTGGTGAAGCGATTCGGGCCCGAACGGGTGCTGACCGGCGCAGTGATCACCGGTGTGGTCGCGTCGGTGGCGATGTTGATCACGTCGGTGGCCGGTGCCGGTCTGATCGGCTTCATCCTGCCGATCTTCGTCCTGCTCGCCGCCTGCGGGGTGTCCGCGCCGAATTCGACCGCGATCGCGCTGTCCCGTCACGGCGAGGCGGCCGGCACCGCCGCAGCTTTGCTCGGGTCGGCCCAGTTCGTGGTCGGCGGCTTCGCCTCACCGTTGGTCGGCGCCCTGAACAACGGCACCGCGATCCCGCTGGCCGGATTGATGATCTTGGCCACCGGGCTGGCACTGGGACTCTTGCTCCCGGTGCGGGCACGGCAGCGCCGATCGGCCCGCCTTCGCCAACAGGTTCCGGCCACGCTCTGACGATCGCCCGTCGGCCTCCAGCTCGCTCCTGCTGCCCAGGTGTTGGCCGGCCCGCCCCGGCGCGCAGGGGTGCGCCGATGCTGCTGCTGACCGCCGTCCATGATCAACATGTCGCCTGTCCGAACTGTCCGAGTCGTCAATTCAGCCGGGCGATCGGTCTCCAGATCTGCTTCCGCGCAGCACTCTCCATGTTCGCCAGCAGATCCGATCCGCCGGCGTCATGACGAACCGACCGCAGGCTTGAGCGGCCGAGCCGCTCAGCCGACCGGTGCGTTCCAGCGCTGCAGCGCCGGCTGACCCTTCTCCCAGCCGAGGATGGAGATGGTCGCGGTGTGCAACGGGAAATGCTCGCCGCGGATCAGGTTGACGCCGAGCCAGCAGAGGGTGAGCACCCGCAACGAATGTCCATGCGCGAAGGCGATCGCCCTCTCCGCGCCGGACGCCCGTACCTTGTCCACCACCCGCTCCAAGCGGCCAGCAACGGCCTCGGGTGACTCGCCTCCGGGACAGCCATCCCGCCACAGAACCCAATCAGGGTTGAATTCGTGGATCTGCTCGCTGGTCAGGCCCTCGTAATCGCCGTAGCTCCATTCCGCCAGGTCGGGCTCGATCACCGGTTCGGTGTCGCCGGAGAATCCGGCCAACCGGGCAGTGTCCAGGGACCGCTGCCGAGGGCTGGCCAAGATCATCGCAAACGAGTCCGGATCGAGGTGCCCGTTCAACGCCGCCGCCTGCCGCACGCCCTCCTCGGTCAACGGCAGATCCGTGGTGGAGGTGTGCCGTCCGGTCCTGCTCCACTCGGTTTCGCCGTGTCGGATCAGGTACAGGTCGGTCACTCCGACTCCTCCGGCAACGCCGCTGCCGGAAATTGATCTTGGTCGATCACGCCGTTCCAAGAACACCAGTGACCGCCCTGGGTGATCTTGTCAACGATCGCCCGCTGCAGCGTGGTGTCCTGTGGCAGCGTTGCATGATCAACTTCGCCGCGGCGACGGAAGACGAAGAAGATCGCGTCAGCGTCGGACGGCCGGCCCTCACCGCGCAACTGCCACAACTGCTGGAAGCGGACCATGTTGGACTCCTCCGGCAGCACCTCGGTCAGCTGCGGGTCCAGGAGCCAGGAACTGCAGTGGAAGAGCCGGGTCGGATAGTCGGCGAAGTGCTTGCCGAAGAAGGTACGGGCCCGGCCGAACGAGTCGGCGACGGCGGCCGGAGTCAGTGGGCCGGACTCCGGAATGTGGGTGGACACCACCCAATCGGAGTCGAACTGGGTC
>DATCVL010000508.1:0-23439 GCA_036566865.1 Microlunatus sp.
CCTGCTGGTCGGCGGGCCGTGGTCGTGGCGGATGTTCCTGTCGGTCTACTTCCTGGCCTGCATCCTGGTCTTCGCGATGGGGCTGTCGGCCCTGGTGGCCACGCTGAACGTCTATTTCCGCGACACCTCCAGCTTTCTGCCGTACCTGCTGCGGTTGTGGATGTACATGTCGCCGATCCTGTGGATGCCGTCCGAACTTGACCGCTACCCGGCGTTCCTGCAGGGCCTGATCCAGCTCAATCCGATGTTCAGCATGCTCGGCGGTTACTCCGAGCTGATGCAGAAGTCGCAATGGCCCGACACCTACATGTGGTTCACCAGCGCCGGTTGGGCGCTAGCGTCGATGGTCGTAGGGTTCTTGTTCTTCATCTCCAGGGAGCGTGATTTCGCTGTCCGTGTCCTCTGAGTCGCCTGACCGTCGGGGCGACCCGTCGGCTCCGGCCGACGGGGTACGTCCGCGGCGGGCGCTGTTGTCCGACGATCAGACACCGGGCTCCCCGCCCACACCGGTCCGGCTGCCGGCCCGGTCGGCGGGTGACGGCCCGCGCCGTGGCGCTCCGGCGACCCCCGACGACGACGCGGACACGCAGATCTGGCGTTTGCCGGACGCTCCCGGCCCCGAGTCGCCTTCTGGGCGGCGGCCAGAAGCCGAGGCGAACCGAAACTTCGGTACGCAGCCGAACACCCCCGCGCCGGTCGACCCGCTGCCGTCTGACCGACGCGACAGGGCACCGCAGGAAGAGCCGGTGCGGTCCGACCTGCCGACGGGGACCCGACCCGCCGAGCCGAAGGCCGGCGCCGGCAACCGTTCCCCGCAGGCCAAGGGCAACGTTCCGGGCAAGGCCCGGGCAGGCGGTCAGGGCAAGGCTGGTCAGGGCAAGCCGGGCCAGAACAAACCCGGACAGAACAAACCCGGGCAAGGCAAAGCAGCCGGCCGGGGCAAGGCCGGCCAGGGCAGAGGCGGACCGGGCAAGGCAGGGCAGGCCAAGGCGGGACAAGGCAAGGCCGGACAGGGCAAGACCGGACAGGGCAAGACCGGACAAGGCAAGGCGGGCCACGGCGGCTCGGCCGGGAAGCAGGCCGGATTGCCGACCAGGCGCAAGAGGTTCCGGGTCCTGCAGGGCATGGAACCTCTCGAGCCGCGGCCGGTAATCCCTGATCAGTCCCATCTGCCGCCCGAGCAGCGCAGCGACCTCGCGGTCCGGGTCAACGACCTGTACGTGAACTACCGCACCAGCTTCGAGAAGAAGCCGACCCTGCGGCAGGCGCTGATGCGGTTCGGCCGCGGCCAACGCGCCGTCCGTGAGGTGGAGGCCCTGAAGGGCATCAGCTTCGAGGTCAAGACCGGCACCTCGATGGGCATCATCGGCGCCAACGGCGCCGGAAAGTCGACGCTGATGCGGACGATGTCGGGCATCTTGTCGCCGACCAGCGGCAGCGTCGAGGTGTGGGGACAGGCCAGCACCCTGCTCGCGCTCGGTGTCGGCTTCAACAACAACCTGTCCGGCCGGGAGAACATCATCCTCGGCGGGCTGGCCGCCGGCCTGTCCCGGGACGAGGTCGAGGACCGCGCGAACGACATCGCCGAATGGACCGAACTCGGCGACTTCATCGACATGCCGATGCGGAGCTATTCCTCCGGCATGTTCTCCCGGGTGTCCTTCTCCGTGGCCGTACACATGGAGCCGGACATCCTGATGATCGACGAGGCACTGTCCACCGGCGACGCGCACTTCAAGGAGAAGGCCAGCGCCAAGATGGCCGAACTGCGGTCGAAGGCGCGGGCGATGTTCCTGGTCAGCCACGGGCTGGGTTCGATCAAGGAACTCTGCGACGAGGCGATCTGGATCGACAAGGGCACCTTGATGAAGTGGGGCACTCCCGACGAGGTGGTCGATGCCTACCTCGACTTCATGCAGGCGAAGCGCTCTGCCACCGCGCTCGAGGACCTCTGACCTGAGCGCGCCGCGCGCGCCCTGGTTCGCCGTCAGCCCGACCGCCGTCAGCCCGCGGCGATTCGCTTGTCCAGGAAGAATTTCAGATCCCCGGTCTCGCCGTCCTTGCCGCCCCGCCCGATCACCAGCGGCGGCGGGCTCGGCTGCAGTCGTACTCCACGGAGCCTTTCGCTCAGTCCGCCGGGCACAACGAGCTGGTAGTAGCCGCCGTCGGTACCGATGGCGATGCTGTGATCGCGGCGCAGATACCAGCCGGACCGATCGGTCTTCACCTGATGACCGGACAACAGCCGGGCCCGCAGTGGCTCGGCGGCGATCCCGGCGCGCCGTACGGCCTCGACGAATTCGTCGATCAGCTGCTGCGCCCGGGCGGCCTCAGCCCGGCGCGCACCGGCTGCCAGCTCGGCCCGTCGGGCGGCGTCATCGGCTCGTGCCACCCCGCGATCCTACGTTTCGTACCGGCAAGCCGGCAGGGGCGGCAAAGGATTGGCTGAATGCCGCTGTGTACGGATCTCATCTCTGCTTCACTCCGGCTTACTAGACTGCCAGCCAGCTCGGGGGACGCAGCACCATGTCCGCGTGCCCGCGCTGCCTACCCCTGACCACGAAACTGAGGATGATTCATGTCATCGAGCACCCCGCCCGACGACGAGGGCCTCGACCTCTTCAACCGCTCCGGTGACGAGTCCGGCTCCGCGCCCCGCCGGGCGCAGCGCCGCCGTTGGCCGAAGCGGTTGTTTATCACCCTCCTCGCGGTCGTCGTAGTGGTGGTCGCCGCCGGCGTGATCTACGCGCTGTCGATCGAGCGCAGCATCAGCGGCAACCTCAAGCACGGCAACAACCTGCCGCCGGACACGCCGACCGCGCCCGGGCAGTCGCCACGACCGCAGAAGCAGAGCAATGACAAATCGCTGAACTTCGTCCTGATGGGCTCGGACAGCCGTGATCCCGACAACATGCAGGACAACGGCCGCAGCGACACGTTGATGATCATGCATCTGGACGCGGACCGGAAGAACGCCTACATCGTCTCCTTCCCGCGCGACATGTACGTCGCGATCCCCGGCCACGGCAAGAACAAGATCAACGCCGCGTACGCCTTCGGTGGGCCGCAGCTGTCGGTGGCCACCCTGGAGCAGCTGACCGGTACCCGGATGGATCACGTCGCCCAGGTCAACTTCGAGGGATTCATCAACCTGACCAACACCCTCGACGGAGTCACGGTCATCAACAAGCACGCCTTCTCCTCACACGGCTTCGACTACCCCAAGGGCAAGATCACCTTGCAGGGCGAGAAGGCGCTGTGGTTCGTCCGGGAGCGGCACAGCCTGCCCAATGGTGATCTTGATCGGTCGGCGAATCAGCGCAAGGTCGTGCAGGCGATCATGGCCAAGGGTCTGAGCACCTCGACCGTCACCAACCCGGTGAAGTTCAACAGCTTCGTCGGCGGCGTGGCCAAGGACGTGACCGTTGACAACGGCCTGACCAGCAGCGAGATCCGCAAGGTCGCGCTGTCACTGCGGCTTTCCCCCAGCAACATCCAGCAGATCCAGGCGCCGATCAGCGGCTTCGACAACGTCGCCGGCGCGGGCAGCATCGACGTCGTCGACCAGGCCAAGATGGACGAACTGGCCAAGGACCTGCGCAAGGACAAGTTGGCCGGCTACCTGAAGAAGTACCCGAACGGATAGCCCCGGCTCACGGTTGCCAGCTGGCCCGTAGATCGCCGTGGCTGAGGTAATCGACGGCCGTCGGACGGTTACCACGGTCGATCCGGAACGCGATCCATCCGCGGCCACACTGGCCGACGCCGAGCCGGGCGTCGTTGGGGTAGCGATGATCGAAACTGCCCCGGTCCGGGGTCGCGGCGACTCTCTGGCCGTCGACCCTGAGCTGCCAGGCATCGGTGCCGATCCGGGTACGGCCTCGCGCTCCCCCGGCACTCCCGGTCACACAGGTACGCGCCCGGACGCCGTAATACCTCGGGTTCCGACGGGTGTCCAGCACCGTGACCGTGACATCGCGGAAGCGTACGGTCTCGCCGATCGGCAACCGGCCAGCTACCCGGTGACCGGAGGCGTCGATCGGCCCGGGGGCACCGGTCGTACCGGAGTCCGACGACCGACCTCCGCCCGCGGCGGGGGCGCTGACCTGCACCTGCCGTCCACCCGTACCTCCCCAGACCGCGACGCCGGCGGCGAGCAACAGCGCGACCACGATCGCGGCGGCCATGATCAACAACGGCATCCGGGTCCGCGGCCGCGGCAGCACCGGCCGGCCGTAGAGAATCTGCTGCAGCATCCGTTCCCGATCGGGCAGCCAGCGGATCCCGCTGACCGCCTGCTTCGGCGGCCGCGGCCGCAGCTCTCCCCGGCGCAGGAGGTCGCGACACACGCTGTCGGCGATCGTCAGCAGTTCGAAATGGCCCGCGTCGCCGTCGAGAGCGACGGCCGGTGATGCCAGCGCCCGATCCCAGAACCGCCCGAACACGCTCCGCGTGGCGTCGACGGCAGCGGCCTGCGACCCGAGCCGATCAAGGCATCCGCAGTACACCGCATCGCAGTGCCGCCGGAACAGCTCGGCAAATGCGTCGGCGTCGGCCACCGCAACCGTGTGCGGCATCGACTCGGTGTCGGTCGGACCGGCCGTCGATTCCGGCCGGGATCGAATCTTGGATCTGTCATCGGCAACCATCACGCCACCCCCGGGGCGGCCTTCGACGCTAGTGCTCCGGGGGTCCATCCATCGGTGGCGGTTGGCTTCCCGAACTGTGGGGCGCTCAGGATCGCGGGATAGATTTCGTCGGTGGAGTTTCTGCGCGGACTGCGCCAGCTGTGGCGCCATCGGATGTTCCGGCGCCTGTTCGCTGTCCGGGTCGCCGCGCAGGCCGCCGATGCCGTGCTGCAGGTCGCCCTGGCCTCGTACGTGTTGTTCTCGCCGGAGCGCCAACCGGATGCTGCCGCGATCGCGGGCGTATTGGCGATCACGCTGCTGCCGTTCTCGGTGCTGGGGCCGTTCGTCAGCGTGGTGCTCGACCGGGTCTCCCGGCGGCAGGTGTTGTTGATCACCGAGATCGTCCGCGCGGTGCTCGGCTTCGGCCTGGCGATCCTGGTGGCCGGCGGCATCACCTCAGGTGGCCGCGAGGTGATCTTCTACGGAGGCGTGCTGCTGGCGATGAGCCTGAACCGCTTCCTGCTGGCCGCCCTGTCGGCCTCACTGCCGCACACGGTCGACCCGCAGGAGTATCTGATCGCGAATTCGGTGGTGCCCACGGTCGGTCCGGCCGCGGTGATCATCGGCGGCGGCGCGGCCACCGGGATCCGGTTGGTGCTGAACGGCCGGGTGCCGGCCAGTACAGCGGACGCGGTGCTGTTCGGACTGGCGGCCTGCGGCTTCGTGATCAGTGCCGGGTTGAGCCTGCGGATCGGCCGCCGGATGCTCGGACCAGACGTCGATGTGCCGACCCGGGCCGGCGACGTGGTACGCGGTCTGACCGACGCCATCGGCCACCTACGGCAACGCCGGGAAGCGGGCCTCGGACTGATCTTCATCGGGCTGCACCGGATCCCGTACGGGGTGGTCACCGTGGCCAGCATCCTGGTCTATCGCAACTACTTCCACAGCGTTGACGAGATCGACGCCGCGATCGGTGATCTCGGGCTGCTGGCCGCGGTGACCGGGATCGGGTTCGTGCTGGCGGCGGCTGTGACCCCGATCGTCCGACACCGGATCGGCGCCCGAGCCTGGATGGTCAGCTGCTTCGTCGGATCCGCCGTGCTGCAGGTCTTCCCCGGTGCCACCTACACCAGAGTCGGCATCCTGATCGCCGCCTTCTGCTGCGGAGTGCTGGCCCAGGCGATCAAGATCAACGTCGACACCTTCGTGCAGGCCCACGTGGACGACGACTTCAAGGGCCGGGTGTTCGTGATCTACGACATGATCTTCAACGTGTCGCTGGTGCTGGCTGCGGTGATCAGCATGTTCGTACTGCCGGACGACGGCAAGTCGGTGCTGGTGCTGGTGATCATCGCCTGCTGCTACTTGATCACCGGCATCGCCTTTGCCTTCCTGAGCCGCGGCCTGAACCTTGATCAGGGCAGCGAGTCGCTGGAGACCCAGCCGGACTCCTCCCCCACCGGTTGAGCTCAGCCGGCAAGTAGACCGGGCGCAGGATGGGAACGCATCAGCTCCGCCACCTCGGCTCTGATCTTGCCCAACACGTCCTCATCGCCCGCGTCGGCGGCCTTGATGCCACGATCGATCCAGTCCGCGATCAGGGGCATCTCCTCGGCAGTCATCCCGCGCGAGGTGATCGCCGGTGTGCCGATCCGCAGCCCGGACGGGTTGAACGGCGGCCGGTCGTCGTACGGGACGGTGTTGTAGTTGGCCACGATCCCGGCCCGATCCAATCCCTTGGCGGCGACCTTGCCGCCGACCCCGGACGAGCTCAGATCGATCAAGATCAGATGGTTGTCGGTGCCGCCGGAGACCAGTTGGTAACCCCGCTCCAGCAGCGCCTGGGCCAAGGCCTTGGCATTGCCGACTACTGCGTTGGCATAGTCAGCGAAGTCCGGCCGGGCTGCTTCCCGGAGGGCGACCGCGATCGCCGCAGTGGTCTGATTGTGCGGACCACCCTGCAGGCCGGGAAAGACGGCTCGGTCGATCGCCTTCGCGTGTTGCTCGGTGGTCATGATCATCGCGCCGCGCGGTCCTCGCAGCGTCTTGTGCGTGGTGGTGGTGATCACCGGTGCGTACGAGACCGGTGACGGATGGGCGCCGCCGACGATGAGTCCGGCGATATGGGCGACATCAGCCACCAGCACTGCACCGACCTCCTCCGCGATCTGCGCGAATGCCGGGAAGTCGATCGTCCGCGGGATCGCTGTACCACCGCAGAAGATGATCTTGGGTCGGTGACGTCGAGCAAGATCAAGAACCTGGTCCAGGTCGACCCGCCCGGTGTCGCGACGAACCCCGTACTGGACGCCGTTGAACCAGCGACCGGTCGCCGAGACCTGCCAACCATGGGTGAGATGACCGCCCATCGGCAACGCCATCCCCAGCACGGTGTCACCCGGCTGGGCGAACGCAAGGTAGGCGGCGAGATTGGCCGGCGATCCCGAGTACGGCTGCACATTGGCATGATCAACACCGAACAGGGACCGGGCCCGATCGATCGCCAGCCTCTCGATCTGGTCGATCATCTGCTGACCTTCGTAGTAGCGCCGACCGACGTAGCCTTCGCTGTACTTGTTCTGCAGCACGCTACCGGAGGCCGCCAGGACGGCCGCGGAGACGTAGTTCTCACTGGGGATCAGCCGCAGTGTGCTGACCTGCAGCTCTTCCTCCTGGCGGATCAGACCCGCAAGTTCGGCGTCGGCTTCGGCCAGGGCAGAGGGCGTGCATCGGGTCGAGTTGATCATGGCGCTCCGTTTCCGCTTCAGGTGACGGATTCGATGCCCAGGCGGCGGCGCCGAGATCTCAATCTCGTCGGTCCGCTCCCTCGAGGTGCACTCCTCGTTCGCCAGTCACGGACCGCTTGCGGTGATCATAACCGGCCCACGCCGCCGGCTCGGGCTCTTTTGCGTCACGGATGATCGGACGACGTCCGGACTAGCGCGAGGTCAGGGCAGCGAAGAAGCCGCGCAGGTCGCTGACATAGATCTGGGTCGCCTGATGCGGGCCATAGTGTCCGCCGACCTCGTACTCGTTCCAGGACACGATCCGAGCATGATCACGTTCGGCGTAGCGACGGATCGCGTGCATATCGGCGGCGAACTGTGCCAGCCCGAGCGGCGCCGTGGTCGGCCCGGTGGCGGGCTTCTGCCGGTCGTCCTCGCGATAGATCCGGATGGCCGAGCCGGCGGTGCCGGTCAGCCAGTGCACCGACACCTGGGTGAGCACGAAGTCGGCGTCGACGGCGCCCATCGCCTGGCTGTTCCAGCCCAGTAGACCGACCGGCGAATCCGACAGCGCGTGCGCCAACGTCTGCGGTTGCTCGGCCTGCACATGGTGGTAGCCGGTTCCGATGGCCTGCCACTGCCGCAGCCCGGCCAGCACCTGTCGATCACGATCGGAGAGTTCGTCGAAGTCGGCCGGCGGCGGGCTGGCCGGCGCGTACGGCAGTTCGTTGTCCGGCGACGAGAAGATCTGCGTGACATGCACACCGGTCACCGCATCCGGCGCGACCCGTCCGACCTCGGGCGAGATCACCGAACCCCAGTCGTTGCCGGCGGCACCGTAGCGCCGGTAGCCGAGCCGATCCATCAACCTCGCCCAAGCCCGAGCGATCCGCTGCGGTCCCCACCCGGCGCTGGTGGTCGGACCGGACCAGCCGAAGCCCGGCAGCGACGGGATCACCAGGTCGAAGGCGAGGTCGCCCGGATCCGCCGGCTCGGTCAGCGGCTCGATCACGTCCAGGAACTCGGCCACCGATCCGGGCCAGCCGTGGGTGAGCAGCAGGGGGAAGGCGTTCGGCCGGGGCGACCGCACGTGCAGGAAGTGGATGCGTTGCCCGTCGATCTCGGTCAGGAATTGCGGGTACGCGTTCAGCCGCGCCTCCCAGCGCCGCCAGTCGTAGCCGTCACGCCAGTACGCAACCAGCTCCCGCACCCGGTCGCTGGGTACGCCGTAGTCCCCCGCCGCCCTCGGGTCGTCCGGTGCGGTCGGCTCCGGCGGCGCCCAGCGAGCTCGGGCCAGCCGATCGGCCAGATCGTCCAGCTCGGCCTGAGGAATCTCGATGCGAAACGGGCGGATCGATTCGTCGGTCACGGCTTCTCCTTCATTCCCGGGTCAGTCCGCCTGCTGGCGGCGCGTCATCCATGACACGAACGAGACGGCCAGAAATCGACCAGTCCGAATCCCCGTCCGCACGCCGTGGGCTGACCACGCCGCATGCACCGACCTGCTCGCAACGCGATTCGGCCTGGTGCGGAGGGTCGGTCCGGTCAGCCGAGGTGAGCTCAGAACGCGGCAAGCTCGGGAACAAGTGTCAGCGCGGCAGTGCACCGGTGGCGAAGTAGGTCGTGCAGACGCCGTCGGCGTCGTACCCGGTGGCCAGCTCCAACAGCGCCGAACGCTCCGGCATCGGCAGCAGCGAGGAGCTGTAGTTGGGGCAGTAGTTGTCGTAGGGATCGGCGATGGCGACCGGTGCCGGAGCCGAGGTCCAGCGACCCTCCGGCGCGGAACTGGTGGACAGGATGGTCGATCCGTTGCCCGCGGCCACTGCGCCGGCCCGGTCGTAGAGCATCTGGCCGACGCTGAGCAGTGCGCCGCCACCGCTGCCGTCGTCGTACCAACTGACGGTTGGCGCATGCCGGAAATGTCGGCCGTCCCTGGTCGCGACCAGCCGGCCGAGATCGGTCGGATCACCCCAGTCGATCCCGTCGGCCGAGCGCCGGACGCGTTGCCGGCAGTCCTGGCCGGGACCGCAGATCTCGTAGCTCATCAGGTACGTCCCGTTCGGCAGCCGACGAACCACCGGCATACCCGGCCGCAGATCGGGATCGGCGGCGGCGACCACGTTGCGCGGCGTGCTCCAGGTCCGGCCGTCCGCGCTGATCGCTTCGATCAGGGTCTGGCTGTGCGTCGGCTGCTGGGTTTCGTCGGAGATGTAGAGAACCAACCGGCCGTCCCGGGAGACGGCGAACTCCGGCTCCCACAGACCGCGGGCATTTGCCGCGGTCAACGCCGTCGCCAGCTGCTGCCAGGTCTGTCCGTGATCGCGGCTGGCCCACACGGGTGCCGTCATCCGCCGCTGATCGCCGGCACCCTGACCCACCGAGGCGGCCCAGAGCAGCGTGCCGGCCGGAAGGTCGGCAACCGGGCGCGGCAACTCGTACAACGTCGAGCAGCAGAGTCCCTGAGCCGCTCCCGGGTCAGTGATCGAACCGATCCGATCGAAGCTCCGGCCGTTGTCCCGGCTCTCGAGGATCGCACCGATGCCACCGGAGTCGCCGAAGGTGACCACGCTCGCCACGATCCGCCCGTTGGCCGTACCGGAATGCTGCAGCCGCAGCACCCGCGGGTAGAGCGCGACGCCGGGCATCAGCCGGGTGCCGTTGGTGGCGCTGCCGGCGGGCGGCGCGGCTGCAGCCGGTGACATCCCGACCAAGATCAGGAGCAGCGCGCCGGTGGCGGCCAGCAGGATTCGGATGCGACGACGAAACATGACGGCTCCAGGTTGATCGACTCTGATCACGACAGCATTCGACGGCTGACCGCTCCGCGATGCGATGCGGTCCCTCCCGAGACCCATCGAGCAGTACAGCAGAATCCTTACAACGATGGAAGGGGCTGTCGGCGATCAGAAGTCGCGGGATGAGAGCACGCAGAATTCGTTGCCGTCGGGATCGGCCAGCACGGTGAACGATGCGTCCGCCGGCTGACCGACGTCGACCTTCTTCGCGCCGAGGCTGATCAGCCGTTCGATCTCGGCATCCCGGTCGTCACTGGTGTGCGGAGCAAAATCGCAATGCAGCCGGTTCTTCCCGGCCTTCACATGATCAACTTTCACGAACGTCATCCCGGGCGGCACTTGGTGGAACTCCAACTGCTCGACCAGCTCGCGAGCCCACGGCGGAACCAGGACGCACTCGGTGTCCAGGTCGAAGATCAACTCCCAGCCCAAGGCATCGGCCCACCAGCGGGCGAGCCGTCGATGATCGGTCGATTCCACCACCATCGAATACCACCGCAGCGACATCGCTGTCCCCTTCCGGTCTCCGGCGCACAACCCTGCACGTCATTGCTGGATGACGGTAATCCCGAGGTCCGACATCGGCGGCCGCCGTTGTCTTCGATCCCGGTGGCAACGACCCGGCTCCAAGTACGCGACAACGCGGCGATGCTGTGGTTCGCTGTAGCCCATGCTGCGCCTTTCCCGGGCGGCGCTGGCCGGCGCGATCGTCGCACTCACCGTGCTCGCTCCACCGGCAGTGGCCGAACCGACTGCGAGCCCGACGCCGTCACCGACCCCCACGGCAGACCGACCGGCATCGGCCACGCCGGCCACGGCTCGACCCTCGCCACGATCGCCTGCGCCGTCCGAGTCGAGCGATGACAGCCCGACCGATTCGCCGTCGGCACAGCAGCCGAGCGGATCGTTGACGGAGTCCGCGTCCCCATCGCCGTCGGCAACTGATCCGAAGCAGACGGGCGAACCGAAACAAACCGGCGAACCGAGCGAGTCGGCCGACCCGTCGCCGTCGACCAACTCGTCGGCACCCCGGAGAACGCAGCAGGCCGAGACCCTGGCCGCGGCCGCCGAGCGCAAGGTCACCTTGAAGGTCGCCGCGTTGAACACCCCGGTCAAGGGTCGGTTCTTCCAGGACATCGGATCGTACGGATTCAGTGGCAGCATCTCGCCGGCCAAGAGCGGCCAGCGGGTCGAGGTCTGGTGGGCCAAGTCCAGCGGTGGCTGGAAGAAGTTGATCAGCACCACGACCAAGGCGAACGGTGGATGGAGCACCAGCAAGATCACCCGAGGACCGGGCATCCGGCGGTTCCGCGCCACCCTCGGCGGCAGCCCGAGCAACTCCGGCAGCATCCGCAGCGGGGAGGTCAAGATCAACATCGAGAACGCCTACCCGCGTATGAACAAGCCGGCCCCCTCGATCGACTCGCTGAGCACGCCGACCATTTCCGGCACCGTGTTCCCGGCGCGCGCCGGGGTGCTGATCCACTTCCGGGTCAAGTCCGGCGCGTCGTACCACGACAAGGGCACCATCCGGACCGACAGCAACGGCCGCTTCCATTTCCGCTTCAGCACCGGCAAGGGCGCGTTGGACAGCTACCGGCTCAGAGTCCGCTACTGGAACGGTCGCGGCCAGTTCTGGGAAGGCAGCAACGTAGCAACCGTCAAGCGTGCCCGGGTGCTCAACGCGAAGGTCACCCAGACCACCAGCGCGGACGTCGCCAAGACCTACCGCGCCGGATGCCCGGTGGGACCGTCCAAGCTGCGCACGATCAAGATGAACTACCAAGGCTTCGACCACAAGATGCATCGTGGCGTGCTGATCGTCCGATCCGATCGGGTGAAGAGCGTGATCGCATCCTTCAAGGCCAGCCTGGGCAAGTCGATCCGACGGATGGACAACCCGAACTTGTGGGGCGGCAGCGATCCGAAGCAGATGGAGGCGGACAACACCTCGGCGTTCAACTGCCGCAAGGTGACCGGCAATCCGTACGCGCAATCGCCGCACAGCTACGGCATCGCGATCGATGTCAACACCCGTGAGAACCCGTACCGCGACGTCAACGGGAAGTGGTGGCCGGAGAGTGGCAAGGCCTACATCAAGCGGACCCCGTGGCGGCCGGGCATGCTGACCCTGAGCAGCACCTTGACCAAGGCGCTGCGATCCCGGGACTACTTCTGGGGCGGACTATGGAGTCCCGGAAAGGACTACCAGCACTTCGAGTACGACAGGTGACGCCGACGCCATCCGGATGCGGTCGGCGCGCGGTCATCGGGCAACGGACCGGGGTGCTGTTGTCCGGGCTGCTGCTCAGCTCGTTGTTGATCACCGGTTGCGACACCGGTCAGCCCGACCCTGGTCCGTCCGGCGGGCAGAGCAGTCCGGCGACCCCGACCGCCACCTCACCCGGCACCAGCGCGTCGGCCGCGGGCAGCCCGTCGACCACTGGCTCACCCGAACCCAGCCTGCCGCCGGAACCGACCACCACCAACACCCTGCCGCCACCGCCGGAACCGACCGGTCCGGCACCGAAAACCGCCGGAGCGCTGACCGCCAAGGATCTGCCGGTGCCGGTCGGCTGGCGCAAGGTCGTCCGTGAGGGCGGGGCCGAGCAGGGCTACCGCGGAAACGGCACCTGGGTGCACGGTCGCGATCCGCGCTACGCCGCGCAGGACACCATCACCGTCGGCTGCGCGACGATCACCCGCGACGACTATCCCGATCCGACCGCAGCGCTGGAGGGCACCTACGGCAAACGCGGCGCCACCGACTCCAGACCGGGCATCGGTTTGATCATGCAATTCGAGTCGGCCGACGATGCCGCTGCCTACTTCACCCAGTACGTCAAGCAGGTCCAGGCCTGCGACGACCCGGACGCCCAGACCTACGCCAAGATCATCTCCACCGATCAAGATCGTGCGCTGATCGATCAGCGCACCTACGACGGCAGCACCGACTGGACCGAGATCGCTGCCGTACAAGGCAATCGCGCGACCTTCATCATCCTCACCGATCCCGGCCACAAGATCGACAACGACCAGGCAGACGCAGTGCTGACCAAGATCAGAAGTTGATCATGATCCGGCGCGACGCGGCTCAGGAGTCGGCGTTGTGCTCAGCCCACCAGGCTTGCAGTTCGCGGGTGGCCCGTTCCTCGCCCATCGGCCCGTTGTCGATCCGCAGTTCGAGCAGGTACTTGTAGGCATCGCCGACCGCACGACCCGGAGCGATGCCGAGGATCTGCATGATCTGATTGCCGTCCAGGTCCGGACGCATCGCGTCCAGCTCCTCCTGCTTGGCCAGTTCGTCGATCCGCCACTCCAGCTCGTCGTACGCCCTGCGCAGCTTGGTCGCCTTGGTCTGGTTGCGGGTGGTGCAATCGGCTCGGGTCAGCATGTGCAGCTGCTCGAGCTGACCACCGGCATCGCGGACGTAGCGGCGTACCGCCGAATCGGTCCAGCCGCCCTCGCCATCGGAGTAGCCGTGGAAGCGCAGGTGCAGCTCGATCAGCTTGGCCACCGCGTTGATCTCGTCGGTGGAGTAGCGCAACGCCTTCAGCCGCTTCCGCGCCATCTTCGCCCCGACCACATCGTGATGGTGGAAGGTCACCTTGCCGCCGGCCTCGAACCGCCGCGTCCGCGGCTTGCCGATGTCATGCAGCAGGGCAGCCAGCCGGTTGATCAGATCCGGCGGGTGGTTACGGGCCCGCTCCAGGTCGATCGCCTGCTCCAGCACGATCAGGCTGTGCACGTAGACATCCTTGTGTCGGTGGTGTTCGTCACGCTCCAAACGCAACGCCGGCAACTCGGGCAGGAAGATGTCAGCCAACCCGGTGCGCACCAGCAGATCCAAGCCCACCCGCGGCCGATCGGTCAGCAGCAGCTTGGAGAATTCGTCCCGGATCCGCTCTGCCGAAACGATCCGCAATCGTTCCCGCAGCTCGGTCATCGCCGTGATCAATTCCGGGTTCGGCACCAGGCCGAGCCGGGCCGCGAACCGGGCCGCCCGCATCATCCGCAGCGGGTCGTCGCTGAACGAGACCTCCGGCTCGGCCGGGGTCCGCAGTCGATGCTCGATCAGATCGTCCAGCCCGCCGTAGGGATCGATGAAGTGGTGGTCCGGCAGTGACAGCGCCATCGCATTCACGGTGAAGTCGCGGCGGACCAGGTCACCCTCCAGGGTGTCGCCGAACTGCACCACCGGCTTGCGGCTCTCGGACACGTACGAGTCCGCCCGGAAGGTGGTGATCTCGATCTGCCAGCCGCCGAGCTGGCCGCCGATGGTGCCGAACTCACGACCGACCGTCCAGATCGTCTTGGTCAGGGTCCGCAGCAGCCGTTCGATCTCGTCCGGCCGGGCCGAGGTGGTGAAGTCCAGGTCCTGTCCGAGCCGGCCGCCGACGGCATCCCGCACGCTGCCGCCGACGAGGTACAGCTGGTGCCCGGCCTGAGTGAACACCTCGCCCAGCCGATCGACCACGGTGGCGGTCTGCAACAACTGGTCGATCGCGGTCCTCATCTGCACGGTCAGCACGTTGTTCGGGCCGATCTCGGACGAGGCAGGGCTTTCAGGCACGACGGTTGAGTCTAGTGGTGACCGCGGCAAAGGCCCCGGTCGACGCTGCGCCGATTCGATGAACGACGGCTGAGCGCCATTGAACCAACCGCGCAGAAGAGTCCCATTAAGCTGGCGCAGTGCAAGATGGGCGCTGGGCAGGGTCCGGGCGCGGCGTCGCCCGGCAGAACTCCGCGACCCTTGCCGCACTGGTCCTGGCCGTGCTTCTCGGCGTCGGCCTCGTACTGGCCGGCACCGGCCCGAGGGCAAGCGCCGAAACCGCATCCGACGTACGGATCGAATTCACCCGGCTCAGCCCGTCCATCGTGGACAGCGACTCCACCGTGGTCTTCCAAGGCACCGTGACCAACACCAGCGACCACTCGTTGTCCCGACTGCAGGCCACGATCTGGCGCAACTTGGTGCCGATCACCAGCCGCTCGGAGCTGGACTCCGTCAACAACTCCGAACCCACCGATCCGGTCGGCGAGCGGATGTACAGCTCCAGCACCCCGGATGCGTTCCAGGATCTCTACACCGACGACGAGCCGGAGCTGAAGCCCGGGCAGTCACAGGACTTCATGGTCAGTGCCAAGGCCAGTGACCTGCTGGAGTCGGCCTCGCCGACCTCCGGCGTTTATCTGGTCGGCGTTCAGGTCCGCGAGAACGGCGTCGCCACTGTCGGCCGGGCCCGGACCTACCTGCCGGTGACCAGCGACACCGGCTCCGATGGTCTGCAACCGGGGCAATCCCAGATCGGCACCTCCACCCTGGTGGAGCTGACCGCCACTCCGACGATGACTCGGACCGGCATCTTCACCGACGACCGGCTGGCCGATCAGCTGGCCGCCGGAGGTCGGTTGGATGCACTGCTCACCGCCGCCGATGAGCCGGACACCAGCTATGCCGTCGACCCCAACCTGATCGCCGAGCTGCGCTCGATGAAGGCCGGCTACCAGGTGATCGGTACGGACGAGAAGAAGACCGCGGGCGCGGGCCAGCAATTGGCCGCCGCCTGGCTGGACCGGTTCTCCACCATGCAGTCCAGCCATGACGGATTCCAGTTGCCGTACGCCGACGCCGATCTGACCTCGCTGGTCCATGCCGACCGGCTGGACATTGTCGAGAACGGCCAGCAGGCCGCCGAAAAGGTGACCGAGACCGCCGACCTGCCGCTCCTGGTCACGCCGGCCGAAGGTGCCGCCGACCGATCCACCTTGTCCGCGGCCAAGCAGCTCGGTGCACGTGCCGTGCTGTTGGCCGACGGCAATGTCGGCAATCTCGGACCGGTGATCAGCGCGGACAACAGCCCGACCATCCTCAGCTACGACACCGAGGCGTCCACCGGCCCGGGTCCGGATCCCAGGGACACCGAGGTGCAGATGCGGCAGGCCGGCTTGGCGGACACCTACATCGACTCGGTCAGCGGCGAGCCGGCCAGCACCCTCGGACGCCTCCGCGTGGTGGACAGCGCCGACGCGGCCAACAGCGAGACCGCGGTCCAGAACGCACCGTGGCTGAAGGCTCGCAGTGTCGGCGACCTCCTCACCGATCCGCCCACGCCGCTGCGGGACAAGCTCAACTACCCGGCCTCGGCCCGCGACGACGAACTCAACGACCGGCAGCTGCATCGGATCGATCGGCTGACCGCCGACCTCACCACCTACCAGCACGTACTCGCCCGGCCGGGCAACATCGCCGCCTTGACCGATCAGTCCGGTGCCCGGGCGGCGAGCGCCGGCTGGCGCGGCCATCGGCGGCAGATGAACAACTTCATCGAAGCCCAGCGCCAACTGCTGACCGACTCCGACGGCAATCCGATGTCCCTGGACGACCTGATCGACGGTGATGCGATCCAGGTGGAGAGCAATCCGCAGATCACCCTCACCGGTTCGTCGGCACAGGTCCCGGTGACCATCGTGAACAACCTCAACCAGCCCGTCGTCGTGCAGCTGGTGGCGTCCTCGTCGAACCAGTCCCGGCTGCGGCTCGAGGACGTCCCCGCCGACGACCTGGGCGCCATCCCGGCCGGCGCCAAGTTGCCCGCGCAGGTGCCGGCCCATGCCGACGCCAACGGTGACCTGCCGGTGACGCTGCGGCTGGAGAGCCGCCAGGGCGAAGACATCGGCGAGCCCCGGACGATCCGGGTGAACGCCACCAGGGCCGGCTTGGTCGGCTGGCTGATCGCCATCGCTGCCGGCATCGTGCTGCTCGGCACGGTGGTGTTGCGGATCCGACAGGTTGCCCGCGAACGCGGCGAGGCCGAACCGGACGCTGCCGAGCCTGAGCTGTCCGCGGCCGAACCAGGGCCGGCCGACGGCGAACCGGGCGGCGAGGCGACGGACGATGCCGAGGACACCGTCATCCGGCCCCGCCGACTGTCGGCAGCCGATCAACCCGTTCGGGAGCCTGCGGAACCCTCCGCCGACGCCGAGCAGATCCGCCCGGACGGCGTACCGCATGGCTGAGCCGACGACTGGATCTTCCGACGCCGGAACCGACGATCACGCCTCGCCCGACTCCCGCTCGGGCGGCGGGTCACGACTGATCTCGGCGACCGCGATCATGGCCGCCGGGACCGGGTTCTCCCGCGTCCTCGGCTTCGTCAAGGCTGCCCTGCTGGTGTACGCGCTGGGTGCCGGCACCCGGCAGGCCGACATGTTCAGCTTCGCCAACGTGGTCCCGCAGGCGATCTACCTGCTGCTGGCCGGTGGCGTCCTGAACACCGTCTTCGTCCCGCAGATCGTGCGCGCGATGCACGAGGACTCCGATGGCGGCGAGGCCTTCACCAACCGGTTGATCACCCTCGGTCTGTCCGCGATCGGGCTGATCGCGATCGTTGCCACCGTGGCCGCGCCGTTGATCATGCGGGTCTATCTGGACGGTCAGTGGCTGGCGCCGAACCTGTCCGGTCAGTTCGACTCGATCGTGATGCTGGCCTATCTGTGTCTGCCACAGATCTTCTTCTACGGCGTCACGGTGATGCTCGGCCAAGTGCTGAACGCGCGCGGCAGGTTCGGGCCGATGATGTGGGCACCGGTACTGAACAACGTGGTCGGCATCGCCTCGATCGGGCTGTTCCTGATCCTCTGGCCGGGCGAACGCGACCTGGGCGCACCGTTCACCCTGCAGCAGGAGTTGGTGCTCGGTCTGGGCGCCACTCTCGGCATCGTCGCCCAGTCGCTGGTGCTGATCCCGTTCCTGCGGGCGGTCGGCTTCCACTTCCGGCCGCGCTTCGACTTCCGGCACACCGGGCTCGGCCGGGCCGGCCATGTGGCCAAGTGGACGGTCGGCTACATGATCGTCACCCAGCTCGCCCTGGTGGTGGTCAGCCGGCTGGCCAGCAGCGCGGTGCCCAAGGGCCATGGCGCCGGTTGGACGGTCTATCAGAACGCCAACTTGATCTTCATGCTGCCGCATTCGTTGATCACGGTTTCGCTGGTCACCGCGATGCTGCCGTCGACCTCCCGGCGGGTGCTGGCCCATGACCTGACCGGAGCCCGGGACGAGGTCGTGCGGACGATGCGGCTGACGGTGACCGCGCTGTTGCCGGCCTCGGTCGCATTCCTCGCCCTCGGCTTCCCGATCGCGGATGTGCTGTTCGGTCACGGCAACGGTGCCGACCAGTCCGGGTTGATCGGCTGGACCTTGATCGCGTTCGCGATCGGACTGGTGCCGTTCACTCTGCAGTACGTCTGCCTGCGTGCCTTCTACGCGTTGGAGGACACCCGGACCACCTTTTTCTTGCAGATCCTGATCGCCTCGGTGAACGTCGTCGCCGCGTTGTTGCTGGTGCTGCCGATCGGCAAGCCGAATTGGGTGGCCCCCGGTCTGGCGCTGGCCTACGCGACCGCGTACATCGTCGGCCTCGGTGTTTCCTTCCATCAGCTCGGCAAGAAGCTGCCCGGACTTCGCGGCCGGGAGATCGCCGTGCATTGCGTACGGGTCTTCCTCGCGGTCCTGCCGGCCGCGGTGGCGGCGTACGTGATCACCTGGGGTTTCTCCCAGTGGTCCGACGGGCTCGGCGTTCAGGCGCTCGGGCTGGCGGTGGCCGGTCTGGTCGCCGTCGGGATCTATCTCGGGACCGCCCGGGTGCTGCGGATCGCCGAGGTCAACCAGATCGTCAACACCGTGCTCCGTCGGCGCGGCGGCCGTGGATCCGGTCCCGGCGAACCCCCGGCGAGCGGCCCAGCCGGGTCCGACTCCGATCGGTTCGATACCGATTCCCCGTCGTACGGCGGTTCAAATGTGTCTGCAGCGCCGGAGTCTGGCACGATCGAAGCCGGGATGGCGGATGCGGCTGCAACCGGCAGCTGGCCGGCGGTTGACCCAGCGACTGAGGCGTTGACCGTCACCCGGATTCGTCAAGCGATCAAACTCCCAGCGGGGCAACAAACAATGACGGGCGGAAAGTCGGAGCAGTCGGCCGAAGCAGCGGCCGGCGAAGGGCTTCGGCAACCTCCGAACTCCGTCGATCCCGACCAGACCGCCGAATTCTCACTGGCAGAACTCGAGGCCGCGGCCGACGGGCCGGCCGACGATTCCGACGGCCCGGATGGTCCGGTCTCGTCGGGTTCCGCAGCCGAGCTCGATCCGCCCGACCACCTGCCCGCCGGCACCGTACTGGCCAACCGCTACCGGCTGGAGGAGTTGCTCGCCTCCACCAGCGGCGCCGCCCCGGCACAGGGTTCGGCCTACACCTGGCGGGCCTTCGACCAGGTGCTGAGCCGGTCCGTGGTGATCCACGTGCTGCCGGACGGAGACGACCGGAGCGCGGACCTGCTGGCCTCCGGCCGGCGCGCCGCCGGTGCCACCGACTCGCGCTTCCTGCGGGTGCTCGATGCGGTACCGGAAGGCGGCCGCACCCCGGACGGTGACACCATCGGCAGCTACATCGTCAGCGAGTACGCCAAGGGCCAGTCCCTGCAGTCGGTCCTGGCCGCCGCACCGCTGACCGGTCTCGAATCGGCCTGGCTGATCCGCGAGATCGCCGATGCTCTGGCCGGCGCACACGCCCGCGGCCTGCATCATCGCCGGCTGAATCCGGACACCGTGGTCATCACCCCCAGCGGCAACGTCAAGATCGTCGGGTTGTTGATCGAAGCGGCACTGCGTCCCCAGGAGTACGCGGACGCGCCGACCGGTGCCGATGATCTCGAGGCCACCGACATCCACGACCTCGGCCGGCTGTTGTACGCCTGCCTGGTCGCCCGCTGGCCCGGCAGCGCCGAATTCGGGCTGCCCGAAGCGCCGCCGGCCAATGGTGCCGCGCAGGAGAGCGGCCACCCCTGGCTGACCCCGCGGCAGGTCCGGCACGGAGTCTCGCCGACCCTGGATCGGGTCTGCGACCAGTTGCTCAGTCCGGTGCCCCGACAGCATGCGCCGCGGATCGTGACCGCGGCGGAGCTGGTCGGCGAACTGGACCGGGTGCTCGGATCGGCCGACGCCTCCAGTGATCTGGAGCGGCGGCTGCGGCATCCCCAGCCGCTCTTCCTCAACGAGGACACCGAGGCCGAGGACCCGTCCTTCGAGGCGGCCGCGGCCACCCCGTACGCCGTCGTCGAGCGCGCCAGCAGCATCGCCTCCGGGACCAACACCTCGAGCAGCCCGGCCCGTCCGGCAGCCAGTCCGACGATCCCCCCGACACCGCCGAGGCCGGATCCGAAAAAGCGTCGGGCCGGGCCGAAGCGGTGGATCTGGCTGGTCGTGATCGCGATGCTGATCGCGGCCGTCGTGGTCACCGTGTTGACCGCCCGCGGCCTCGGTCCGGCGGCGCGCACCGATCAGTCCCCGTCTGCGAAGTCGTCCTCGGCCGCGCCGGCCCAGCCGCGGCCGGTGAAGATCGTCGGCGCACAGGACTTCGATCCGCCGCCGGGCAACGGCGAGGAGAATCCGGACGAGGTCCAGTACGTCTACGACGGTGACCCGCAGACCCGCTGGCGGACGCTCTCCTACTACGGCAGTCCCGACCTGGGGAACCTCAAGCCCGGTGTCGGCGTGGTCCTCGATCTCGGCCAGGCCCGGACCGTGCGGGAAGTGAAGCTGCTGCTCTCCGGCGACGGGACCAACCTTCAGATCCGGGTGCCGAAGGACAGCAGCGCCGACGAACCGGACATGGATCATCTGAAGAGCTGGCGTACGGTGGCGCAGCAGAAGGGTGCCGGCGAGTCTGCGACGCTGACCCCGAAGGAACAGGTCGAAACCCGCTACGTGCTGGTATTCCTGACCTCCTTGCCGAAGGAGGGGGGCAACTACCGCGGCGGGATCTATGAGGCCGAGGTTCTGTCGTGACGCCCACCCCATCGGCTGCCGCGGCGGCTGGTCCGATCCGCTCGGACGACTCGGTGCGGACCAGGACGCAACCGGTGCCGACCACCCCGGCCGAGCTGGATCGCGCTGCCGGCCCGCTCGCAGAACTGTCCGACCACGAGTTGATGGCGGCCCACGTGGCCGGCAACCCACTGGCCTTCTCGATCCTGGTCGCACGGCACAAGGACCGGATGTGGGCCGTCGCCTTGCGCACCATGCGGAATCCGGAGGAGGCCGCGGATGCGTTGCAGGAGGCGTACATCTCGGCGTTCCGGCGAGCAGCCAGCTTCCGCGGCGAGGCCCAGGTGACGACCTGGCTGCATCGGGTCGTGGTGAACGCCTGTCTGGATCGCATCCGCCGCAACAAGGTACGGGCCGCTGATCCGCTGCCCGAGGATCCGGAGCGCGCCGCAGAGCTGGCGGCCAGTACCGACACCACCGACCCCGTCCTGGAGCAGGAGGAGCGGGCCGACATCAACGCCGCGTTGGCCAGCCTCAATCCGGATCAGCGAGCAGCGTTGGTGCTGGTGGACATGGAGGGCTACTCGGTCGAGGAAGCCGCCGGCATGCTCGGCTGCGCCACCGGAACCATCAAGAGCCGATGTGCCCGCGGTCGGGCCAAGCTGCTGCCGCTGCTTCGACACCTGCGGGTCGACGACGAGAATCACACCGGACCGGCGGAACCGGAGCCGACGCCGCGACGTCGTTCGGACGGTGCTCGCAGCACCCAACCCCGAAGCCCTGCGGCGCAAGCCGCCGCCGACCGAGGAAGGACTGGTTGATGGGCCGGCCCGTACAGCACCAGGTGTTGCAGTCCTCGTATCACTGGCAGACCCCGGTCGCGATCACCACGATCGGGCTGGTGGTGTGCATCCTGGTGCTGGCCCGCTCGAATGCCCACGGTTGGCTGGGCGCCGCCGTCGTGCTGGTGTTGCTGTGGTGCGGCTTCTTGGCCGTGGTCTGGGGCCGGACTCGCGCGGTGATGGAGCTGGACGGGCCGGAGCTGACCGTTCGCCGGTTCCGACACCGGCACCTGATCGACGGCCGCCAGGTGGTCGCGGTCCGGGAGTATCTGACGGGCAGCGGACCCTCGTACCGGGTCCGGCTGGCGGGCGAGGCGACCAGCTACTACGTGCCGACCGCGCTGATGCGCAAGGGTCACTCCAGCTTCTTCGAGTGGCTGCTGAGCTATGCGCCCGAGGCGGAACTGGACAAACGATCACGCCGCACCCTTGACCGGTTGAGAACCCGTGGTCTGATCGAATGGGACGCCGCCGAGGATCCCGGTACGACGGTGCCGCAGCCGCGAAATGCAAGCCGGGTCGACGACCCACGATCGGAAGGATGATGAGCCGTCTGATGCGCCGATCGTTCATACCCGCGGCCAGTGAATCGGCTGGGCGGTGATCCGGGCATGGTGAAAACCCCTCAGGTGGCCGGCGACGCCGTTGACCACGGCGACCACATTGACCTCGACGAGCTGGCCGACGCGGGCGAGGGTCTGCTCTCCCCCGAGCGAACCAGCGAGGTCGAGGCCCATCTGGCCGAATGCGGCGCCTGCCGCGCTCGCGCCGACGAACTCGCCGAGGTCAGCCAACAACTGGCCCATGCACCGGCCCCTTCGATGCCGGACGCGGTGTTCGCCCAACTTCAACAGACACTCGCCGACGAGCAGACCCGACGGGAGGCCGCGGCTGCCGCCCGCCCCGGCAAGCACGCGGACCGGCCGCCGACGGCCGGCGCCCCGTACGCCGACAAGCCGACTCGTCCGAGCACCCACGGCAGCGGCCGGATCACCAAGCCCGACCTCGCCGAACACTTCGCCGACACCCTCGCACCGCGGCGCGGCCTGCGGGCCAAGTTCGCCGGCGGTGCGCTGGCCGCCACCGCGCTGGCTGCGGCAGTCGGTTTCGGCGGCTATCTGGCCAGCGCCTCGGCGGGTGCCGCGGAACCATCGCAGGATCGGCCGATGGTGGTCAGCCCCGGGGCGCTGCACGCCAGCGCCGCCGCTGAGGTCGCGCAGGGCGACCTGTCGGCGTACCGCTTCACCCAGGCATGGTTCTGCGTCCGCAAGGTGACCGACGGCAGGATCACCGGCATCCGCCCGACCGTACTGAACGGCGACACCGGCTACCTGGTCTTCCTGCACCGCGACAACGGGGTCCGGGCCGTCTTCGTCACCGGTTGCGAGACCGGCAACCCGAAGGCCGGGCCCGGCGTCGACGTCGATCACCAGTAGGGCCCGTCGGCCGGGAATGCCACCAACCGGCCGGAGGTTGTCCAAACCATGCGACGTGGCAGACGGATTCGTACTCGTCGGTCCGAAGGTGGTCTGATCCCCTTCGACATTGCTCTGGACGCGTTGGGCGACGGCGGGTCGATGGGGCGCCGCAGCACCGATGTCCCGCTGGACCAAGTGGTCGGCT
>DATCVL010000509.1:0-10377 GCA_036566865.1 Microlunatus sp.
CTGATGCAGCCGCTCGGCGAATGCCTCGGCCAGCCGGTCGGCCAGCGACTCCAGCAGGATCGCGCTGTAGTCGTCCAGCGCCGCCTTGAACTCGGCGATCTTCTCCTGGATCCGCAGGCCGGCGGTGACCGCGAACGCGCCGACATAGTCCCGCAAGCCGGTGTCGACCGGGGCGACGTAGTCGGCCAGACTCCGGTGCGGTACGCCGTCGCGATGCTCGCTCTGCTGCCGCAGTTGATGCAGGGTGGTCCGCACCGTACGGCGATGCTCGTCGGTGTACACCTCGATGTCGTCGCCGACGGCGTTGGCCGGGAACAGTCCGAACACCCCGTTGGCCTGTAACCAGTTCTCGGAGATGATCTTGTCCATCATCTGCTGCGCGTCGTCCCAGAGCTTGCGGGCGGCCTCGCCGGTGGACGGGTTGTTGAGGATGTCGGGGAAGCGCCCCTTCATCTCCCAGGCGTTGAAGAACGGCTGCCAGTCGATGAACTCCCGCAGCTCGGCCAGCGGATAATTCTCGACCTTCTTCACGTACTGAAGCGGCACAGCCGACTCGTGGAAGTCGTCGGTATGGGTGTCGCGTGCCTGCTGCAGCAGCAGGCGCGGCCGCGGCGGGTGGTAGTCGGTCCACTTGATCGGGGTCCGATCGGCCCGAGCGTCGTCGATGCCGAGGATCTTGCGATCGTTGTTACGGCCGGCGTGCCGTTCCCGCAGCCCGTCGTAGTCCGTCTTCAGCTCCTCCAGCAGCTTGGGCCGCCGTTCGTCGGAGAGCAGGGTGGCCACCACGGGTACGGATCGGGACGCGTCCTTCACCCAGACCACCGGGCCGTGGTACTGCGGATCGACCTTGACCGCGGTATGCGCCCGCGAGGTGGTGGCTCCGCCGATCAGCAACGGGATGTCAAGTCCTTGACGCTCCATCTCGGCGGCGAAGTTGGTCATCTCGTCCAACGACGGCGTGATCAGACCGGACAGGCCGATGATGTCGGCCTTGTGTTCCCGGGCCTGGTCCAAGATCTTTTGTGCCGGCACCATCACACCAAGATCAATCACCTGATAGTTGTTGCACTGCAGCACAACGCCGACGATGTTCTTGCCGATGTCGTGCACGTCGCCCTTCACCGTCGCCATCACCACGGTGCCGTTGGTGCTGACGTCGTCGTCGGACTTCTCGTCCTCGATGAAGGGGATCAGGTAGGCGACCGCCTTCTTCATCACCCGGGCGGATTTCACCACCTGCGGCAGGAACATCTTGCCTGCGCCGAAGAGATCACCGACCACGCCCATGCCGTCCATCAGCGGGCCCTCGATCACCTCCAGCGGGCGACCGCCGCGTTCGGCGATCTCCGTCCGCAGCTCCTCGGTGTCGGCCTCGACGTGGCCGTCGATGCCCTTCACCAGGGCGTGGGTGATCCGCTCGGCGACCGGCAGCGAACGCCACTGCTCGTCGGCCACCTCCCGCTGTTCGCCGGTGCCGGCGAACTTGTCGGCGATCTCCAACAGCCGTTCGGTGGAATCGGGCCGACGGTTGAGGACGACATCGGTGATCCGCTCGCGCAGTTCGGGATCGATCTCGTCGTAGACGGCCAGTGCGCCGGCGTTGACGATGCCCATGGTCAGCCCGGCCTGGATCGCGTGATACAGGAAGACAGCGTGGATCGCTTCCCGGACAGCATTGTTGCCACGGAAGGAGAACGACACATTGGAGATGCCGCCGCTGATCTTGGCGCCGGGCAGGTTCTGCTTGATCCAACTGACCGCCTCGATGAAGTCGGTGCCGTAGGTGGCATGCTCCTCGATGCCGGTAGCCAGGGCGAAGGCGTTGGGATCGAAGATGATGTCCTCGGCCGGGAATCCGACCTGCTCGGTGAGGATGTCGTAGGCCCGCCGGCAGACCTGCTGCCGCCGCGCCAGAGTGTCTGCCTGGCCGTCCTCGTCGAACGCCATCACCACCACCGCGGCGCCGTACATCCGGCACAACCGCGCGTGCTCGATGAAGGGCTCTTCGCCCTCCTTCAGCGAGATGGAGTTGACGATCGACTTGCCCTGGACGTTCTTCAGGCCCTCTTCGATCACTTCCCACTTGGAGGAGTCGATCATCATCGGGACCCGGCTGATGTCCGGCTCGCTGCTGATCAACCGGGTGAAGCGCTGCATCGCGGCGACGCCGTCGATCATGCCCTCGTCCATGTTGATGTCGATCACCTGGGCGCCGCTCTCGACCTGCTGGCGGGCCACGGTCAGGGCGGCGTTGTAGTCGCCGGTCTTGATCAACTTCCGGAACCGGGCCGAGCCGGTGATGTTGGTGCGCTCGCCGACATTGACGAACAACGAGTCGTCGTCGATGGTCAGCGGCTCCAGCCCGGACAGCCGCAGTGCGGATTTGATCTTGCTCGGGGTACGAGGTGAAGCTCCCTCGACCTGCTTGGCGATCGCGGCGATGTGATCGGGTGTGGTGCCGCAACAGCCGCCGACCATGTTCACCAGGTCGGACTCGACGTAGTCACCGACGATCTCGGCCATGTCGTCGGGTGTCTCGTCGTATTCGCCGAACGCATTGGGCAGACCGGCATTGGGGTAGGCATGCACGAAGCAGTTGGCGACCCGGGACAGCTCGGCCACGTACGGCCGGAGTTCCTTGCCGCCCAACGAGCAGTTCAACCCGATGATCAACGGATCCGCGTGTCGGATCGAGTTCCAGAACGCCTCGGTCACCTGGCCGGTCAGGGTCCGGCCGGAGGCATCGGTGATGGTGCCGGAGATGATCACCGGCCAGCGTCGGCCGTGGTCGGCGAACAGCCGCTCGATCGCGAAGATCGCGGCCTTGCTGTTCAGGGTGTCGAAGATCGTTTCGATCAGCAGGATGTCGGCACCGCCGTCGACCAGCCCGTGGGCCTGCTCCAGGTAGGCGGTCACCATCCGGTCGAAGTCGATGTTGCGGGCGCCGGGGTCGTTCACATCAGGAGAGATCGAGCCCGTCCTGTTCAGCGGACCGATCGCGCCGGCCACCCAGCGCGGCCGGTCCGGTGTCTTGGCGGTCATCTCGTCGCAGGCTTCCCGGGCCAATCTGGCCGCGGCGACGTTGAGCTCGTAGGCGAGCTCTTGCATGCCGTAGTCGGTGAGCGACACCTGCTGGGCGTTGAAGGTGTCGGTCTCGACGATGTCGGCCCCGCCTTCGAGGTAGGCCAGGTGGATGTCGCGGATGATCTGCGGCTGGGTCAGCACCAGCAGGTCGTTGTTGCCCTTCAGGTCGCTCGGCCAGTCGGCGAACCGATCCCCGCGGTAATGCTCTTCCTCGAGCTTGTACCGCTGCACCATGGTGCCCATCGCGCCGTCCAGCACCAGGATCCGCTGCTGCAGGGCAGCGGTCAGCTCGGCGGTGGCGTCGGGACGGAGTTCGGTGTTGTCGACCACAAGCAGCCTTCGATCGGGTGACGGAGCGTGAGTGAACTCTCAGCATAGGGTCTCGCCCCGAGGCGGCAGCGGCAATTCCGTCCTGCGGCGGATTGGCCAGGTGACCGAGGAACCTGGGAGAATCGCGTACGCCATGATCAGCGACTCCGTATCCCGCCCATCCTCATCGTCGATCCAGTCCCCGCCGCCGGTCGGAACTCCCGAGCTGTCGATCGACGGTGTGCCGCGGCTGAGCAACCGGCCGGTTCCGGGTAGCCGGCTGGCCGCCGCGCTCTGGGACTTCGACGGCACGCTTGCCGACACCGAGCCGATCTGGATCGCCGCCGAGTACGAGCTGATCCCGAGGCTCGGCGGTGAGTGGAACGAGGAGCACGCCCACAAGCTGGTCGGCGGCTCGCTGCTGGAGTCCGGTGCTTACATGGCCGGCGTGATCGGCCGCGACGATCTGCGACCGGAGTGGATCGTCGATCAACTGCTGCAGGTGGTGATCGACTTCTGCCGGCGCGGGCCGATCCCGTGGCGACCGGGCGCCCGTGAGTTGCTCGAATCGCTGCGGCTGGCCGGGGTGCCGTGTGCTTTGGTCTCGGCGTCCTACCGGTCGCTACTGGACGTGATCATCGAGCAGCTTCCGGCAGGGTCGTTCCAGGCCTCGGTGGCTGGAGACGAGGTGAGCCACGGCAAGCCGCATCCGGAGCCGTACCTGTCCGCCTGCCGGCAGCTCGGCGTACGTCCGGACGACTGTGTCGTCTTCGAGGACAGCCCGCCCGGTGCCAAGTCCGGCGGCGACGCCGGTGCGACCGTGGTGGTGATCGAGAACGTGGTCCCGGTGCCGACCGCGCCGCGGCAGGTGCGGGTCGGATCGCTGGCCGAGTTGGACGCGGCGTCGGTGGCTCGGCTGCTGCCTCGCGACGGTGACGATGAGGACTGAGACCTTCCGGCGATGCCGTCGGGCAGCCGTTGCGGCGGTGGCGGTGATCGGCCTGTTGATCACCGCCGGGTGCACCTCCGATGATCAACAACCGTCGCCGTCGGCGAGCGCCAGTGGCACGCCGAAGCGGCCGTTCACGGTGATGACGACCGACAAGGTGATCACTGCCGACCCGGCCGCCGTCCACGACACCGCGTCGACGATGCTGACCCAGAACGTGTTCCAGCGGCTGATGACCGCCGACCCGACCGGCCGATTCCTGAAGCCGGACGCCGCCCAGGATTGTCAGTTCCCGTCCAAGACCACCTACGAGTGCACGCTGCGGCAGAAGCTGAAATTCAGCAACGGCGACCCGCTCACCTCGGCCGACGTGAAGTTCAGCATCGAGCGGGCGACCCGCCTCGATGTCGCGGGCTCCTCGGCATCGCAGCTGTCCTCACTGCGCCGGATCGAAACTCCTGACCCGAGCACGATCCGGTTCATCCTCAGTCGGGAGGACACCCAGTTCGGTTGGGGCCTGGCGGCGCCGGCCGCCTCGATCGTCGATGCCAAGATCTACAACTCCGACCAGGTCCGGCCGATGGATGATCCGATCGTCGGCTCCGGACCGTTCACGGTGAGCAAGATCGGCAAGGGAGCGATCGAGTTCAAGAAGTACGACGACTACATCGGCTTCGCCGGCGCCCGGATCGAGAAGCTGTTGCTGCGGACCATGCCGGACTCGGCCAGCATCGAGCAGGCGATGACCGATCACGAGGTCGACGTGGTGTGGCGGGGACTGAGCATGGCGGCCCAGCAACGACTGCAGACCCAGATCAGTTCGTCCAAGGACCAACGCAGCAAGGCCGGCTTCACCCAGACCGTGCTGCCCGGCGCGCGGGTGGAGCAACTGTTGTGGAACCCGGACTCCAAGCATCGGGACTCGACGGACCTGCGGACGGCGATCTCGGCGGCACTGCAGGAGGACCGCACCCTGGACTCGGTGGTGCCCAACGGTGTCCCCGGACATCGCCCGTCGTTCCCGTTGGGCGGAAAGGCCAAGATCGAGGTCAGCTGGAACAACCGGATTCAGCTCACCCTCGGCTACGACCCGACCGCGCCGAACAGTCTGGACCTGGCGACCCAGATCCGGACCCGGCTGGAGGACACCGGCGGCCTGAGCGTGCTGTTGCGGGGCAATGACCCCGATGCCGATCTGCAGTTGGTGGACCGCAAGTCGTGGACCAGTACGGGCATCTCCTGGTTGCAACCGATCCTGGATCATCCGATGAAGAGTCAGGCCAAGGAGATCGCCGCGGCCGATACGAAGGCTCGCCAGGCCGGCATCGCAACGCCACAACTCAACGCGGCGCTGGCCCAGCTGCAGACGGCGGCCTACGCCGAGAAGGTGGTGCTGCCGATCTCGCAGACCAACGAGTTCGTCTACGCCGGCTCGCAGGCCACCGTCACTGCCAATGCATTCGGCCCGGGCTGGCAACTCGGCTTGTGGGGATTCAAGGAAGAGCAATGAACCAGTACGACGCCCAGGGCACTGGGCTTGTCGCAGGGGCGACAACCGATCCTCAAGGAAACGAACCGGTCGAAGCACCGATCCCGGACCCGGCGACCTACTCCGGCGTCCGTACCGGACCGCTGCGAGAAGGCGAGCGCGTCACCCTGACCGATCCCAAGGGTCGACGACACTCGATCCTGCTGGCCAAGGGACAGCGGTTCCACACCGCCAAGGGCGCGATCGCGCACGACGACCTGATCGGCGGGCCCGAGGGCGTGGTGGTGACCTCGGTCAGCGGCGTCCAGTATCTGGCGCTGCGACCGCTGCTGGGGGAGTTCAGTACCGGGATGCCGCGCGGGGCACAGGTGGTCTATCCCAAGGACGCCGCCCAGATCGTGGTCGGCGCGGACATCTTCCCCGGCGCCAGGGTGCTCGAGGCCGGCGCCGGTTCGGGAGCGCTCAGCCTGGCGCTGTTGCGGGCGATCGGTCCGACCGGGCGGCTCACCTCCTACGAGCGCCGCGAGGATTTCGCCAACATCGCGGCCAAGAACGTCCGGACCTTCCTCGGCACCGAGCATCCGGGCTGGGACCTGCGACTCGGCGACCTGGCCCAGGCACTGTCCGACGGCGAGGCGTCCGATCCGGGCGCGCCGACCGAGGTGGACCGGGTGGTACTGGACATGCTCGCGCCCTGGGAGTGCGTGGACGTGATCGCCGAGCGGCTGATCCCCGGCGGGGTGATCTGCTGCTACGTCGCGACCACAACCCAGCTCGGCCGGATCACCGAGACCCTGCGGGTGCACGGCGGCTTCACCGAGCCGGAAGCGACCGAGTCGATGGTGCGCGGCTGGCACGTGGAGGGACTGGCGATCCGGCCCTCCCATCAGATGGTCGGCCACACCGGTTTCCTGCTCACGGCCCGCCGGCTGGCACCCGGGGTGACGGCTCCGGCGCGGAAACGGCGGCCGGCACCGGGGGCGTACGGGGAGGACTACACCGGACCGCGACGTCGCGTCGAGGAGGACGGCAAGGACGGCGAACGTGCCGATGAGGGAACAAAACCGTAACCAAACACGCGTCCCAGCAAGAGAAAAACTGACCCTGTTCCGACATTGGTCGCGGGTACTGTTTCGTCATGGAGGTGTCCACATGACTGAAACACCCGACCGCCGGACCAGTGCGAACGAGGACTTCAGCGGGCACGAATCCGGCCAGGGCAACGATCTTCAGCATGATCGTGAAGCCCTGCTGTTCAGGATCGGCCAACTGACTGACGAACTGGACCGGCTCCGCGAGCGAGTCTCCTCCCATCCCCATGACTTGGCGGCGCTGGAGCGACGCCTTGCCGACGCCCGCGCCGACGTACGGGCGGCATCGGCCAACAACGAGCGCCTTGCCACCACCCTGCGCGAGGCGCGGGAGCAGATCATCTCGCTCAAGGCAGAGGTCGATCGGCTCGCTCAACCGCCGGCCAGCTTCGGCGTCTTCCTGTCCGCGGTTGATGATCACACCGCCGACATCTGGACCTCCGGCCGCAAGATGCGCGTCAGCGTCAGCCCGGAGATCGAGGCCGATGATCTTGAACCCGGCCGCGAAGTGATCTTGAACGAGGCCCTGAATGTGGTCGGCATCCTCACCTTCGACGAGGTCGGCGAGGTGGTCAGCCTCAAGGAGGTGATGGCCGACGGCGAGCGCGCCCTGATCGTCGGGCACGGCGACGAGGAGAGCGTGGTCCGGCTGGCCGATCGACTGCGCAATGAACGATTGCGTTCCGGTGATTCCCTGCTGGTCGATCGCCGGGTGCATTTCGCCTACGAGCGGGTGCCGAAGATGGACGTCGAAGAGCTGGTGCTGGAGGAAGTGCCCGATATCGGGTACGAGGAGATCGGCGGCCTGGGCAACCAGATCGAGGCCATCCGGGATGCGGTCGAGTTGCCGTTCCTGCACCGCGATCTCTTTGCCGAGCACGAATTGAAGGCGCCCAAGGGCATCCTGCTGTACGGCCCGCCCGGTTGTGGCAAGACCATGATCGCCAAGGCGGTGGCCAACTCGCTGGCCAAGAAGGTGACCGAACGCACCGGCCGTGAGGGCAAGAGCTTCTTCCTGAACATCAAGGGCCCCGAGCTGCTGAACAAGTACGTCGGTGAGACGGAGCGGCACATCCGGCTGGTCTTCCAGCGGGCCCGGGAGAAGGCCACCGACGGGATGCCGGTGATCGTCTTCTTCGACGAGATGGATTCGCTCTTCAGGACCCGCGGCAGCGGGGTGTCCTCCGATGTGGAGAACACCATCGTGCCGCAGCTGTTGAGTGAGATCGACGGCGTCGAGGGTCTGGACAATGTGATCATCATCGGCGCCTCGAACCGCGAGGACATGATCGATCCGGCGATCCTGCGACCGGGCCGACTGGACGTCAAGATCAAGATCGAACGGCCGGACGCCGAAGCCGCGCGAGACATCTTCAGCAAGTACCTGACGACCACGTTGCCCTTGCACACCGAGGATCTCGGCGAATTCAGCGGTGATCGGTCGCGCACCGTGAACGGCATGATCGAACGCACCGTGACCCGGATGTACGAGGAATCGGAGGAGAACCAGTTCCTCGAGGTCACCTACGCCGGCGGGGACAAGGAGATCCTCTACTTCAAGGACTTCAACTCCGGCGCGATGATCCAGAACATCGTCGATCGAGCCAAGAAGATGGCAATCAAGGACGTCCTGGACTCCGGCGTGAAGGGTCTGCGGATCGGCCACCTGATGCAGGCTTGCGTGGACGAGTTCGCCGAGAACGAGGACCTGCCGAACACCACCAACCCGGACGACTGGGCCAAGATCAGCGGCAAGAAGGGCGAGCGGATCGTCTTCATCCGTACCCTGATCTCCTCGAACAAGGGGACTCAGCCGGGCCGCTCGATCGACACCGTCTCCAATACCGGGCAGTACCTGTAGCGCGGTCGGGTGGGTGCCGCTGCGGCGGTTTTCGTTGGCGGCTTGCGTTCCGGGGGGCGACCCCCGGACCCCCCGGCCGTGGGCGCTCTTGGTGGATCGGTTACGTCGGTGGCTTCGCTGCGCTCGCGCCGGTCTCGCGCTGGCGCGCTCGACGGGTCATTCATTGCGGTCCGATTGCGCGGTCAATTTGTAGCGCGGTCTGGTTGACTGCCTGCTGCCGCGAGGGAGTGGTGGATGACCCGTGGGTGGTTTGGTCAATTCCGATGCGCCGAGGAGATGGCCCTTCACCTGGTGGTGTGAGGGCCAATTGCTCGGTGGATTCGGCTGACGAGCAAGGCAGCCGGCCGAGCAGCGCGCCACCGCCTCTGGGGTGTGGACAACTTCGCCGAGGCCAGTTGGAGATCTCGGCACGCTGTCCCGGTGAAACGTACGCGATTTGCAGCGGAGTTGTCGGGAGCCCACCTGGCGCGGGCTCGGCACGAGCTTCTCGCCTGCGGCATCACACCCAAAAAACTGCGAGGACCGAACTGGCGACGGGTGTCGCACGGCCTCTACCTGCCGGCGAGCGCTGCCGGCGAGGAACCTACACAGCGCATTCTCGATGTCGGACAGGCGATTGCCGGCCGCGGAGTCATCGGCGGGTGGGCAGCGGCGTACATCCACGGCGCGCATTGGCTGGACGGGATCGATGCCTGGACCTTCGCCCGGTTCCCGGTCGACTGTCTAGGGCTGAAGCGGCGGCAGCGGCCCGGCGTGTGCTATCGCGGCAGTTCTGTTCCGGACGAAGAAGTCGTGACGCGACCGGACGAAGAAGTCGTGACGCGACACGGACTGAAGGTCACCTCGCCGCTGCGAACTGCATTCGACGGTGCCCGTTGGTCGGCATCACTGGAGGAGGCAGTCGTTTTCGTCGATGCGATGGCGACACAGGCCGGGATTCTGGTCGACGAACTGATCCAGTTTGCCGAGAGGCATCCGCGGGTGACGGGCTCGAAGCAAGCACGCGCCGCGGCCGTGATCGGTCGTCCGGGAATTCGGAGTCCGTGGGAGTCCCGACTGCGCTTCTGCTACCAATACCAGGCAGGACTCCCGTCGCCGCTGCTGAATGTTCCGGTCTTCTGGGGTGAACGGTTGCTCGGCATTCCGGATCTGTTCGATCCCGTCGCAGCATTGGCCTCGGAGTTCGACGGAACCGGGCACCGCGAGCGTCAACAACACCGCGAGGACAACATCCGTGAGGAGCGTTTCGAGGCCGCCAATGTGACGGTGACTCGCTATGACAGCCTCGATCTGATGCGGGATCGTCCGCGTCTGGTCCGGCGGCTGCGCAATGCCTGGGACCGTGGTCTCGGCCGCGACCACAATCGCGATCGCTGGACCTTGGAGCAGCCGGCATGGTGGGAACGCCGCCGGACCGGGCAGGCCGATCGCGAAGGGGAGTGCCGCGAAGAGGAGTAGGACCCGGGTCCACCGAGGATGTGGCCCTTCTGGGACAGGAAGAGGGGCCACTTTCTCGGTGGATCGGGCTTCTCGGTGGATCGGGCTTCTCGGTGGAGCGGGCCGATCAGCATCGGCGTCAGGATCAAGGGCCGCT
>DATCVL010000510.1:0-1710 GCA_036566865.1 Microlunatus sp.
TCGGCTTGACCCCAGCCCTCGTCGCCGCGGCATGAAACTCATGGGCACCGAACAAGAACCCGTGATCGGTCAAACCGATCGCCGGCATCTCCATCTGCTGGCAACCCGCCATCAGATCATCGATCCGAGCCGCACCATCCAGCATCGAATACTCGGAATGAACGTGCAGATGGACGAACGAATCGGACTTCGATGCATGCCCAGACATGGATGCCGCGTTACCTCCGCAAATCGACGTCGCCGCAGTCCTCGGAAGGGAGATCCCGAGGCGGGTCTGAAGGATATAGCTGCGGGGAAGTCAGCTAGACCGCCCACCCTAGTCTTCGGCTCGGACAGCCGTCAGAGCGACACGGCCGGCTTCGCCGTCCGGGTCCACAGGTTTGGTTCGCGGTCACTCGGCGGGTCCGCCGGAGCTCACGATGCCGCCGCCAGCTCGGCCAGTTTGGTCACCGTCCGGATGTTGCGCGAGGTCGTGGTCTGGCCGATCACCTTGGGCAGCGCGGCCGCGAGTTTGCTCTTGGCCAGTCCGCCGGCGAAGTCGACGTAGGCCTCCCGGTCGGCGAGCTCGAACCGCTCCTGTTCCGAGGCCAGCGCGGCGATCCGGCCCGCGGCTTTCGGATCGATCGGTGTCTTGGTGAAACCGACCTGGACCTGCTTCGGATCCCCGTCTGGGAAGGGATTGGCGGCCACCACCGCTGCCAGTTCCGCCCCGCTTCGGACCACCACGTCGACGGCGAAGCCGAACCGGTCGGCCAGCGCCTCCTCGAAGCCGGCCTCGAGCTCCGACGGCGCCAGGTCGGAGGAGCAGATCACGTTGCCGCTGTTGATGTAGGTGGACACCTGCTGATGCCCGAGCCCGGTTGCGACCTCCTTCAACTCGGCGCTCGGCACCCGCCGACCGGCGAGGTTGACCCCGCGCAGCAACACCACGTACATCGTGACCTCCCGGATGGTTCGTGTCTTCGGGCCGATTCTGCCCGCTGCCTCGGACCAGCGTCGTACTGCCAGGGCCTGTTTGCTCGGTGGTCACGGCCTTAGCCTGTACGCCATGAGCGAGACCAGACCCTGGTCGGCCGACCAGCTCGATCGGATCGGTACGGCCGAAGAGTTGCAGTTGGCGTCCCGCCGGGGCGACGACAGCCTGCGTGGATTCGTGACCATGTGGGTGGTACGGCTCGACGACGATCTCTACGTCCGGTCGGCACACGGCAGCACGAACCCCTGGTATCGCCGGGCCAGATCCAGCGGCACCGGCCGGATCCGCGCCGGCGGAGTCGAACAGGATGTGATCTTCGCCGACGCCGATCCCGGGGTGCAGGCTGCCGTCACCGCCGCCTACCACAGCAAGTACGACCGGTACGGCCCCGCGATCGTCGGCACCGTGACCGGTGATCATGCCGGCGAGGTCACCATCCGGCTGGTGCCGCGGGCCTGATCCGCTCCGAACACGGCCTCGATCGCAGCCTGGTAATGAACGCAGGTGGTGAAGTCGTCGTGGTCGCACTCCAGGGCGCAGGTGATCATCTCCAGCGCACGCTGGCAGGTCTCGATCGATGCGCGAAGATCGTCCTGTTGCCGCCGTAGCAGCTCAGCGCGCCGTCCCAGGTCGGTGGTGTTGATCATGGACGCGATCCGGTCCAGGCTCAGGCCGGCCTCCTTGGCCCGTCTGATGGTGGCGATCCGATAGAGATCATCGGTGCTGTACCGTCG
>DATCVL010000511.1:0-4262 GCA_036566865.1 Microlunatus sp.
GGCATCACCGTCAACGTGGTCGCACCGGGATTCATCGAGACCGACATGACCGCCGAGCTGTCCGACGAACTGGTGGCCGGCTACAAGAAGCAGGTCCCGCTCGGCCGGCTGGGCGTCACCGACGACGTCACGGCCGCGGTCGAATTCCTGGCCAGCGACTCCGCCGGCTACATCAGCGGCGCGCAGATCCCGGTCGACGGCGGCCTGGGCATGGGGCACTGACCAGCAGTCAACCAAGATCAACTTCCGCAGTCAAGATCAACTTCAGCAAGATCAACAACGACGGCCATGATCATCGGCCGTCGACCCGACGCAGGGGAGCGCAGCAGTGGGAATCCTGGAAGGCAAGAACATCCTGGTCGCCGGCGTGACACTGGACACCTCGATCGGTTTCCACGTCGCCAAGATCGCGCAGCAGGAGGGCGCGACCGTGATCGTCTCCAACTTCGGCCGGGCGATGAGCCTGACCCGTCGAGTGATCAGGAAGCTCGATCCGGAGCCGGTGCTGCTCGAGGTCGACGTCAGCAATGATGATCATCTGGCCGCGCTGGAGGGCAATCTCCGTGAGCACGTGGATCGGATCGACGGCGTCGCGCACTGCATCGCGTTCGCCAATCCGGAGACCGCGCTCGGCGGTGGTTTCCTGACCACGCCGTGGCCGGATGTGTCCACCGCGCTGCAGGTCTCGGCGTACTCGCTGAGCAGCTTGACCATGGCGGTCAAGCCGCTGTTCGGTGAGACGGCATCGGTGGTCGGCTTCGATTTCGACGCCACCGTCGCGTGGCCGGTGTACGACTGGATGGGCGTGGCCAAGGCCGCGTTGGAGTCCACCTCGCGTTACCTGGCCCGCTATCTCGGCCCCGAGGGCGTACGGGTCAATCTGGTCTCCGCCGGACCGCTGGACACCCTGGCCAAGAAGGCGATCCCTGGTTCGGATCAGTTCAACAGCCTGTGGGGCGAACGCGCTCCGCTCGGCTGGGATCCCAAGGACATCACCCCGGCCGCCAAGGCCGCCGTTGCCCTGATGAGCGACTGGTTCCCCAAGACCACCGGCGAGATGGTGCATGTCGACGGCGGCATGCAGAAGATGGGTGCCTGAGCCCTTCCGCTGCCGGGCCCTGCCATCGCGCCGTCTCCGGGCGCACGGAGCCGGCCTGACAATCACGATCAAGCAGCGCTGCTCAACCGGCCGAGGACTCTGGCCGGGGTGCGAAACTGACCGCCGCGCAGAGTGCGTCACTGGCCGCCGCCCGCAGCCGGCGCAGCACCCGGGATCGCTGGTCCGCCTCGAAGGAGGAGATCGCGCCGCCCTCGTCGGAGAGAGCAAGATCGGCCACCTGGAGGAGCCGTCCGGCCCGCTCCGCGGTGGCCAGCTGCCGACCGGGATAGCCCGGCGCCAGGCGCAGCGACGAGTCCGTGGTCGGCCGGGTCCCGGCGGCGACCTCCAGGGCGTTGAGTGCGGCGGCCGATTCCAGGATGACCTCGTTCAGGGCCCGCTCGGCGTCGTACGGAGTGAGGGTGGTGAACGGGCGCTCGGCGGCGAAGACCCGCCACTGCACGGCCGGGCCGACCTGCAGCGGCACCAGGCCGACACCGGCGCTGATTCCGATCACCGCCTCACCGGCATCCAGGGCGGCCTCGTTCAGCTCCCGGGGTCCGCGCAGCGGGCCGAGAGCCCCGGGCACCGGGAGGGCCAGCACCCAACCGTCTCGTTCGGCCAGCCGGAGCTGGGGCAGCACCGACTCCAACTCGTGCGCGGACAACGGATCCAGGCCGAGGCGCTGGTCCCGGTCGATCACGTGGTGGGCGACATCCGTACTGGCGATCGCGTGCGCCGCCACCTCGGGGCTGAGCTGACCGTGGATCAGCGCATTCAGGTGGCTGGCGAGGCGGACGGATGGCAACTGCACCCGAACACGGTACGTCACCGGCAGCCTGTCGGCTTTGTTCAAGATCGTCTGGCGAACGGTGCACTAGATTCGCCGCGTGCGTGCAACCTCGACCTTCATCGTGTCCGACTTCACTCCCACCGAGTCCCCCTCGATCGTCGGCGATCAGCCGATGATCATCACCGCCGCCTCGACCGGGCTGGCCTACCTGACGAAGACCTTCGCCGGTGAGCTGTCCGGCCGCTCGGTGACCTGGTTCCTCGGAGCACTCAACGAGCAGACCGGTACCGGTTCGTACACGGCGCTGGAGGCGATCGAGGCCGACCTGGCCGGCCGTTGCGGCACCTTCAACGTGATCCACGCTGCCTCGACCAGCGGTCAGGACAGTTTTGCCGAGCACTTCGCCATCGTCCCGGGCAGCGGCACCGGCGAACTCGTCGGCATCACCGGCGGTGGTGAGCTACGGATCGATCCGGACGGCACCCACCATTTCGATCTGGATTATGCCTTCGAGGACTAGGTCCTCGACGACCCGCCAGCGACGATCGGCACTGACCCGAGCCGGGGCGCGATGGGACCTGGCCGGGTCTTGTAGGTTCTAGGCGTGGCAGCCGTAATCGATCTCGCCGACGTCAGCATCCTCCGCGACGGGTCGACCTTGCTCGACAAGATCAACTGGACCGTGGACGAATCCGATCGCTGGGTGATCATCGGTCCGAACGGGGCCGGGAAGACGACCTTGCTTCAGGTGATCTCCGCTCAGATCCATCCGACCTCGGGAGTGGCTGGGCTGTTGGGTGAGGTGCTCGGCACCATCGATGTCTTCGACCTGCGTCCCCGGATCGGTCTGACCTCGGCCGCGCTGGCCGAGCGGTTGCCGCGCGGCGAACGGGTGCACGACGTGGTGGTGTCGGCCAGTTATGCGGTGATCGGCCGCTGGCGCGAGTCGTACGACGAACTCGATCATGATCGGGCGGAGGAATTGCTGACCCAGTTGGGCATTGCGGAGTTGGCCGACCGGACCTTCGGCACCCTCAGCGAGGGCGAGAAGAAGCGGGTCCAGATCGCCCGGGCGCTGATGACCGACCCGGAGTTGCTGTTGTTGGACGAGCCGGCCGCCGGACTTGATCTTGCCGGCCGGGAGAACCTGGTCCGTACGCTGTCGCAGATCACCAGCGATCCGTACGCTCCGGCGACGGTGCTGGTCACCCATCACGTGGAGGAGATTCCGGCCGGGATCACCCATGCCATGTTGCTCAAGAACGGATCGGTGGTGGCCGCCGGGCCGCTCACCGAGACGCTGACCGCCGAGGCGTTGAGCGAGACCTTCGGACTGCCGTTGCGGTTGACCGTCGAGGATGGGCGCTACACCGCCCGCGCGTCGTGAACGAGGACGAGTGCGGTCTCGTTCACCCGACATCGGTCGGTCGGGTCCGGGTCGGTCGGCTCTCGCCTGCGAGTTCGGCGTGACCACCGGTCTGGCAGGATGGAGGCCGATGGGACAAGGGGGTGATTTCCGATGCCGATGATGAACCTCACCGACTGGCTCGGTGACAATCCCTGGGCGCTCTGGTTGTCGCTGGCCGTGCTGCTCGGCGTTGCGGAGATTGTCTCCCTCGACCTGGTGTTGATCATGATCGGCGTCGGCGCGCTGGGCGGCGCCTTGGTCGCCGTGATCGCGCCCGGGATGTGGTGGCTGCAGATCCTGACCGCCGTGGTGATCTCGGTCGGGATGCTGGTGGTGCTCCGGCCGACCCTGATGAAACGGGTCCAGCAGATGCCGGGCTACCGCTCGTCCACCGACAAGATGGTCGGCAGTGCGGGCGTGGCCACGACCGAGATCACCGCCGACGGCGGCGAGATCAAGGTGGCCGGCCAGATCTGGACCGCTCGGGTGCACACGCCCGGCACGGTGATCGACAAAGGCACCGAGATCGAGGTGTACGAGATCGACGGCGCGATTGCCGTTGTCTACCCCCGCTACGGTGAGCTCCCCAGTACATAGAGTGCGGATTTCCGTTATCGATAAGGAGACTGATCCATGGGCGGCATCATCGCGTTGATCATCGTCCTGCTGTTGTTGATCTTCGTGCTCGGCACATCGATTCGGATCATCCAGCAGCAGCGGGTCGGGGTGGTGGAGCGGTTGGGCAAGTTCCATCGCACCATGACTCCCGGACCGCACCTGATGGTCCCGGTCGTCGATCGCGTTCGCTACAACCTGGACATGCGCGAGCGGGTGATCCCGTTCCCGCCACAGGGCGTGATCACCGAGGACAACCTGATGGTGTCGATCGACTCCGTCATCTACTTCCAGGTGAACGACCCGGTGCGGGCGACGTACGAGATCTCCAACTACATCCAGGCGATCGA
>DATCVL010000512.1:0-8746 GCA_036566865.1 Microlunatus sp.
CCGACCTCACCGCCGTGCTGCCCACCGGCACCGGGTTGCCGGTCGACTACAGCAAGCACTTTCACGGTTCCGACCTGGTCCGGATCCGGCACCGCGACAGCACCGCCAGCATCTTCGGCGGCACCGACTGGCACAACCCGCGAACCGACTCTGCCGGCCGGCCGACGACCATCCGGGAGATCTCGTCCGGGCTCGCCACCAATCCGACCTTCTTCAAATTCCGCAAGGGTGCCGCGATCCTCGATTCGGTCCGGATGTCCCCGAATTTCTTCAGCACCGGGCATTTCCGCAGCAACGGTGTCCGCCGACACCGGGCCGGCTGGCGCCTCACGGACACGGTCAAGGTGCCGTATCACCTGCCACTTCCGCAGCGCTATCGCCGATCCGACGGCGTCTATCGGCGGGGCTCGGAAGGCAGGTACTACTCCGAGATGGACTTTCCTCATCGGCCCAACCAGTACCGCGTCCTGCAGACCATGATCACGATCAGGGAGCGTGACGGAGGCGGATTTGATCTTGACTTCGAGGTGGACGGTCCGGACACGTCGCTGACCATCGAGTTGTGCTTCCGATCCGGCGGCAGCCTCGACGGCGTGGTCGAGGTCGATGGCGAGGACGACCATCAGCTCGTCGACGGCACCGGTCGCTACACCGTCGGTGATGACTCGATCACCTTCGGCCCCGGCAACGGCAGCGGCATCGGTCAACCCATCTCGATGGACCCTGGCGAGAAATACAGCTACCTCGGCGGAAACCTCATCCCCGAGGGCCGACGTGTCTACGTCACGGGCCTGGTCCCCTTCCGTTACACGCTACAGATCCGGTGATCAACTCGAGACTCCCGGCAGCAAGATCGGCGGCAGCGGCACCCCAAACCGACGCCATCTAGTTGAGCTCCGGGTCCTCTGTCCAGGTTGAGAAGTACGCCACGTCGTCGGGCTGCCGGCGCAGCACCGAACGCCAGAGATCCAGCGGCCGGGAAGAGAAGACGTCGCTGTAGGTCGCCGGTACGACGTGCCAGGTGCCCTCGGCGATCTCCTCCTCCAACTGGCCCGGCGACCAGCCGGCGTAACCGGCGAAGATCCGAAGATCACGGTAACCGCCCTGGACGATCTCGACCGGCGTGTCCAGATGCAGCAGGCCGACGCGTTCGAACATCCGACGCCATCCCGGCGGCTCCTCCTTGGGGTTGGCCACACTGGCCAGACAGATCGCACCGTTCGGCGAGACCGGCCCACCGTGGAAGAGGTATTTCGGTTCGGACACGACCGGCACCCAGTCCGGCAGCACCGTTTCCAACGGCGTCTGGGAGACCTCGTTCAAGATCACCCCGAGCGCGCCGTCGGCGTCGGAGTCCAAGATCAACACCACCGACTGGTTGAAGATACCGTCGGTGAGCAGAACGCTCGCGACCAACAGCGAGCCGGCCTTGGGCTCCGGCGCGATCAAAGGCGCAACTCCCTCATCTCGAGTACGGACGCGATGCGATTTCCCGACGGCGCTACTCGACCTCGGTGTCCTTGGGTAGTTCGGCCGGGCCACCGGCCGCGGTTCTGACTGCGGCTGCAACCGTCGTATGCACATCGGAGTGGAAAACGCTCGGGGTGATGTACGCGGCGTTCAACTCGGCGTCCGTGACCACCCCGGCGAGCGCGTGCGCGGCAGCCACCAGCATCGGCGTCGTCACCTCGGCCGACTGTGCATCCAGCAGCCCCCGGAAGACGCCGGGAAAGGCCAGCACATTGTTGATCTGGTTCGGGAAGTCCGAGCGCCCGGTCGCCACCACCGCCGCGTACTGACTGGCCTCGGCCGGATCGACCTCAGGATCCGGATTGGCCAGCGCGAAGACGATCGACTGGTCCGCCATCCTGGCCACGTCCTCGCCGGTCAGCAGGCCCGGTGCGGAGACGCCGATGAACACGTCGGCACCCACCACGGCTTCCTTCAACGTGCCGGTCATCCCGATCTTGTTGGTGTGGCTGGCGATCCAGGCCATCTCGCCCTCGATCCCCGGCCGGCCGGTGTGCACCACACCGTCGATGTCGGAGACCACGAGATTCTGCGCACCCGCGGCCAGCAACAGTTTGATGATCGCGGTCCCGGCCGCACCGGCGCCGGACATCACGATCCGTACGTCCTCGATCCGCTTCTCCACCACCCGCAACGCGTTGATCAACGCCGCCAGCACCACGATCGCGGTGCCGTGTTGATCATCGTGGAACACCGGGATGTCCAACTGTTTGCGCAGCCGTGCTTCGATCTCGAAACAACGCGGCGCGGAGATGTCCTCCAGATTGATTCCGGCAAACCCGGGCGCCACCGACCGCACCACGGTGATGATCTCTTCCACGTCCTGGGTGTCCAGGCACAGCGGCCAGGCATCGATATCGGCGAATCGCTTGAAGAGAGCCGCCTTACCCTCCATCACCGGCAGCGCTGCGTAGGGTCCGACGTTTCCCAACCCGAGCACCGCTGAACCATCGGTGATCACCGCAACGCTGTTCCGCTTGATCGTCAGCCGGCGGGCATCCTCGGGATTCTTCGCGATCGCCAACGACACCCGGGCAACCCCCGGCGTGTAGATCATCGAAAGATCATCACGGTTGCGGATCGGGCGTTTGGTGTTCATCGCGATCTTGCCGCCGATGTGGGCCAGGAAGGTCCGATCGCTGACCTTGCCGATCACAACTCCCGGGACCTTCCGCATCACCTCGACCAGGTCGTCGGCGTGATCGGTGTCCCGTGCCGCACAGGTCACGTCGATGCGCAATCGCTCATGTCCCGAGGCGGTGACGTCGAGCGCGGTGACGCTTCCGCCGGCCTGCTCGACCGCGGTGGTCAACCCGCTGACCGAGGCGCCACCGGCAGGCATCTCGAGTCGCACGGTGATGGAATACGAAACCGACGGGAGTGCGCTCACCCGGCGATCTTCCCACAATCGTCCAGGGATTTCGCCGAACGCGGCGCCCGCACTTCCGCTTGGCGGGCCACCGATTCGACCGCCTCCGGGACCGAATCCGACCGATCATGATCGCAGCGCCCGGACCTGCCGCCGGGCAGCGCCCGGCGGGGCTATGGTGACTCCAGTTCGACGCCGGAGAGAAAGGGGTGCTGGCGCGATGCCGCGCGTGACGATCGATGATCTTGCAGCCCGCCTCGGCCTCTCTCGGGCATCGGTGTCCTACGCCCTCAACGGCAGGCCGGGTGTCGGCGAGGAGACCCGGTCGCGGGTGTTGGCGCTCGCGTTGGAGCTGGGCTGGCAGCCGAGTGCCAGCGCCCGTTCGCTGTCACGGTCCCGCTCGGACGCGTACGGCCTGGTGATCAATCGGCGTCCGGAAGACCTCGGCTCGGAGCCCTACTACATGGGATTGCTGTCCGGCATCGAGTCCGCGCTGTCCGACGCCCGCGCCAGCCTGATGCTGCGCTTCGTCACCGGCCAGGACACCGAGGCCGCCGTCTATCGCCAATGGAGCGCCGAACGCCGGGTGGACGGCGTGATCCTCACCGACCTGCGCCGGGACGACCCCCGGCCGGCACAACTGGATGAGTTGTCCCTGCCCTACCTGGTCCACGGCGCCCGCTGGCAAACCGATGGCTGGCAGTTCCGGCAGTCCGACGATGCCACCCTGCTGGTGCTGCATCTGGCCGAGCTCGGCCACACCGTGATCGCCCACATCAGCGGCCCGGCAGACCTGCAGCACGAGCAGGAGCGACGGACCGCGGTGGCCGAAGTCGCCGACCAGCAAGGGATGCGTACGATCACCGTTGAAGGGGACTACTCGGTGACCGGGGGCGAACGAATCACCCACGACCTGTTTCGCAGCGACCGGCAGCCAACGGCGATCGTGTTCTCCAACGACCTGATGGCGATCGGCGGGATGGTAGCCATTCGGGCGCTCGGGCGGCACGACATCACCCTGGTTTCCTGGGACGAGTCGCTGCTCTGCCAGACCGCGGACCCGGGAATCACTGCCCTGCAACGGGATCCGTACCATGCTGGCCGAAACACGGCGACCGAGCTCATCCGTCGGGCCCACACCGAGGCCGACATCGCGGTGCCCGATCTGACGCCGGTACGGAGCCGGTTGATCATCCGCGAGTCCAGCCACCGGGCCTGATCAAGATCAGGGCTGGCGTCCGCTGCCGGCGATCCCGATGCCGAGGCCGATCATGGCCAGTCCGCCGGCGCCACCTACCGCCGACATCCGGCGCGGCGACCGGGCGAACCAGTGCCGTACGGTGCCCGCCGCGAGCGCCCAAGTCGAATCCATCAACACCGCGATCATCGGGAAGATGCCACCCATGATCAACATCTGTAGCTGGATCGGTAGTCCGGCCGCCGGGTCGGTGACGGCCGGTAGCGACACCACCAGGAAGACGATCACCTTCGGATTGGTGGCGCCGACCAGCGCACCGTCGGCCACCGCCCGCAGCGCACTGATCGGAGGCACCTCTGCAGCCAGCGCCTCGGCCATCCGTCCCCGATGCCGGAATGCTTGGACACCGAGGAAGATCAGGTAGCCGGCGCCGACGAACTTCAGCACGGTCACGACCTCTGCCGCCCGGACCATCAACGCGCCGAGACCGACGGCGACGGCAACGACCTGCAGGCAACAGCCGATCGCGTTGCCGATCACGCTGAACAAGGCGGCCCGGCGGCCGACGCTGATGGCGCGGCTGATCGTGAACAGCACACTCGGCCCGGGGATCGCGATCACCACGATCACCGTGAGCAGATAGGTCAGCATGCGGGCGGTGGACACCATGATCAAACTCCCAAGCCGAGTCTCGTCCGAGACACCGTAATCGTCGCGGATCCGTAGCGCAGGTGCATTTCCAGGAGCCCTTCCCGTCCTCGAGCGGCGAGCTCCTGTCGGCGTCACTCGATCAGGTACTCGACAGTGTCCACGACCGGCCGGTAGCCGATCCGCTGATACACCTTGTTGGACACCGGATTTGCCTGATCGGTGAACAAGCAGACCCGGACACCCGCATCGCGGAAGTGCTGTGAAACTCCGGCCACCGTCGCGGCAGCGTAGCCGCGTCCACGATGTTGTTTGGGCGTGAACACCGGCGCGATCCGTGCCACGTCGAGGCTCGGCGGTCCCCCACCGGTCATGTGAACGACCTCTCCGTCGTCCTCCCAGACCCACAGCCTTCCCTCGCGGATCCGTCGCCGGGTGTCGTCGCGATCATGCTCCGGCTGTCGGGAAGCAGTCCGACTGCCCTGCTCCGCCGCCTCGGTCTGGAAGATCGTCAACCAGTGATTCAGCAACTCCAGATCATCCTCGCAGGCCGGCCGCAGACTGCCCGGCGGCGACGGCGGCCAGATCAGCTCTTCCAACTCGAAGAGCCGCGTATGGGAGGAGATCCGCGGCGTTCGGGAGGACAGCCGCGCCGCCTCCTCGGCCACTGTTCGCGCCGCCGGCAACGCGCCGCTCGCGCCACCGATCAGCTCGCCCCGAGCATGCAGGGTGCGCGCCAGCTCGACAGCGGCATCCTCCGGCATTTCCTGCACCCACAGGGGATGCGGCGCCTTCGGCGCGGTGCGCATGGCCACTCCGACGATTCCGTCGGCCGCGTCCGGACCATGATCATCATCGGGTTGGCGGCGGATGATCACGTACCAGTGCGGCCGTCCCGGCTCTGGCTGGACACCCGCGGCCCGCTCCCGTACGGCCCGCTCCGCATTGGTCATCAGTACGGTGTTCAACACCGGCTGGGCGGCAAGATGATCAGCCGCCTCGGTCAGGAAACGGCTCGGGTCGTCGGTGAAGGACAGTTCGTACATGATCAAATCCTTCGCCCCGGACAACGTGTCGGTCAACCGGATTCCGGCGTACCGGCAACGTCGCGGCATTGGCCCTACTGGGCCGACCATCCACCGTCCGACGGCAGGATCGCACCGTTGATGTTGGCGGCGTCGTCGCTGAGCAGGAAACTGATCGGGGCCGCCAGCGCCGATGGCACGGTCGGAGCCGGGATCATCCGCATGAAGCCACCGATCCGCTCGGCACCGAGCGAGGAGGCGAACCGCGCCTCGATGTTGGTCGCGACCGGGCCGGGCGCCACCGCGTTCACCCGGACGCCGCTGGTCGCGTACATGTGCGCGCTGTTGCGGGTCAGCCCGACCACGGCGTGCTTGGACACGGTGTACGCAGCACCGGCCGCGGATCCCCGTAACGCCGCCTCGGAGGCGACGTTGACGATGGAGCCCGACCGCTGCGCCAGCATGATCGGCAGCACGGCCCGCATCAGCCGCATGGTGCCGTCGACGTTGATCGCCATCACCCGCCGCCACACCTCGTCGGTGACCTCGTGCACGGGGGTCATGTCATCCATGATTCCGGCGACGTTGGCCAGTCCGTCGATCCGGTCACCGGCAGCGGCCACGACCTGGTGCAACGCATCGACGTCGGTGATATCGGCGGACACCAGGATCAGCCGATCCTCCGACTGGCCGGCGGCGAAGTCGGCGAGCCGTTCCTCGGAGACGTCGACGGCCACCACGCGACCGCCTTCGCGAAGAATCCGGGATGCTGTGGCTGCACCGATGCCCGACCCGGCCCCGGTGACGATCACGGTTCGATCGTCGAACCGTCCGGGTGAGATCCGTTCCTCGAACGGGGTGATCTGTGGCGGCTGGATCGATTCGGTCATGGCCTGCCCTTTCATTGACCGGACATTGTTGTCCGGTCGCTAGTCTAGCCGCGTGACCACGTCGGAAGCCTCGACTCCGGACCGCGCCCGCAACCTCGGGCCACGGGCGGCCGCCGCCAATCGGCGGGCCCTGGTCGACGCGGCCCGCCGGGTCTTCGGCAGCCAGGGCGCGACCGCTCCGCTGTCCGCGGTCGCCAAGGAAGCGCACGTCGGCCAAGGCAGCCTCTACCGGCACTTTCCCACCCGACAGGACCTGGTCTACGCGGTGTTCGCCGAGGGCGTCGACGAGTTGGAGGCCTACGCCGAGCGCCCGGACGCCGACCTTCGCGGGCTGTTGCGCGCCCTGCTGGACCAGATGCTCGCGTCCACCGCATTCCTGCAGATGCTCGACGACCGACGCGAGGAGCGGATGTACGACCTCGGCCGTCGGGTCGGCAGCACGATCGAGATGCTGTTGCCGGCCGCCCGCCGCGATGGCGTGGTCGGCGACCAGCTCACCACCGACGACGTGATGTTCGTGATCGCCATGCTCGCCGGCGCACTCACCATGTTGCCGCGTGCGGATCGCGAGCGGGCGGTCAAGCGGTTGGCCGTGATGATGAACGCCCCGTGGCTACCAACCCCGTCGCCCTGACCCCTACGGTCCCGCGACAGAACTCGGCTTGATCATTTTCGCTGTTCTTGCCACCGACTCCGGCCGCCCGATTACGCTGCGGTCATCTGCACAGCGGCCTCGAGAATCGGGGGTGGGGCCGAATGGATGATTCGATCGGCAGGGCATTTGCCCGGTCGTTGGCCAGCAAGGATGCAACAGCGCTGCGGATGTTGCTGGCCGACGACGTCGACTTCCGCGGTCTGACGCCACGACGGCAATGGAGCGGGAGCACTCCGGCCGAGGTGGTCGACGAGATCGTGTTCGGCTGCTGGTTCGAACCGGCCGACAAGATCAGCGAACTGATCGCGGTCCACACCGACGACTTCGCCGACTGCCAGCACCTCAGCTATCGCTTGCGGGTCAGCAATCCGGATGGCAACTTCCTGGTCGAGCAACAGGCGTACTACACCGTCGCCGACTCCGGCAAGATCAACTGGCTGCGGGTGTTGTGCTCGGGATTCCGGCCGGTCAAGGCGAGTCCCTGACAGCTCAGCGTGGGCAGGGAGTCGACCAGCCGGCGACGCGAAGATCACCGGGCGTCAGCGTACGGTCTGCGCCGTCACCTTGATCAGCTCTGCCCTCCCGGATGATCAACAGCGGGACAGCTGCCCGACGATCGCACCCCGAGCGGCACCATGATCAACAAGTCCTCGACGGCCGCGATCTCGATCGACCCTCAGCGCGCCACCGTGGCCGGACGACCGGGTCCTCTCGATCGTCGACAACCTGGTTCTGCCACTGGTGCGGCTGCAGTCAGGCGTCGATGATCGAGAGGGATCCGGCGGTCGTCAGCAGTTCAGCCGGCGCCTCATCCCCGGTGGCCGGCTCGGATCAGGCCAGATCGAAGCGGTCAGCCTCCATCACCTTGACCCAGGCGGCGACGAAGTCCGCGACGAACTTGTCCCGGGCGTCGTCGGAGGCATACACCTCGGCAACGCCGCGCAGCTCGGAGTTCGAGCCGAAGACCAGGTCGGCCCGGGTGCCGGTCCACCGGACCGCCCCGGAGGCGTCCTTGCCCTCGAAGGTCTCGCCGTCCTCGGAGATCGCCTGCCAGGTCGTACCGAGATCGAGCAGGTTGACGAAGAAGTCGTTGGTCAGCACGCCCGGGGTATCGGTGAAGACACCCAGCGGCGAATGGTCGTAGTTGGTGCCGAGCACCCGGAGGCCGCCGACCAGCACGGACATCTGCGGCGCGCTCAGCCCGAGCAGATTCGCCCGGTCGAGCAGCAGGTACTCGGTGGGCAGATCGCTCTGCTTGCCGCCGAAATTGCGGAATCCGTCAGAGGCCGGCTCGATGTGGCTGAACGACTCCACATCGGTCTGCTCCTGCGTCGCGTCGGCCCGCCCCGGCCGGAACGGAACCTCGATCTGCCGCCCTGCCGCCTTGGCGGCCTGCTCGACCCCGACGCCACCGGCCAGCACGATCAGGTC
>DATCVL010000513.1:0-15790 GCA_036566865.1 Microlunatus sp.
GCCCAGATCTTCGGTGGCTACGGCTTCATGGAGGAGTATCCGATCGCCCGGTTCTACCGCGACGCGAAGATCCTCGAGATCGGCGAGGGGACCTCGGAGGTGCAGCGGTTGTTGATCGCCCGAGGGCTCGGCCTGGATGTCGAATAGCGAGTGTTGTCGAGTAGCTCAAGGGATGTCGAATAGCTCAAGGGTGTCGAACAGGTATGGAGGTCGGATGAGGTTGGACGTCGGATGATCGGTGATCATGAGCCGACGAACGAGGCCGACCTGGCCAATGATCATGATGCGATGATCATGGCCGCCCGGCGCGCCACCATCAGGCCGACCGAGAAGGCGGCGGCGAAGCTGGCCGGCCAACACAAGCTGTATGTCCGAGAGCGGATCGCTCTGTTGTTCGACCAGGGCACCTTCGTCGAGGACGGCCAGTTGGCTAATGCGCTGGCCAAAGGCAGCGGCGGCCTACCCGCCGACGGGGTGGTGACCGGACGCGGTCTGGTCGAGGGCCGGCCGGCACTGGTCGTGGCCAATGATCCCGGGGTCAAGGCGGGGTCTTGGGGTGCACGCACGGTCGAGAAGATCATCCGGGTCACCGAGATCGCGCTCGCCGACGAGTTGCCGATCTTCTGGTTCGTCGACTCGGCCGGGGCCCGGATCACCGACCAGATCGAGCTCTTCCCCGGCCGGCGCGGCGCGGGCAGGATCTTCCACAACCAGGTCGCGTTGTCCGGCAAGGTGCCGCAGATCTGCTGTCTGTTCGGGCCGAGTGCGGCCGGTGGTGCTTACATCCCGGCATTCTGCGACGTGGTGATCATGGTCGACGGCAATGCATCGATGTATCTGGGCTCGCCGCGGATGGCCGAGATGGTGGTCGGCGAGAAGGTCACCCTGGAGGAGATGGGCGGGGCCCGGATGCACGTCTCGGTCTCCGGCTGTGGTGATCAACTCGCGGTCGACGACGAGGACGCCATCGAGCAGGCCAAGCAGATCTTCAGCTACCTGCCCGTCAACTGGCGTGCCACGCCGCCCCGGTCATCGGCCTCGGGACCGGTCGAGACCTTCACCGCGGAGATCGTGCCGGCCAACGAGGCGGCCGGTTACGACATCAGTCGGGTGATCAACGCCATCGTCGACGAGGACTCCTTCTGCGAGCTGAAGCCCCTGTTCGCCCCCGAGTTGATCACCGGATTCGCCACTCTGGAAGGGAATCCGATCGGCATCGTCGCCAACCAGCCTGCTGTCAAGGGCGGTGTGCTGTTCGTCGACTCGGCCGACAAGGCGGCCCGGTTCATCTGGCTCTGCGACGCGTTCAACCTGCCCTTGCTCTATCTCGCCGACGTGCCCGGTTTCATGATCGGCAGTGAGGTCGAGCGACAGGGCATCATCCGCCACGGTGCGAAGATGATCACCGCGGTGGCGGAGGCGAGTGTGCCGACGATCTCGCTGATCGTGCGCAAGGCGTACGGTGCCGGGCTGTACGCGATGGCCGGTCCCGGCTTCGGGCCGGACGCCTGCCTGGCATTGCCGACCGCCAAGATCGCGGTGATGGGACCGGAGGCGGCGGTGAATGCGGTGTACGCGAACAAGATCGCCGAGATCGACGACCGCGCCGAGCGGGCGGCGTACGTGGCCAAGCTGGAGGCCGAGTACACCGAGGACATCGACATCCTGCGGCTGGCATCGGATCTGATCGTGGACGCGATCATCGAGCCGGAGGAGGTCCGGCGGGAGTTGATCGCCCGGTTTGCCGCCGCGGCGACGAAGGAACGCCGTCCGGTAGCCAAACGGCATGGGGTGCCTCCGGTCTGACCCCATCACCGGCCTGACCCAGCACCTGTCCGGGTCGTCAGGGCTCGGCGAGCTCCGGCTGTTGATCATGCTCGGGCGGCCGCAGGCGGAGGTAGACGACGGAGGCGGGCAGCAACAGCGCAGCCGACATCAGCAAAGCGACCGGGATCGAGGTCCGCGAGGCCACCACGCCGAGGGGCGGACCGCCGACGACCTGGCCGATCGCATCGGCCTGGCTGGTCAGCGAGATCGTGGTCGCCCGGGACGAGGACGGGACGTTGCGGGCCAGCCAGGCGGCCCGGATCGGCGCCGCGATCGACTGCGTCGCATTGCGGATCCACATCGCGGCCAGCGCGACCCACAGCGCGCCGGCCACGGCGAAGCCGACTACACCGATCACCTGGACGATGATCAACAAAGCCATCAGACCGGCCGGGTGGACGGCGTTGATCCGGCTCGCGGCCACCCGATTGGCGGTCAGATTGGCCACCAGGGCGACCAGGCTTCCGAGCAAGGCGAAGGCGGTGAACCAGAGCGCCGGATTCGTGATCCCGGCAACGTCCGGCAGCTCGAACGCCTGCAGGATGTGGGCCGTCCAGAGCCGATCGAAGACCTCGGACGACAGCCCGGTCAACAACGCGATGATCAGGAACGACCGGACGACCGGCTGGTGGCGTGCGGTGCGGAGCCCCTGCGCCAGGATCCGACGCAGCTGCGCGTAGGTCTCCCGCTCGGCGCGCGGCGTCGGTGCGAACCCCGTCTCCGGCATCAGCTGGCTCATGATCAACGCGAGCAGGAGGTAGCCGGATCCGGCGATGATCATCGGCAACCGAAGGTCGATCACACCGAGCAGTCCGGCCATGATCGTGCCCACCACGGTCAGCGCGAGCTGCAGCTGTTCGTAGCGGGTGAAGAGTGGCTGGACGGCGTCGGAGCCGACCTCATCGGTGATCCAGGCCTCGAGTGCGCCGGAGATGAAGGTGTAACCGATACCCCAGACGACATTGCCGAGCAGGATCGGCAGGAACGCAGGAAACAAACCCTGCAAGAGAATCCCGACTCCGACCACGGCAGCGCCGATCAACGTCGACAACCGCCGGGAGTAGAGGTCGGCGACGATCCCGGTCGGCACCTCGGCCAGGAAGCAGGTCGCCTCCATCACCGTGCCGGTGATGATCAACTCGAACGGCGTCAGGTGAGCGGTCTGGACCTGGTAGACCAGCAGCAGTGTGAAGGCAATGGTGTTCAGCAACGACCAGGATCCCTGGAACCAGAGGTAGGCCGTGCGGGCAGAGACAGGACGACGTCCCAGAAGCATGGTCAGATTCCTTGAGCGACTCGACTCGGGGTGCTGAATCGGCGCACACCCAACTCGCGCCCGACGGCGGACGGGCAGTTGTCACTCAAGGAGCGTGCGGTGCTCAGGACGATGTACGCATGACCGAACTCTAGCAGTCAGCCCATCCGAGCCGAGGCGTGTACGGACGAACTGATCCAAGATCAACATCGACGTCCGGCCACCGGCGGCGCAGGGCAGTGGCCAGGGCGCGGAGCAGGTCGGTGAGCGCGGTCCATCGGCCGCGCGCCTCGGCGGCCCGGGCCGCCGACTCCAGGGTCAGCACCCGTTGAGTACGGCTCGGGTCGCCTGGTGGGCGGATGTCCATCACCGGCAGGTTTCCGCAGCGTTGGAAGCCCATCGCCACACAGCCGGCCGCGATGCCGAGGTGGTACCGCTGGTCGTCGGCTGCCTGGGGGATCCCGGCTGTCAACGCGGTGCGGAATTGGTCCTCGAGCCGATCGGCGATCGGATCGTTGATCGCCATCCACGGCGGCCCGGGGACGAAGAAGTTTGCCGGATGGCTCAGGGCATGATCGTAGTGCGCTGACTCGAAGTCGATCATCCGCCCGTTGGCGGGCTCGGTGATGTTGATCATGAAGTTGTTGGTCGCCATGTCGCCGTTGGACAGCGCCAGGAACGGCCCTGGCTCGGCGAAGAGTGCGCGCAGTGCGATCGCCTCGCACTCGGCTGCGGCAGGAACTCCGACCCCGAATTCTTCAATGATGGTTCGCATCCGTTCCCATGGCGGCCCCAGGATCCCCAGCCGCCGGACGGCCGGATCGACGGCGGCCCGGCTGCCCAGTCGCCGCTGCAGTTCATGATCATGATCAGGACCGGCGGTGGTCGCGGCGAGGCGGCCCATCGCCCGTGCAAAGGCCAGCCGCGCGCCGTCCGTCTGCTCGCTGCCCTCGCGGCGGATCAACGCGTCCAACGGCTCGCGCGGGGCGAGGTCCTCCAACAACACCGCACCGGACGAGGAGTCCACGTCGGCGGCGAGCAGCTCCGGGACCAGATCAGGCGCCAGTTCTGCGGTGAACCGCAGAGCGACGGCCTCGGTGTGCAACTGCCGCGGATCGGTCCGCCAGCCGTCGGAACCGGTACGCAGCCACTTGGCGATCACGGTCGGCGGCGCTCCGCCGCCGGCCAAGCAGATCCGGGCCACCGCCCAGCTGCCCGGCTTGGCGATGCCGGTGATCTCGACCTCGGGCCCGAATTCGCGACGGACGAATTCAAGGACTCCCGGCGGAACGAGTCCACCGGCCGTCATCGGGTGAGCGACTGGCGGATCGTCTCCACCACCCGGTCCCGCATGCCGGACGGGTCGACCTGTCGGCGCCCCGCCACCTGGATCGGGATGAACTGCTCCCACTCGTGACTCCACATCAGGAGTGCCCGCAGATCGCTGCCCGGATCGACGGCGATCCCGGCCGCGGCCTCGTACCGTTTCAGGTAGTCCCCCGCGGCTTGCGCCGAGAACAACACCGCGAGGTTGAGCCGGCAGTGCCCGACGTCGACGCCGATCGGACCGGTGCCGGTCATCGTCCAATCGACGACCCCGCTCAATTCGGTGCCGGTCCAGAGCACGTTGAAATGCTGATAATCGCCGTGCACCAAGGCCGGCTGGGTGGTGTCGGTGCTCGCCGAGGCCGCAGCAACGGCGTCGCGTCGCAGGCCGGCATCCTCGACCCAGCCGAAATCCCGGTCGGCCGAGAACCAGCCACAGCTCGGGGTATCGATGGTCGGCGGCAGGGCGTGAATGCTCGCTTGGCGCTCGGCCAGCTGGGACAGCCAGTCGTCCAGGTCGGGCGGTGTCAGCAGCACCTCGCCCGGCACCTCGGTCATCAGCAGCGAGGGCGCCCCGGCCTGCGCACCGTCCGGGTCGGTCGCCAGCAGGACCGGTGCACCGATGCCGTGGCCCGCCACCGCGGCCAGTGCCTGGGCCTCGCCGGTGACAAGCTGCGCATGCCGGTCCGACGGCGCCCATCGGCGCAGCACCACCCGACGATCCGTGCCGTCCCGGCGTCGGAGCACGATCCGATCCATCGAGGCGGTGAGCCCGCCGAGGAGCCGTTCCACCTGCACCACGTCGGCGCTCGGATCGACGCAGTCGAGGATCCACTGCCGGGCTTGCGGTGAGGGCGGCTCGTAAGACGGCATCGACGCAGCCTGACATAAGATCGGGCGTCTGTCGCGATGAATTCAACCTGCTCGGAGGACTCATGCGGATGCCCGCGGCCGAAATCGAGATCACCGTCCCGCTCGTGCAGAAGTTGATCAAGGAACAACATCCGGACCTGTCAGCCCCGTTGTCCATGATCGCCAACGGCTGGGACAACGTGATCTTCCGGCTCGGTGATGATCTTCTGGTACGACTCCCACGCCGGCAGGCCGCGGCCCAGTTGGTGATCAACGAGCAGCAGTGGCTGCCGGTGATAGCGGACGCGCTGCCGGTCCGCACCCCGGTCCCGGTCCGCGTCGGTCGGCCGACCGAAGACTTCCCGTGGTGGTGGACCATCGGACCCTGGTTGCCGGGCCGCAGTCTGATCGACGTCGAGGTTGCCGAACGCAGCCGGTACGCGTCGCCGCTGGCCGACTTCCTGGCCGCGTTGCATCGTCCGGCACCGGCGGCCGCGCCGCACAACCCGGTCCGGGGAGTGCCGCTCGCCGACCGGGCTGCACTGGCCGCCGAGCACCTCGGCAGCGGGCTGGTGCCGGACTCGGATCGGCTGGCTGCATTGTGGGAGCAGCTGCTGCAGACCCCTGCCTGGACGGAGGATCCGGTCTGGGTACACGGCGATCCGCATCCGGCCAATCTGCTGGTCGATCATGATCAACTGACCGGGGTGATCGACTTCGGCGACATCAATCGTGGCGATCCGGCCACCGACCTGGCCGCCGGTTGGCTCAGTTTCGATGCCGCCGGTCGGGCAGCGTTCCATGATCGTTATCGGCAGCTGACCGGGATGGCTGCCGCGACCTGGGACCGGGCCCGGGGTTGGGCGTTGGCGATCGGGATGGCGCTGTTGGTCAACTCCGACGACCATCCGCAGCTGGCCGCGGTCGGTCGGCACGCGCTGGCGGAGGTGCTCGACTAGATCGGCAGCCGGCGGAACAACGGCCGGGGGACATGCCGGAGCCCGGACATCACGTACCGGAAGGCGTTCGGCACCCAGATCAGTTCCTTGCGATCCCGGATCGCACCGACGGTCGCGGCGGCAACCTCGTCCGGCGTCACCGCCAGCGGCGCCTCGGCCATGCCGGCGGTCATCTTCGACCGGACGAAGCCGGGCCGCACCACCAGCACTCGCGCACCGAACGGCCGCAGCGCCTCGCCGAGTCCGAGGTAGAAGCCGTCGAAGCCGGCCTTGGTGGAGCCGTAGACGAAGTTGGAACGACGGACCCGCTCACCGGCCACGCTGGACAGCGCGACGATCTGCCCGTACCCCTGACCCTTGAAACGATCGGCCAGCAGGGCACCGATGTGCACCGGGGCGGTGTAGTTGATCTCGGCCAGCTCGAGCGCATGATCGGGATCGGTCCAGGCACGTTCGGCGTCGCCGAGGATGCCGAACGCGACCACGGCAAGATCAACATGGCCCTGTCCGAAGGCCTGCTCGACGACCTGCTTGCGGGAGGTCTCGTCGGTCCCCTCGAAGTCGAGCTCGGCGACGGTGCAGCCGGCCTCGGTGAGCCCGGCGGCGGCGGCGGTCCGCCGGTCGCCGGGGCGCGCGGCCAGCATCACCCGCAGGCTGGTGCCCTGCTCGTGCCGCATCGCCGCATACCGATGGGCAATGGCCAGGGCGATGTCGGAGGTGCCGCCGAGCAGCAGCAGCGACTGCGGTACGCCGAGCGCGTCGATCACGTGGTTCCTCTTCTCGAATCCGGTACGAGCGGTCAGCCGAAGACCGCGATACAGATCAAGATCAACCAGATCAGCGCCAGCACCTGCAGCACCCGATCCTTCAGCACCACATCTTCCGGCTCGCCGGCGGCACCCAGATCGATCTCTCGCGCGTACTGCAACAGGCCGAGGGTGAACGGGGCGATCGAGATCGCGGTCCACCCTACGCCGAGCGGTCCGCGGCTCAGATTTTCGAAGGCCCACAGGCTGTAGCTGATCAACACCATTGCCGCGGACAGCATCCAGGCGAAGCGCAGGTAGGAGTCGGTGTAGCTGGCCAACGACCGCCGGGTGCCGGCCTCCGCGCCCAGGGCCAGCAGCTCCGAATACCGCTTCCCGGCGACCATGAAGAGGGATCCGAACGAGGCGACCAACAGGAACCATTGGCTCAGCGGGATGTCGCCGGCCACGCCGCCGGCAATGGCGCGTAGCAGGAATCCGCTGGCGACCATCGCCAGGTCGATCACCGGCTGGTGTTTGAGGAAGGTCGAGTAGCCGATCTGCAGCAACAGGTAGACCGACACCGTGATGCCGAGCGGAATCGCGGTCAGGAAGCCGATCGCCAGGCCGGCCACCCCGACCACCGCGGCCAGCACCCAGCCGGTGCTGATCTTGAGCTCACCGGCCGGAATCGGCCGGAGCCGCTTCTTCGGATGCTGGCGGTCCTCCTCGACATCGCGGATGTCGTTGATCAGATAGACCGCACCGCTGACCAGGCAGAACGAGACGAACGCCAACAGTGAGCCGGTCAACACCCCGGGGGCGAACAGCTGGCCCGCTGCCAGCGGTGCGGAGAAGACCAGTACGTTCTTGATCCACTGGCGCGGACGCAACGCACGGACCGGCGCGGGCAGCAACCCCCGCCGGCGCTGGGTGTCGGGCACGGGGTCGTTCGGCACCGGCGTCAGCTCGTCAGACATACGAGCGAAGGTTAGCTGGCCGACGTCGACCGCACTGAGTGCGACACCTCGACCGGCGCCGTAGGTTCGCCACTAGTGTCGTGGTCTGTGAGTACGTCTGACCTACTGACCACCGTGCTGGACGCGATCGTCCCCGCCGACGACTACCCCTCCGCCAGCGGCGCCGGAGTGCTGGACTTCCTGCACCGTCTTCGCGAGCACGAACGTCCCGAGTGGGGACGCCGGATCAACGCCGTGGTGGCGAGTGTCGACGCCGCTGCCTGGCGGACGGCCGGCAACGGATTCACCGGGCTGGATGCGCAACGACGGCACCAGGTGCTGGAGCAGATGCGGGACGATCCCGACTTCGACTGGTTCGCCCGGCTGGTCAACCTTGGCTACTACGGCGATACCAGCCGAGCCGTCGGCAGCGGCCTGCCGAGCTGGGAGATGGTGGACTGGCGTCCCGGGCCGGAGGGTGGCTGGCCGGCCGAGCTGCCGGCGGTGCCGTTCCAGCGGGACGGCTTGATCACGCCGGCCCAGCTGCGGCCGCGGTACGACGCGATCGTGGTCGGATCCGGCGCGGGCGGCGGCGCGGTGGCGCAGGTGCTCGCCGAGTCCGGCCGGACGGTGTTGATCATCGAGGCCGGTGACGGGCCGGACACCAGCCGGCTGGACCATGATCATCTTCGCAACCCGCGGATCAACACCGGTTTGGTGCCGTTGACCGGGCCGCTGGGTCCGGGCCATCCTCGTACGCTCGACCTCGGTGGTGAGCGACTGATCGTCGGCCAGGCCGATCCGCGCTGGGGCAACAACGCCTTCACCGTCGGCGGCGGTACCCGGGTGTACGGCGCGCAGGCCTGGCGATTCAGCCCGCGGGACTTCCGGATGGCCAGCGAGTACGGCACTCCGGACGGGAGCGCGTTGGTCGATTGGCCCTTCGGGTACGACGAGCTGGAACCGTACTATTCCGAAGCAGAGTGGCGATTCGGGGTCAGCGGGGACGGCAGTGATCATGACCCGTGGGCCGGCGTACGGTCCCAGGAGTATCCGATGCCGCCGGTGTCCGGGATCGGCAATCCGGCGGTGCTGGCCGAGGGCGCGGTCAAGCTGGGGTGGCGGACGCTGCCGGTGCCGTTGCTGGTCAACTCCGAGGACTACCGTGGCCGGTCGGCATGTCTGCACTGCGCCGAATGCGTTGGTTTCGCCTGCCCGGTGGAGGCGAAGTCAGGGTCGCACAACACGTCGATCCCGGCTGCGTTGGCCACCGGCAACGGCTCGCTGATCACCCAGACCACCACCGAACGCCTGCTCAGCGACGAGTCCGGCAAGATCATCGGAGTCGCCGTGGTCGGCTCGTACGGCGGTGAGATCTGGCGTTCCCAGGTCCTGGCCGACACCGTGATCGTCTCGGCCGGTGCGGTCGAGTCGGCACGACTGCTGCTGAACAGTGCCCACGATCATGAACCGAACGGTGTCGGCAACAACCAAGATCAAGTCGGCCGGCACCTGCAGGGCCATGTCTATGCCGGTGCGCTCGGCATCTTCGACGACGCCATCTTCACCTTGGAGGGCCCCGGCGTCTCGATCGCGACCTGCGACTTCCGCCACGGCAACGAGGGACTGATCGGTGGTGGCATGCTCGCCAACGAGTTCGTCCCGACCCCGGCCAGCACCTTCGACTACCTGGTCGGCGCCGGTGTCTTTCCGCCGTACGGATCCCAGGCCAAGCAGGGGATGCGGCGCTGGACCCGGCGGATGACCCGAGTGGTCGGCCCGATCCAGGAGGTCACCAGCGCGGACTCGCGCATCCGGCTGGATCCTGACGTACGAGACCGGTTCGGGAATCCGGCGGCCGAGCTGAGTGGGTCGATCCATCCGGCCGACCTGCAGGCCCGGGAGTTCATGACCGCGCGCGCGGCCGAATGGCTGGAAGCCGCAGGCGCCTCCCGGGTCTTCGCGGCAGCCCCGGGAGGGCGGGGCCCGACCGGTCCGAGCTCGGGTCAGCATCAGGCCGGGACCTGTCGGATGGGCACCGATCCGGCCAGCTCGGTGACCGACCCGAACGGCCGGGTCTGGGGACACGACAATCTCTGGGTGGCCGACGGATCGCTGCACGTCACCAACGGTGGGGTGAATCCGGTGCTCACCATCCTGGCCAACGCGCTGCGGGTGGGGCAGAAGATCCTTGCCGATTAACTTGCGGGGCCGCGAGCTGCTGGATCGCTCTCGGCTGCTCGGACCGGCGTTCGTGGCTGCGGTCGCCTACGTCGATCCGGGCAATGTCGCCACCAACACGACCGCCGGCGCCCAGTACGGCTACCTGCTGGTGTGGGTGCTGGTCGGCGCCACCCTGATGGCCGGTCTGGTGCAATACCTGTCGGCGAAGGCGGGGTTGTTGACCGGCCGATCGCTGCCGGAGCTGGTGGCTGCTCGGACCGGGCCCGGCGGTCGGATCGCGTACTGGTTGCAGGCCGAGCTGGTGGCGATGGCGACCGACCTGGCCGAGATCATCGGCGGCGCGGTCGCCTTGCAACTGCTCTTCGACCTGCCGCTGATCGTCGGTGCCCTGATCACCACCGGGGTGTCCACCGCACTGCTGGTGCTGCAGGACCGAACCAGGCAGCGGGAGTTCGAGCGGGTGATCACCGGGCTCCTGGCGGTGGTGACGCTGGGATTCCTGGCCGGCTTGGTGATCCAGCCACCGGACCCGGCCGCCGCGATCGCCGGTCTGCGGCCCCGGCTGGCGGGTACCGAGAGTGCGCGGCTGGCGGTCGGCATGCTCGGCGCGACGGTGATGCCGCATGTGGTCTACCTGCACTCGGCCCTGGTACGTGACCGATACGGTCGGGTCGATCCTGATCGGATTCCGGCCATGATCAGGACCACCCGGACCGACGTGACGTTGGCCATGATCGTCGCCGGCGCGGTCAATGTCGGCATGCTGCTGCTGGCTGCCAGTGCCTTGTTCGGACTGCCCGGGGTGGACAGCCTCGAAGGTGCTCACCAGGCCCTGGGTGATCAGCTCGGTGCCGCGATCGGGTTGTTGTTCGCGTTGGCTCTGCTGGCATCGGGGCTGGCGTCCACCTCGGTCGGTGGCTACGCCGGCGCGGTGATCATGGACGGACTGCTGCGGCGCCGGGTGCCGATCCTGGCCCGCCGGTTGATCACCGCGGTGCCGGCGTTGATCTTGCTCGGGCTCGGCCTGGACGCCACCCAGATGCTGATCTGGTCGCAGGTGATGCTGTCCTTCGGCATCCCGTTCGCGTTGATCCCGTTGGTCCGGATCGTGCAGGACCGCCGGCTGATGGGCGTCGCCCCGACCGGACGATTGACCATCATCATCGCCTGGCTGGTGGTCGCGCTGGTGATCACGCTGAACCTGCTGCTGCTGGTGCTGACCGGCCTGGATGCGGTGCGCTGACCGCCGAGCACCCTCAGTGCCAGAGCTCGGTCCAGCTGTGGCCGGCGGTGATGATCATCTCGCGCAGCAGCGGCAGGCTGATCCCGACCACGTTGTGCGGATCGCCCTCGATGCCGGTGACGAAGGGACCGCCGAGTCCGTCCAGGGTGAAGCTGCCGGCCACCACCAGCGGTTCGCCGGTGTCGACGTAGGCCTTGATCTCGGCGTCGCTGAGATCGGCGAAATGCACGACGGTGGCCGCTCCGCGCCCGGCCGCGTGGCTGATCTCGCCGTTGTTGATCTTGATCAGGTGATGGCCGGTGTGCAGTACGCCGGACCGGCCCCGCATCTGTTGCCAGCGTTGGATCGCGACCTGCGGATCATGGGGCTTGCCGTGCGACTCACCGTCAAGGTCCAGCACGGAATCGCAGCCGATCAGCAGAATCGGCCGACCGTCGCCGGCACTCTCGTTGATCAACTGATCGGCGACTGCCGTCGCCTTCAACTGCGCCAATGCGAGCGCCAGTCCGGCCGGGTCGGAGTCGTTGATCACCGACTCGTCGACACCGGAAACGATCACCTCCGGCTCGACACCGGCCGACCGCAGGGTGGCCAGCCGGGCCGGCGACTGGGAGGCGAGGACGAAACGCAGCGTTCCGGCCACCATGATCAGAGCCGACCCAGGGCGGCGCGAAGCGGGTCAAGACCCATCGGACCGAGATTGAGCGCATCGGCGTGGAACTTCTGCAGATCGAAGCTGGCTCCGGCCCGCTCCTTGGCGTCGTCCCGGGCCTGCAGCCAGATCCGCTCGCCGATCTTGTACGAGGGTGCCTGGCCCGGCCAGCCCAGGTAGCGATCCAGTTCGAAGCGCAGGGTCGGCTCATCGGTGGCCAGGTTCATCTTCAGGAACTCCAAGCCGGCTTGCGGAGTCCACCGTTCACCGGGCCGGAAGCCCCACCGGTTGCCCTGCGGAATGGTCAACTGCAGGTGCATGCCGATGTCGATGATCACCCGGATGGCGCGGAACACCTGTGCGTCCAGCATCCCCATCCGATTGCCCGGATCACTCAGGTAACCAAGATCATCCATCAGCCGCTCGGCGTACAGTGCCCAACCCTCGCCGTGCCCGGAAACCCAGCAGAGCAAGCGTTGCCAGCGATTCAGCAGATCCGACCGGTAGGCGTTCTGCGCCACCTGCAGGTGATGGCCGGGCACTCCCTCGTGATAGACGGTGGTGACTTCCTTCCAGGTGGAGAAGTCCTCGATCCCTTCGGGCACCGCCCACCACATCCGCCCGGGCCGGGAGAAGTCTTCGGTCGGACCGGTGTAGTAGATCCCGCCGTCGTGCGTCGGCGCCAGACAGCACTCGATCCGGCGGATCGGCTCCGGGATGTCGAAGTGGGTTCCGGACAGGTCGCTGAGCGCCTGATCGGCCAGCCCCTGCATCCAGTCCCGGAACGCCTCGGCCCCGGTGATCTTGCGGTCCGGGTCGGCGTCCAGCGCTTCGTAGGCGGCCATGATGTCGCTGTGTCCGTAGAGATCCTGGGCGATCCCGCGTTGTTGATCTTGGAGCCGTTCCAGCTCGGCCCAGCCCCACTCGTACGTCTCATGCAGGTCGACCGTTGCGCCGAGGAAGTAGCGGCTGTTCAGGGCATAGCGCTCCTCGCCGACCGCGTCCAGACCGGGTGCCTTGGGCTGCAGTTCGGCCTCCAGCCAGTCCGCGAAGTCGCTGTACGCCTGGCGTGCGGTGCCGGCAGCCGTCGCCAGCTCCGCAGCCAGCGGCTCCCCGTACTCGGCCGGACAGCCGTCGATCAAGCCGGCGAAGAAGTCGTGCGATCCGGTCTGCCCGGTCCAGCCGCGGATCTGCTCGACGGTGGCGTTGATCTGCCGTTGCGCGGAGATGTTCCCACCGGCCGCCTCCCGGGCGAGGGTCTGCTGGGCGCCGGCCAGTGGGGTGCCGATGGTGCGCAGCCGGACGGCGATGTTGTGCCAGGCATCCGCGCTGTCGGTCGGCATCAGGTCGAACGTCTCACGGATCTCGTGGGCCATGTCGGCGATCACGCTGACCCGGCTGGTCTCGATGTGCGCGTCGTAGAGCTCGGTCTGCAGTGTCAGCCGTTCGATCATCGCCTCCTTGGCGATGTTCTCCCGCTCGTCGGTCGGGGCGGTGGCGTGCAGCGCGGCCAGGGTCCGGCGATCATGATCGGCTCGATCGGCGTAACCGTCCGGGGAGAAGTCGTCCCACCGGTCGTCGAAACCGGCGATGCCGAGCACGGTGGCCAGCGTCGGGCTGCGGTCGATGGCCTCGGTCACATGCCGGTCGGCGAGTTGATCGATCGGCCGGACAGGACCGGCTCCGGCCGGTGCGGCGGCAGTGTGATCGGGCTGATCTGCGGTCATAGCCTCGAAGGCTAGTGGACCGCGCGCTTCTGCGGGCGGACGGCCGGGGTGCTCAGCAGGGACACCAGGCAGACCGCGACGATCACCAGCAGGGCGTACCGGATACCGACATGATCACCGATGAACCCGAGCACCGGCGGACCGACCAGGAAGGCGGCGTACCCGATCGTCGACACCACCGAGACCCGGGCAGCGGCGTGGCGTGGATCGTCGGCACCGGCCGACATGCCGACCGGGAAGCCGAGCGCCGCACCAGCACCCCAGAGCACCGCACCGACCGCGGCCAGATAGATGTTCGGCGCGAAGACGAAGATCAACAAGCCGACGATCGCCGCCAGCAGGCAGCAGCGCAGTGTTGCCACCCGGCCGAACCGGTCCAGCAGCGAGCTGCCGGCGTAGCGGAAGATCGTCATCGATGCGACGAAGATCGCGAACATGATCGCGCCGACGCTGTTGGAGGCGTCCAGCCCGTCGACGGTCGCCTTGGCCACCCAGTCGTTGGCCGAGCCCTCGGTCAATGCGGCCGCCAGCACCACCAGGCCGATCGCCAGGGTCCGCGGCTCCTTCCAGGCGGCCCAGCGACTGCGGCGTACGGTGTTGGTCGGGTCGTCGTGATCGACGTGTGCGGGCAGGAACCAACGAGTGGCGGCGATCACCACCACCGTGCCGACGCCGATCAACACCAGCAGATGCAGCCAGAGCGGCACCCGCAGGTGCGCCAGCAGCCCGCCGATCATGGCCCCGACGAACGCACCGCCGCTGAAGGCTGCATGGAATTTCGGCATGATCGTCTTGGTGCCGCGGCGTTCCACCTCGGCGCCTTCGATGTTCTGGGACACGTCCCAGACGCCGATGCCGAAGCCGAAACAGAACAGGGCCGCGCCACAGGGGATCAGCCAGCCGTTGAGCAGGCTGATGGCGACCACGGCCATCGCCAGGCCGAGCAAGGCGCCGGCCGAACGGACGGCGGCCTGGGTGCCGAGTCGTTCGACGATCCCGCCGGCCAGCGGTAGTCCGAGCACGGATCCGAAGCCGACCATCAGCAGCAGCAGGCCGAGCCCACCGGGGGACAGCCCGAAGGTCTCCGCAACCGAGGGCAACCGGGCCGACCAACTGGCGAACACCAGGCCGTTCAGGCCGAAGACCACAAAGGTCGCCGAACGGGCGCGCCGTACGGTCGCCTCCCGGTCGACCTGCTGATCCGTCGTCACTGCTAGATCCTACGGGCGGCGGCCGTCCTTCAACGAAACCGGAACAGACCCCCGGAAGCTGGAACAGAGGTCCAGAAACCGGAACAGACATGCAGAAACCGGGGCACACCTCGGCCGGTCATCGGCCGATTCGGCTGACAGCCACACCGGCCAGGCAGATCGCGCCGCCGATGAAGCCGTACACGGTGGGCAGTTCGGACAGGAAGACCCAGGAGATCGCGATGGTGATCGCCGGCACCAGGTACGTGGTCGCGCCGGTCCGCGCAGCGCCCATCACCGACAACGCGTACGCCCAGGTGGTGAAGGCGACCGCGGTCGGGAAAACGCCCAGATAGCCGACGCCGAGCCAGACTCCGGCCGACGTGTGCGCGAGGTCCCCGATCAGTGACGGGGCGAACGGGAGACAGGCGAGCATCCCGGCCAGGCAGCCGATCCAGGTCGCCTGCAACGGCTGAGTGCTGCGCAGCCCGATCCGCAGCAACAGGGTGGCCGCCGAGTAGAGCACCGCGGCGGTGATGCAGAAGATGATGCCGAGGGCGTCGATCCGGCGATCACCGGCACCGGCCGAGATCACCACCACACCGCTGAAGGAGACCAGTGAACCGATGATCACCCAGCGGGGGAATCCCTCCCGCAGGAACGCGCCGGCGCCGAGCGTGATCAGGACCGGGGCGACGTTGACCAGCAGCGCCGCGGTGCCGGCATCCAAGTGCTGCTCGCCGGCATTCAGCGCGACCATGTAGCCGCCGAACCAGAGCACCCCGTAGATGATCAACAACAACAGGGTCTTTCCGCGCGGCACCTTCACCCTGCGGGCCAACGCGATCACCGTCAGGATCACCGCTGCCA
>DATCVL010000514.1:0-7870 GCA_036566865.1 Microlunatus sp.
GGCGGCGTCCTTCAACGCCTCGGCGCCACCGGGATAGGCGACCTTCGGTCCCTTCCAGCCCTGAGGATCGCCGAGGAAGAACTGGGACAGCCCGGCATCCCGCGCCTTCGCCTCGGCAATCGGGTCTTCCTGCTCGACATGGCCACCGATCAACAACCCACTCATGCCCGCGACCCTAACCGCCCGCTCGGACACCCAGAGCGACCGGCTCCGGCGAATCCTCTCGATCACAGTTGCACCGCCGACCTGCAGCCGCACCCGCTCGGGCGGTGCCACTGCAGGTAGCGGTGTGGCCGTGGGATTTGGGGCCTACCTGCTGACCCGATTCCTGGTCCGGTTGACGGCCCGCGGAACTCCACTCCGGCCGGAAAACGGACGCCCGCCATGACGCGCGGCGAGCGGAACCCGACTCCGGCTGGAAAACGGTCGGAGAAGCCGCGCCGCCGGCCGCAGAAACTCAGCTCCGGATGGAAAACGAACGCTCGGGTATCGCTCGGCGCGACGGACGCGAAAAGTTCGTACAGCCGGTTGCGGCCCGGTGATCCTCGGCCCAGTTCGGCCCGGACAGCAGAGCCCGGGGGTCAGCCCTGGTGCTGGCTCTCGTCGCTCGGCGGCTCGTTCCGGCCGGCCTGCCACCAGTCCCGGACCCGGTTGGCGGCGACTCCGCCGACGCCGCCCATCACCCCGCCGACCTTGCCGACCACCTTGAAGAGCGGATCGGAGCTGGTCTTGAAGCTCTCCTGGTACGAGGCCGCGGCGGCCTTCACGTCATCGCTGAAGGGCGCGTCCTTGTCCTCGGATCGCCGCGGGTAGTTGCCGGTCAGGATCTCCTGGTACTCCGTGCTCGCGGCCCACTTCTGCAACTCGGCGGCGCGCAGCGCGGCCATCGGATGGGTCTGTCCCCACACCTGCAGCAGCTTCAGCACCGAGTCCCGGACATCGCCGCTGGACTGGTAGTCGCGGGCTTGATCCAGGAACCCGGCCACGTCCATCTCGTCCGGATTGAGCGCCCCGGCCAGCGACGCATGCACCCGCAGCGTTGCCGCAGGATCCTGTACACACAGCAATCCAGCCCGGTCACAGGAAAGCTCCGACTTCCGGAACCACTCGTTCAGGGCGACGATGATCGCGCGCAGACCCCACACCCCGATCGGCATCCACTGGATGGATTGGGCGATACCGATCAATTGCAGCAGCATCGTCCGGTAGACCGCGTGGCCACTCAGCACATGGCCGACCTCGTGCCCGATGGTGAACCGCAGTCCCTCCTCGTCGAGCAGCTGCAGCATCCCGGTACTGATCACGATGATCGGCTTGTCCAGCCCGATGGTCATCGCGTTCGGCATCGGGTTCTGTTCGATGTAGAGCTCGGGGATCGGCTGCACGTCCAGCGTCGTCGCGCACTCCTCGACCATCCGATGCAGCTCCGGATACTGCCGTGGCGACACCCGGATCGAGGTGGCCAGATAGAGCAGCCGGATGCTGCGCTCACCGATGGCCCCGGACAACGCCTTCAACACGGCGTCGAAGCCGGGGATGGCCCGCAGCGCGACGAGCGCACCGCGATCGGCCGGATGTTCGTACGCTCTGGGGCTGATGTCGGGGAATCGAATCCGTCCGCGCCCGATCTGCCGCTGCTCTGCATAGCTCACGCTCGGAGTCTATGAGCCGATCGGATCGCCGGTAGGGCTCCGGAGATAGTTCCGGCCCCGCACCGATCAGGTGCGGGGCCGGAGTGGGACTTCGACGGTGGACGAGGCGTTCACTGGGGTCGCGTTGGCCGACGACCGGCTTCGGCTTCGTCCAAGCCCCAAGAGCTGATCGTCCTTGGAGCCAGGCGATCAGTTACAGGTGACGACGCCGCTGCCGACCTGATGCACGCCCGGGCCGAGGTCGGAGCAGGTGCTGCCCAGGTTCACCGCGAGAACGATCGCGATCACGGCGCCGATCACGGCGAGTGCCGTGGTGATGCAGCCGACGATGATGCCCGCCTTGGCCAACCCGTTCTGGAAGCCGGCGTTCTTGGACTTCTTGAAGGCGACGATGCTGACGATCAGGCCGACCCAGTTGGCGACGATGGACAGGACGAGGCCGACGATGCCGAGCGTGCGACCGGGATCCTCCTGGGGCGCCATGCCGGCGGCCGGGGTCGCGGCGACGTTGCTCATCGGGGTCTGGGCGTCACTCATGTCTAACTCCTTACCGAACGTGAACGCGGTGTGCGTACGGGGCCTGTGACGGCCCGTTTTCAAGTCCGGTTCCCACCAGATCCCACTGATTTTCCGAGGCCGGAATCACCCATTGATCGGTCCGGTCAGGAGCCGCTTCCAGCTGCCGGTCACTCCCCGGTCTGATGATCGATCAGTTCGCGGACCACATCGAGATGACCCAGGTGCCGGGCGTACTCCTGCAGCAGATGGAAGCCGATCCAGCCGAGCGTCGGCGGGTCCTCGCTGAAGCGACCGCCGATCCGGGCCGGGGTGTCCAGCGGTGCCGAGGACAGCACCCGGGTGGTCTGTTCACCCTGGTCGAGCAGGAACCCACGAAGATCATCAAGGGTCTCGGCCGATCCGACCGCCCACTCTCCGGTCTGCGGATCGTTGTCGCCCCAGGGATCCTCGACGACGATGGCCTGGAAGCCCCATTGGATCCAACGCCGCTCGACGTGACCGAGATGCTTGATCAACTGCAGCGGCGTCCACCCGCTCGGCAACACGCTGTTGCGAAGTTGATCACCGGTCAGCCCGTCCAGCTTGCGCAGCAAGGTCTGCCGGTAGAGCTCGAGATAGTCGATCAGCAACTGGCGCGGATCACCGATCCGTCCGTCCGGTTCGTCGAAGCCTTCCACCCGATCACCCTAGGACGACAGAGGGTTGCCGAGGTGAACCCGACAACCCTTCTGACGAACCGCGAGAGATCAACTGCAGGTGTAGGTGACGCCGCCGACCTGATGGATGCCGGGACCAAGATCGGCACAGTGGCCGGCCAGCTTCATGGCCGCGATGACCAGGATGATGGTGACAACGATGGAGATCGCGGTCAGCACGGCGCCGATGATGATGCCCGCCAGCGCGGGGGTGTTCTTGAAGCCGGCCTTCTTCGACTTGGTGAAGGCGATGATGCTGATGATCAGCCCGATCACGTTCGCGACGATCGACAGCACCAGGCCGACGATGCCGAGGGTACGGCCCGGGTCCTCCGCGACCGGCGAGTAGCCGCCCGGACTGGCCGGCGCGGGATCGAAGTTGCCCGGGGGTTGGGCGTTGCTCATGGGTTGCTCCTGGCGAGTTGGCTGATTGCCACTCGTAAACCTACGAGCGGCGGGTCGGGCACGGACTCCGTCCCCGTCCTCGATCGCCCGGTTGATGCGGGCCGTGCCGGTTGTCCGGACCGAGGCGGCGGCAGCCTATCGCGTTGCGGGGTCGCGCGGTCAAAACCGTCCCTTGTGGCTGGTGCTCGGCCGCAGGCTTCCCGGTCGCCCTGTTGGTGAATGCCGCGTCCGGCCGGTCATCGTCCGCGATGTTCTGAAAGGCTGTAGCGGTGCGCAAACAGACCGAACGGGCGAGTTCGCTGCGGGTCGCCGAGACGATGTTCGACGCGATGATGATGATCGCATTCGCCGTGCTCGGGCTGCTGCTGGGTGGTCTCGCGATCGTCCAGCACTCGCTGCTCGGGATCATCGGCGGCGTGATCATCCTGCTCTCAGTGATCCCGCTGTGGTTGGGTGGTCGACAACGGACGACAGGACAGGTTCGGCCGTTGCGCTGGTATCCGATCGCACTCGCTGTCTTGATCATCGGACTCGTGGTCTGGGTGCATCCCTGGACCGGTCGTTGATCGTGGCCGCACGGTAGCAAGATCGACCGGCAGGACAGGCAGATGACGAGAGCGGAGTCGCGAATGTCGCAGGGTCGACCGAATGTCGTGGTGTTCATGACCGATCAGCAACGCGGCGCGACCGTGCTGCCTGATCACCGATTGAAGGCGATCACCCCGCGGCTGGATCAGCTGCGCGCCGAGGGCGTCAGCTTTCGCAACGCCTACACGGTTTCACCGCACTGCTGCCCGTCGCGGGCGTCGTTCTTCACCGGGCTGTACCCGTCGGAGCACGGCGTCTGGAACAACGTCAAGGTAGCCAACGCTCTGAGTCGCGGTCCGTACGACGACGTCGGCTTCTGGTCGACCGACCTGAAAGATGCCGGCTATCTCCTGGGCTTCGCCGGCAAGTGGCACGTCAGCAACGTCAGCATTCCGGCCGATCACGGTTGGCAGGAGTGTCGCGTCACCGCCGGCGCCGATGCCGATCCCGGCACGTCGGAGCAGTCGCAGCGACGGAGCGCCCGTCAACAGGAGATCGCAAAGATCGCCAACGGCCGCAACGACGCCGAGAGCCGCACCGGCGCCGATCGGCAGCCGGGGGAGATCATCCGGCCCGGCTATCCGTCCTACCGGCATTACGGCATCGCCGAGGACGCCTTCGGTGACGGGGAGGTGGTGGACTCGGCGATCGGGTTCCTGGACACGGTGACCGACGACGTGCCGTGGTGTCTGTACGTCGGCACCCTCGGCCCGCACGACCCGTACCAACCACCGCAGCGGTTCCTCGATCTCTATGATCTTGATCGGATCCAGCTGCCACCGAACTTCGACGACCCGATGGCCGACAAACCGATCTTGTATCGGCGGACCCGCGATCGGTTTGATCAACTCACCGAGCTCGAGCACCGTGAGGCGCTGCGGCACTATCTCGCCTTCTGCTCCTACCAGGACGAACTGTTCGGCCGGCTCTACGACGCCGTAGCGGATTCGGGACAGCTGGAGAACACGATCTTCGTCTACCTCTCCGATCACGGCGACTACACCGGTGATCATGGTCTGTGGTGCAAGGGCCTGCCGGCCTTCGACGGCGCCCAGCACATCCCAGCCGTGATCGGCGGCCAGGGCCTGTCAACCGCTCTCGGCGGACGACCCGGCAACGTTGCCGGACAGGAGTCCAACCAGCTGGTCTCCCTTGTTGATCTTGGCCCGACCCTGCTCGAGCTGTGTGGTGTTGATCATGAGTCCACCGCTGCACCGAGTGATCGGATGTCCGGTCGGTCCTGGGTCGGCATCCTGCGCGGTCAGGACGAGCCGGTACGGGATGAGTTGATCTTCCAGAGCAACGGCAACGAGGCGTACGGCATCCAGCGAACGGTGCGTACCGATCGCTGGAAGCTGGTGGTCAACTTCTTCGACGAGGACGAGTTGTACGACCTCAGCGCGGACCCGGACGAGTTGATCAATCTCCTGCACCGACCGGATCGGCCACGAACCGTCGGCATCGACCCGTACGCTCGGATCCCGGCTGAGCTGAGGGACGTGGTCGAAGACCTGTACGCCAGGCTCTGGCGGTTCGCGCTGGCCCACGACGACGACCTGACCAATGGCTACATCATGACCGCCCTCGGCTCCTTCGGACCGGGCATCGCACTGCCCGATGTTGTCTCCACGACAGGAGGACACCGATGACCGCGCGGCCGAACATCGTGTTGATCTTGGTCGATGATCTTGGTTGGCGGGATCTCGGTTGTTTCGGATCCACCTTCTACGAGACGCCGAACATCGACCGGCTCGCGACCGACGGCACCTCCTTCGTCAACTCCTACGCCGCGGCACCGGTCTGCTCGCCGACCCGGGCCAGTCTGTTGTCGGGAAAGTATCCGGCGCGGGTCGGGGTGACGAATTTCATCGGCGGACACGCCGTCGGCCGGCTGGCCGACGTGCCGTACTTCCATGGGTTGCCGCGCAACGAGTACTCGTTGGCCCGCGCGCTGCGGGCCGGTGGATATCGGACCTGGCATGTCGGCAAGTGGCATCTGGGCTCTCGCCTCACCAGCCCTGAGCAACACGGATTCGACCGCAACATCGGCGGCACCGAGCGCGGCGCGCCGACCTCTTATTTCACGCCGTACGACATCGCGACCTTGCCGGACGGTCCGCCCGGCGAATACCTGACCGATCGGCTGACCGACGAGGCGGTCCGACTGATCGAGCAGTCCGATGATCAACCGTTCTTCCTGAATCTGTGGCACTACACGGTTCACATCCCGTTGCAGGCACCCGAGCAACTGATCGAGAAGTATCGGCAGAAGGCGCAGTCGCTCGGACTTGATCAAGAACCGATCGAGGTCGGCGAACCGATGCCTACCTGGCACAAACGAGGGCAGCGGGTCGAGCGCCGTACGCTCCAGTCGAACCCCACGTATGCCGCCATGATCGAGTCGCTGGACATCGGCGTCGGACGGGTTGTGGACGCGCTGGAAGCGTCGGGCAAGCTCGATCAGACCATGATCATCTTCACCTCCGACAACGGCGGCCTGGCTACCGCCGAGGGATCGCCGACCTGCAACAGCCCGTTGGGCGAAGGCAAGGGCTGGATGGCCGACGGAGGCATCCGGGTGCCGACCATCGTCCGGCTGCCTGACCAGGTCCCCGCGGGCCGGCGATCCGAGCTGGTGATGACCACACCCGACTTCTATCCGACCTTGTTGAGTGCTGCCGGCCTGGATCGGCTGCCGGATCAACATGTCGACGGCATCGACCTGTGGGCCCGATGGCGGGGCGATCCTGCGGCCCGTGGCCCGATCTTCTGGCACTACCCGCACTACTCCAACCAGGGCGGAACGCCGGCCGCTTCGGTACGGGACGGTCGGTGGAAGCTGATCCGCTTCTTCGAAGATGATCATGAGGAGCTGTACGACCTGGACGGCGATGTGTCGGAACGCACGGACCGTGCGGCCGACCAGCCCGACACCGTCACCCGGCTGTCCGGCCTGCTGGACGATTGGCTGGACGAGGTCGGGGCGCGGATCCCAGCGACGAACCCGGCCGGACCAGAGCCCTGGCCGGACCCTCCCGGCGCTGAGTGACGTACGGGCCGCGTCGATGTCGACCCGAAGGGCAGCATCCGGCGTCCGGACGCGCGCGAAGCTCTGAGTTTGCTGTGGATTTCGCCGTCGACCGGGGCGCTGCGGCGGATCCCCTTGAACGCATCGGGGAGGCTGGTCGCATGTCTCTGACCACCGAATCAACGCAGGTCGCGCAGCACGGCGGCTATCAACAGCCCCGGCCACGGTCACTGCCGTGGAATTTCCGCAACGCGATGCCGGTGTTGGTCGTCGCGGTGATCGGAGTCCTCGTCACCACCTGGCTGGCGCTCTACACCAGCCGTGGGCAGCTCTACGACCAGACCGCGATGCGGGTCCTGGACGGCAACAGCGGTAACGCCGCCGTTGAACAGTTGGTCCAGATGCTGCAGCGGGTCAGTGTCGGGTCGGCGGCGATCGCGCTGGCGATCATGGCCGGTGTCGCCGTGCTCCGCGGCCGGTTCCGGCTGGCGCTGTCGGCGGCTGCGCTGGTGGTCGGCGCGAACGTGACGACTCAGCTGCTCAAGCACTACGTACTGGATCGACCGGACCTCGGACAGGGTGCGATCAACTCCCTGCCCAGCGGGCACACCACGGTCGTCTTCTCCCTGGTGCTGGCCGCGGTCCTGGTGTCCCCGCGAGCCCTGCGCTGGCTGGTGGTGCTGATCGGTTCGGCCGTCGGCGGACTGACCGGGATGGCCACCGTGATCGCCGGCTGGCATCGACCCAGCGACGTGATCGCCGCACTGCTGGTGACCCTGGCCTGGGCAGCCCTGGTCAGCGGCCTGTTGGCCGGCGCACCGCGGGACGGCCGTGTCGGTCACAGCGGGATGTTCGCGGCGCTGCTCGGTGGTGCATTGGCCGCGGTCGGCGTGATCATCTACGGCTTCGGCTGGTCGGCCGGCGCGGACGCGTCCAAGGTGATCCCGTTCACCGCCGGGGTGATCGCCGGGGTGTCGGCGCTG
>DATCVL010000515.1:0-5888 GCA_036566865.1 Microlunatus sp.
GCATCGCATCGATCCTGGCCGCGGTCTCCGGCGACTGGCCGTTGTTGATCACCGGCCGCGTACTCCAGGGCCTCGGCGCGGCGATCATGCTGCCGCCGTCGCTGGCGATCGTCAGTCGGCTCTACCCCGAGCCGCGGGCCAGGTCGCGAGCCTTGGGTGTGTGGGGTGGTGTGGCGACGTCCGGGTTCGCCGCCGGCCCGGTGCTCGGTGGCTTGTTGATCACTCACTTCGGCTGGCCCTCGATCTTCTGGATCAATGTGCCGGCAGCAGCCGCGATCGCTACCACCATTGGGATTCTGGCGCCAGCCGACCTACCGCAACCGCGGCGGATCCACCCTGTCGGGACCGTACTCGGGATGATCGCACTGGCAGCGCTGACCGGTGCCGTGATCGAGGCCGGCCAGCGCAGATTGATCACCGCGGGCCTGCTGCTGGTGATCACCGTCCTCGCCGGTCTCGCCTTCGGTCGGACCGAACGGCCGCGCCGGGACGGTGCCGGCTCGACCCGGCAGCGGGACCCGTTGATCCCGCCCGGTCTGCTCCGGCCGGCCGCCTTTCGCTGGGCGCTGATCACCGGTGTCTGCTTCAACCTGGCTATGTACGGCGCCCTGCTCTGCGTCAACCTGATCTTGCAGTCGCGCTACGACTTCTCCGTCCTGCAGGGAGGTCTGGCGGTGCTGCCGATGGCCCTGGTGGTCAGCGTCGGCGCCACCGGCAGCGGTTTCCTGGCGGCCCGCTGGGGGCCTCGACCGCCGATGATCGCCGGCTTCACGGCGGCCGGGATCGGCGCCGTCGTGATCGCGACCGGCGGGTGGTCGTCGTCTCCGATCATGATCATCATCGGCCTGACCGTGGTCGGTCTGTGCTCGCTGGCGATGCCGGCGATGACGTCGGTCGCGCTGAACTCGGCGCCGGCCGAGCATGCCGCTCTGGCCAGCGGCGCCCTGAACACCGCCCGCCAACTCGGCGGCGCGATCGGGGTGGCACTGTTGGGCGCGCTGCTGAACGCCGGCGGTTGGCACAACGGCTTCGCCGCCGGCCTCCTGTTGGCCGCCGCCATCTGCGGCCTCGCCCTGGTGAGTACGGTCAGGGCAACGAGACCAGTTGGGGAGAAACCATGACAGGCGATGCCGATCTGTCGCGAATCGGCGAACTGCTGTCCGATCGAGCCCGCAGCAGGATCCTGCTCGCACTGTCCTCCGGTCGGGAGCTGTCGGCGAGCATGCTGGCGGTCGAGGCGGGGGTCGGTCGATCCACGGCCAGCGCTCATCTGCGCAAGCTCACCGACGGCGGGCTGATCTCGGTCCGGGTCGACGGCCGCCATCGGCACTATCGGCTGGCCGGGCCACAGGTCGCCGACATCCTGGAGCGGCTGACCCGACTCTCCCCGGCCGAACCCATTACCTCGTTGCGGTCGAGCACCCGGGCAGCACAACTGCGATTGGCCCGAACCTGTTACGACCACATCGCCGGTCGACTGGGGGTCGGGATGATGTCCAGCCTGCTGCAACGCGGGATGCTCACCGGCGGCGACGGCGACTTCGATCGCGACCGGGCCGACCAAGATCATCCAGCCGCGCCGGGGAACGATCTCGACTACGAGCTCACCGAGGACGGCCGCAAATTCCTTGATCATCTCGGGGTCGAACTGCCCGGCGGTCGTCGCCCCGTGGTGCGGTACTGCGTCGACTGGACCGAGACCCGGCACCACCTGGCCGGTCAGGTGGGCCGTGGCCTGCGGGATCGATTTCTGGATGCCGGTTGGCTGGAACGCAGACAGACCCATCGAGCCCTGCGGATCACCGAGGCCGGCGAACAGGTGATCGCCGACGAATTCGGCCTGCAGCTCTCCGCGAGTTGATCGACGGGCCGTTCCGGCCAACCGCTGTCCGCAACAGGGGCTAGGTTTCGGTTCATGTCGCTCAGCGCGCAGCGCCTCGCCCAGCTCACCCTGGCCCGCCAGTTCCCCGACGTCGGCGGCACGGACCGGACTTCGCTGCTGCGATTGTTCGACCGACTCGGGCCGATCCAGTCCCAGGTGCCACGGGCTCCCTTCCTGACCGCAGGATCTCGATTGCCCGGGGTTGGGTACGAAACCATCCGGGATGCCTTTGCTGATCATGAGCTGATCAAGACCAGCAACCTTCGCGGCACGGTGCACACCTGTCGCCCGGCGATCTTCGGTGCCGTCGACAGCACCGCGCGGACCTCGCTGTCCGTGATGCAGCGGAGGGCGCTGGGGCTGGCCGACGCCGGCGTCGCGACCAGCGAACTGACCGCGGAGATCGAAGCGTTCTGCCGCGACGACTGGCGGCCCCGCGCCGACCTCACCGAACACGTCCGATCCTGGCTCGTCGAGCGCGGCGCGGTGATCAAGCCGGGAACAAGTTCTTCCCAGGCCGCGAATCTGATCTGGGGACACAGCGGCCTGGTCCGACGCCCGCGCGATGATCACTGGGAGAAGCGCACCGACACCTTCCATCGCACGGCGGTCGAGGTCGATCCCGCGTTGGCGCCGCTGCCCCTCGACGAGTCCATGATCAGGATCGTCCGGACCCACCTGGCGGCGTACGGGCCGGCGACCCGGGAGGACATCGCCTGGTGGGCTGGTTCACGGCTGACCCCGATCGATCGGGCGCTGACGGCGCTCGACGCCGAACTGGTCCGGCACACCGGACCGAGCGGCGAGTCGTTGATCGATCTGGCTGACGCAGCGGATGCTGCGGACACCGGTCTCGATCCGGGTCTGCGGTTGCTGCCCGAGTACGACGGCCTGCTGCTCGGTTACGCGCCGGCCGGTCGTGACCGCTTCCTTGATCAAGAAGACCTCTCCCGCATCTGGGCCAAGATCAACGGCCTCTTCGCGCCGACGATCCTGTACCGCGGCAAGATCATCGGCGGCTGGCGTACGCTGCCGGGTCGTCCGGCCTCCGACACGGTGATCGAATTGCATCCGTTCCCCGGCGAGACCTCCCTGACCGAGGATCTGCTCGACGCACCGATAGCGGACACCGCCAGAGCCCTTGACCTCAGGATCACCGACGTCAGGATGAGCACCGCAGAGTGATCGATGCCGGTTGGAGCCGCGCCCGGCCAGCCAGGTTCGGCGTACATACGGACCGCGGCGGCAGCTCAGTCGAGGCCGTACTTGGCCCGGGCCTCACGCGTGATGGGCGTGAACAGGTTCAGCAGACCGCCGTCCGGATCGCGCAAGATCATCGACCGGTTCCCCCACGGCATGTCGGCCGGTTCGAGAACCACCTCCGCAACGACAGCCGGACTCGATCGGCATAGCCGGTCCCAGGTCTGGTCGACATCGGTGACCCGCAGTTCGATCAAGGTCGAGCCGTTGGGTCCGGGGACCGGAGCGTTCGCGCCGAGCATCGAGACGGTGGCCGGTGCTCCGATGGCGATTGTCCCGGTGGCAGTGCGCAGTTCGGCGAACACCGGGGCAGGCCGCTCGGCCGACACCCCGGTGACGTGCTCGAAGAACCGAGTCAGCCGCTCGACATCACCGGTGATGATCCGGACCGAGACGAAGTCGGCAGTGGTTGGTGTGTTCATGTTTGGGACGATAGGCAGGATAGTGGACACAATCCGCCCGCTAATGTCCCGGAAACGAGCCCTGCATGACGAAACCGCTGGCCCGGGTGCTGGCGCTGCTCGAAATCCTGCAGACCGGCGGGACGCGCACCGTGCACGAACTGTCGGACCGACTCGGGGTCAACGAGCGGACCGTCCGACGTTACGTGGGCCACCTGCTCGACCTCGGGATACCGGTCGAATCCGTCCGCGGTCGCTACGGCGGCTATCGGATGGCGGCCGGCCACCGAATGCCACCGCTGATGCTGACCGAGACCGAGGCCCTCGTCATCACCCTCGGGCTGATGGAAGCAGGTCGCCACACCCTCGAAGCGGACACGGCGATCGCGGTCGAGAGCGCGGGGGCGAAACTGCGCCGTGTGCTGCCCCGGCCGGTGGCCGAACGCCTCGCCAGGTTGCTGTCCAGGACGTCCTTCGGGCAGGAGTCCGATGAATCGACGCCACCCGAGTTCGACCTTCTGCTCACGATCGCCGAGGCTGCTGCCGAACGCCACCCGATCAAGATCAACTATCGCGACGGACGGAGTCGGCGCTCGGACCGGACCGTCGAACCGTACGGCGTCGTGGCCGCTCGTGGTCGCTGGTACGTCACCGGGCAGGATCGCCGCAGCGACCGGCTCCGCTCATTCCGTCTCGATCGCATCGTCGCGGCCCAGATCATCGCGGACCGAACGTTCACCACCCCCAGCCACTTCGATCCCACCGCACACGTCCTCGACGCCGTGTCCGGTGCGCACTATCGGCAGCTGATATCGGTTCAGGTCCAGGCCGACGAGGAGACGGTACGGATGCGGCTGCACGGCATCGCCGCCTCGATCAGCCCGGTACACCATCGGCCGGGATGGCTCCGGGTGCGGTGGCGTGTCGAGCGACTCGAGTGGGTGCCCGCCGTGCTGGCCGGCCTGGACAAACCGTTCGTGATCGAAGAACCCGAAGATCTACGCCCACTCGTCCGAACTCTGGCAACGACTCTGGCTCGCTACGCCGACCTGCACTGAGCAGTCCGCCGGAAACACTTCCCGCGGACAGCTCAACCGTTCCCGTGGATCGCTGTTGGGGAACGGAAATCTGCAATCCATTTGTGCATCGAAGCACCCGTTGACGTGGCTTACGGGCCCGCCGGCCGTGCTATTCGCTGGCGGCGATCGTTCGCGGATCGAGCCGCCCGGTTGCGATCGCGGTCGCGACGTCGGAGAGCCGCAGATTGGAGCCGCGGGCATGGTTGCGCAACGCCTTGAATGCTTCATCCATGTCGATCCCGGCATGCTGGGCCAGGACCCCCTTGGCCTGTTCGATCGCGATCCGGCTGTTCAGTGCCGTCTGCAGTTGTGCGGTCAACCGCTCGCCGGCCTCGATCGCCCGATGCTGGAGCACGGCGATGGTGGCGACGTCGGCCATGGCCTGTCCGATCTGCACCTCGTCTGCCGGCAACGGGCCACCGGGGCGTCCGAACAGATTCAGCGCACCGATCGTCTCCGTCCGCAGCCGAAGCGGGATCGCATAGACGGCGCCGAATGCGTTCTTGCGAAGAAGCGGAGCGAAGGTCGGCCAGCGGGCCGCCTGCTCGTCTTCGGTCACCGCGACGATCGCCTCGCCGGTGCGGAAGCAATCCAGGCACGGGCCCTGCTTGTTCTGCAGCTCGAACAGCTCCAGCAGCCGGGTCTCCTCCGATGAGGCCGCCATCACCCGCAGCGTTCCTTGCTGGTCGGACAGCATCAGGCCGGCGGCGGTTGCATCGAGCAGGTCGACGCAGCTGGCAACAAGATCATCCAACAACTCGACGACATCGAAGTCTCCGACCAGGTTGTCGGCGAGCCGGACGAACAGCCTGCCCAGTTGGACCTCACGGGATTGGGTTTCGCTCATGATGCTCACTGCCTACCTGATGTCGATTCCGTCATCACTTTGGTTGAAGATCAGTTCTCGTGCGATCACAGCCCTGGCCACGTCGATCAGCGGCCTGCCGTTGGAAAACGCATGCGCACGCAGCCGGGCCAGTGCGGTCGCGATCGGCACACCGAGCTGCACCATCACCATCCCCGATGCCTGATGGATCTCAGCACTGACGTACCCCCAGCCATCACCGTCAACACCTAACGCGTTGCCGTCGACCTCGTCCTCGTCGCGAACAGCGCCATGGGCGTTGCCGTCGATGGCACGGTTGGCAGCGGCGGCACCGTCTATTCCGGCCGAGGAGGAATTGTGCGGGGCCAATTCCGTCCCGTCCAGGACGCCGAATGCTGCGGCATCGGCGAGGCGCAACAGATTCGAAACGTGGCCGGAAT
>DATCVL010000516.1:0-5892 GCA_036566865.1 Microlunatus sp.
ACCGCCGATCATGATCAAATACAGCGGTCCGACGATCACGTCCGGCAGCCGGAAGGTGGCGACGTCGATCAGGATCAGCAGGCCGCAGCCGATCCCGAGCAGGGTGAAGCTGATCAGCTCCGGCCAGTTCGATGCCAGGCACATTGCTGCTGCTCCGGCGACCGAGGTCGTGGCGGTGATCAGGCGCCGGTCCAACCAGACGGTCGGTTGAGGGCTGAAGCCGGCGACCCGAGGTGCCATCAGGTGTCCAAGGAGTCCGGAAAGGCCGCCGAAGATGATCAGGATCGCTGGGGTGGTGATCATGAGAAGGCCGCCAACATCGACAGTGCGACCGGTCCGAGCAGCACGATGAACAACACCGGAAGGATGCACAGCATCAACGGGAAGATCACCTTCACCGGGATCTGCATGGCCTTCTCCTCGGCCCGTTGCCGACGCTTGAGTCGCATCTCTGCGGCCTGCGTACGCAACACGTCGCCGATCGAGATGCCGTACGCATCGGCCTGCACGATCGCCCGGATGAATCGTCGCAGATCCGCGTTGTCGGTCCGCCCGGCCAACCCGTCGTACGCCTGTCGGCGCGATCTTCCCATCTGTACGTCTTGCAGGGTTCGAGCCAGTTCCTCGGCCAGCGGGCCGGTACCGTTTCGGCTCACCCTGGCCATGGCGGCGTCGAACCCGAGGCCGGCTTCAACGGCGATGGTCATCTGATCCAGGGTGTCGGCCAACTCCAATCCGATCTGCTGACTCCGCTCCTGACCGCGGCTGTACAGCAACAGATCCGGAACGAAGTAGCTCGTGACGGCGACGGCGACGACCAGGATGATGATCACCGGTTGTGGCTTCGACCCCAACACCAGCAGGCCCAGCACTGCACATGATGCGGTCAGCACGAGTTTGGCGACCATGACTCGCTCGGTCGGCCACTGCGGCGGGTGACCCGCCCGGGCCAGCTGCTTGCCGATCCGGATCGTCGCGCCAGCCGGGGTGAGCCGGATCGCGAGTGCGGCCAGCGTCGTACGGCGACGTCGCGAACCCGGTTCGGACCGAGCTTCCGGATCGGAGCGGAGCAGCCCACGCTGCAGGTTGGTGATCATGATCTGCCGGGCACGGTCCGGTCCGATCAGCAGCACCATGCCGACCAGACCGAAGCTCAGGCTGAGGACGGCGATCATGATCAACGCGAGTGGGGACATCCCGGGGTAGGGCATCGGCTTCTCCAGCTCAGAACTTGATCGTGACGGTCTTGCGGAGCCACAGCGCCCCGATGATCATCATCATCAGGGACGCGCCGATCAGGCCGTAGCCGATCGGATTCGCGGTGAGCTGTCCGAGATAGCCGGGGTTGGTGACCATCAGGAAGGCGGAGATGCCGACAGGCAGGGCCATCAGCACGTACGCCGACATCTTGCCTTCAGCGGAAAGGGCCTTGACCTGTCGCCGGATCTGTCCGCGTTCCCGGATGGTGTGGCCGACGGCATCCAGTACCTCGGCGAGGTTGCCGCCGACCTCGCGGTTGATCGCGATCGCCTGCGTGACCCAGACGAAGTCGTCGCTCTGCATCCGGCGGGCCGTCTCGTCCAGTGCGTCGCCGATCTCACGGCCGACCCGGGTCTCGTTGATGATTCGCGTGAACTCTTCCGACGTCGGCGCCTCCGCCTCGCGGGAGACCGAGTTCAGCGCTTGCATCAGGCTGTGGCCTGCGCGCAGGCTGCTGGCCAACAGCTGCAGGGAGTCCTCCAACTGGTCGGCGAACGCTCGTTGCCGTTGCCCGATCCGCAGGCCGAGCCAGATCCTGACCAGGATCGGCACCGCAACCGCGAAGATCAACGCGGCCACGATGTTGCCGATCAGCAGGCCGGCGGCACCGGCGACCACGGTGCCGATGATCATCAGCGCGGCGAATTCCTGCAGGCGCAGATGGATGCCCGCCTCTTGCAGAATCTCGCCCTGCGCACCGGCCCTGCCGCGTCGGCTCAGGAGCCCGTCGACCAGAGCGATGATCGCGTCCGCCAACCGGCCGATCACGGTCGGCTCGGGCCCGGCATCAGCACGGCGTCTGCGCCAGGGCAGTCGGGCTGGTCCCGGCGCGATCACCACGTAGGCGATCACGAACGGTCCGAGCGCCAGCCCACCGGCCGCGGCCAGCACCGGGGTCGGGAACTCGAGGATCATGATCATCTCCGTCTCGTCGCCGGTGGAAGCTCGAATACTTGCGGCGACACGGTGATGCCGAGCTCGGCAAAGCGGTCGGTGAACCGTGGCCTGACCCCGGTGGCAACCGGGCGGCCCAGGAAACGGCCACTCGCATCGACGCCGGCCGAGTAGTCGAAGAGGAAGGCATCCTGCAGCGTGACGGTCTGACCCTCCATGCCCTGGATCTCCGTGACCGCCGTGACTCGACGGGTACCGTCCCGCAGCCGGGTGAGTTGGACGATGACGTCGACCGCGGAGGCGATCTGCTCCCGGATCGCCCGCAACGGCAGCTCCATCCCGGCCATCAACACCAGGGTTTCCAGCCGAGCGATCGCATCTCTGGGTGAGTTGGCGTGCACGGTGGACAGCGAGCCGTCATGGCCGGTGTTCATTGCCTGCAGCATGTCCAGACTCTCGCCGCCGCGGACCTCACCGACGACGATCCGGTCGGGACGCATGCGCAGGGAGTTGCGCACCAGATCACGGATGCTGATCTCGCCCTTGCCCTCGATGTTCGGTGGTCGGCTCTCCAGTCGTACGACATGTTCCTGCTGAAGCTGCAACTCGACCGCGTCCTCGATCGTGACGATCCGCTCGCCCTCGGGGATGAACGACGACAGGACGTTCAGCAGCGTTGTCTTGCCGGTACCGGTGCCGCCGGAGACGATCACATTCAACCGGGCCTCGACACAGGCACGGAGGAGCTCGGCCATCTCCGGCGTGAGGGTGCCGAAATCGATCAGATCACCGACACGGAAGGGATCCCGGGAGAACTTGCGGATGGTCAGCGTCGAGCCGCTGAACGCCAGCGGTGCGATCACCGCGTTCACCCGGGATCCGTCGGCGAGCCGTGCGTCCACCAGCGGCGAGGATTCGTCGATCCGCCGGCCGACCCGGGAGACGATCCGCTCGATGATGCTCCGAAGATGATCTTCGGAGCGGAAGGCGACAGCTGCCCGGGCGAGCTTGCCGTTCTGCTCGACATAGATCATCTCCGGTCCGTTGACCATGATCTCGGTGATCGTCGGATCGTCCAGGAGTCGTTGCAGCGGACCGTGCCCGAGCACGTCATCGGCGACATCGCGGGTCAGCCGCTGCCGTTGCTCGGCGCTCAGCGGGACCTTCTCCTGCTCGACGACCTGATTGAGTTCGGCCTGCACGATGCCGTGCAGCTGGCGTTCGTCGAGTGAGCTGTCGTTCAGCCGGCTGCCGAGTCGGCCGAACAGGGTGTCGGCGACCCGATCCTTGAGCTTGTTGAGCGGATCCAACCCGTTGGTGGGGGCCACCGGGCCGTGAGGTGCGCGCGGACCGTCCGAGGCGCGCGCCGGCGCCGCGTCGCCGGTCACGTCGACGTGCCGCAGTGTCGAACCCGAGTGGTGTCGGTTCTGTGTGACGGTCGCCGGCGCGGTGACAGTGGTCGCGGCAGCGCCGGCCCGGGCGAGTGCGAGCCGGTCGGACAGATTCACCCGGCCACCAACTTCTTCGTCCTCGACCAGCGAGATGCCGCCCGACGCGGTCGGACCCGGGGCGTCTGATCGGATTCCGGCGGGAACGACGGCGGCGGTGTTTCGCTGTTGGCCAGCACGTTGGCGACCAACGCGCGCAACTGCTTGGTGAGCGGATCCCGTACGCCGCTCTGCAACAGCGGCACGCCCTGGTTGACCGCGTCGGTCGCGGCTTTGGATCGTGGCAGCTGATGGTCGACCGAGGTCTTGATCGTCGCCTCGATGTCGGCGATGCTCAGCAAGCCGCGCGGTTCGGCCAAGTTGATCACGACCTGGCGGCACTCGTTCAGCAGCTTGAGTTGGTCGAGGGTGTCAAGTTCCTTACGCAGACCGCGCACGCCTGGCACCTCCATGCTGCTCACCAAGATCAAATCAGAGGTCTGATCCAAGGCGGCCAAGGTGTGCTCCGACAATCCCGGTGCGGTATCGACCACCACGTAGCGGAACTCGGAGGCGAGCATCTGCAGGAGTTGCGCCACGTCCTCGCCGGAGATCGAATCCGCATCGACCGGTGAGTCCGGGGCACAGATCACGTAGAGGCCGGTGCTGTGCTCGGTGAGGATCGTCTTCAGCGCCATCGGGTCTCGCTGGGCCTGGCCCTGCACCATGTCGGGCAGGAAATATTCGGGTTCCAGGTCGAGTGCGCTGCCGACGTCACCGAACTGGATGTCGAGATCGACCAGGACGGTCGATCGGGGGAAGCGGGCCGCGATCCCGACCGCGAGGTTGGTGGCGATGGTGGTCTTGCCGACGCCACCCTTGGGCGAGACGACGGTGATCACCCGTCCGTTCACCTGGTGGGCGATCGGCTGCTGCCCGTCGGAAGCCTGCGCGGCGTACCGAGCGGTGTGAGTGGCCCGCTCGATGACTGCTCGAAGTTCATCGGGCTCGACCGTCGGTGCCACGATGTCGCGGACGCCTGCACGCAGCGCCGCCAGCGCGAGCTCGGCTTCTTGATCACTGATCATGATGATGTTGATCATGGGATCCGGATCGGTGAGCGACGCCGCGAGAGCTATCGCTCGGGCCGGGTCGGCGACGCCGTCGAGCACGATCACATCCGGGAACGGCAGTCCGGCCAACTGTTCCAGGACGGGTCCGGCGGTGTCGGGGAGCTGGTCGTAACGGAACGGGAGGAAGCCGTTGCTCGCCGCCGCGAGAAACGCCTCGAGGTCGGGAGTAGCGCTGACGAGCAGGATCTTGGTCATTGCTGTGCGTTCTTCTCTGTGACGGTGCGGGTGCCGGAGGTGGTCGATGCGGCGTTCTCGAGGACCAGCCAGATTTGTCCGTACTGGGCGGCGTAGATGATCTGTTCGGCGTCATTCGCCGAGACTGCGAAGGTGATCATCAGGCTGCCTTCCGGCACCGGTTGGGCGGATGCCGTACCGGTTGGCTGATCGTCACCGGACTGTTGGTCTGTGGCGGTGGCTCCCTGGACCTTGGTGACCAGCGTGTGATTCAGCGTGAGATGGGTACGAGCTTCCTTCGCGTTGTCGCCGATCGAGACGACGACGCCGACCTTGTCGCCTGCGGCGAGATTGCTGCCCACCACTCGCTGTGGTTCCAGCAGGACCGACACCTCGCTGTATCCCTTCGGGATGTCGACCACGTCGGTCTTCTGCAGCGCGGAGGGATCGGAGAACCTGGTGCTGAGCACCTGCTCACCTGGCTGGAGATCGCTGTTCGCGACCCGCCCGGACAAGCCGGCCAGATCGCTGACGGCATCCTGGGCGACGGCCTTGGCCGGCAGCTCGCGTTCGGTGACCAGATCACCGAGGTCGTCGGCAGTGGTGCCCTTGGGCACGGGTGCGGTGATCACGAGAACCTCCCGTGTCTGCATCCCCGCCATCGCTCGCTGATCGGCACCGGCGACGTAATTCAGCAGCAGCAGCCCGCTGATCATGGCCACGACAATGGCCACGGACACGGCGATGATCCGACGTTTCACGAGGTTTCCTAGTTGGTGGTGTTTGGTTAGCCGGTCAGCTCGACGACCATGGCGCCGAGATTCGGCGCAGTGGTGCTGTAGCTGAACGCCTCGTCAAGCTCGACGAACTGGGTGAAGTAGCCCTTGAGGCATTTCTGGCATCCGGGACTTGGAACGCTGGAACCGACGTTCGGGAAGTCGTAACCGACGAGTCGGAACGCGACGTACCCGTACACGCGGTAGGTGGCGTCCGTGCCCGTCCCG
>DATCVL010000517.1:0-9993 GCA_036566865.1 Microlunatus sp.
TAACCTGGCAATCAGAATCGGGTGATCCAGTGGTCCGACTGGTCTCCTGCCGGGGTCTCAAGCGTCCGGGTCAGCGGCGGTAGCTGACCTCGCCGGAGCTGATCGTCAGCCGCACCGGATCCGGCAGTTCCCGGTTGTGCCACGGATTGTTGCGGGACAGCGACAACGACTCGGCCGCATCGACCGTGCTGCGCTGCTGCGGGTCGATCACGGTCAGTTGCGCGGACTGTCCGAGCACCGGTCGTACGCCGAGATCGCTGCCCAGCCTGGCGATGCGCCCCGGAGCGATCGAGGTCCGCTGGACCAGCGCGTCCCAGTCCATCGCGCCGGTGTTGATCATGGTCTCGATCACGACGCCGAGTGCGGTCTCCAGCCCGACCATGCCGAAGGCGGCATCGCTGAAGGCATGTTCCTTGTCGTGCCGGGCATGCGGAGCATGATCGGTGGCGACCGCATCGATGGTGCCGTCGGCCAGCGCCTCCCGCAGGGCGGCCACATCCTCGTCCGGTCGCAGCGGCGGATTGACCTTGTACGTCGGGTCGTAACTCTGCAGCTCTGCCGTGGTCAGCAGCAGGTGATGCGGGGTGACCTCGGCGGTGATGTCGATACCGCGCTTCTTGGCCCAGCGCAGCACATCCACCGACTCCGCAGTGGACACATGACAGACGTGCAGCCGGCTGTTGGTGAGCTTGGTCAGCTCGGCATCGCGGGCGATCACGGTCGCCTCGGCGGCCGACGGCCAGCCGGTGAGGCCGAGCCGGCCGGAGATCTCGCCTTCGTGACAGCAGGCGCCCTTCCCGGCCAGAAGCGGATCCTGGGAGTGCTGGGCGATCACGCCGTCGAAGGCGCGTACGTACTCCAACGCCCGGCGCATCAGCCGGGAATCGCTGACGCAGTGGCCGTCGTCGCTGAACATCCGGACCCCGCCGCGAGCCATCAGCCCGAGCTCGGCGAGCTCGGCACCGGCCAGCCCCTTGGTGACCGCGCCGATCGGGAAGACCTGAGTGTTGCCGGCCCGCTGCCCGAGCGTCCTGATGTACGCCGCCGCCTCGGCCGTGTCGGTGACCGGATCGGTGTTTGCCATCGCCAGCACCGCCGCGAAGCCTCCGCGGGCCGCGGCCCGGGTGCCGGACTCGACGGTCTCGGCGTCCTCGCGACCCGGCTCCCGCAGGTGGGTGTGCAGATCGATCAGGCCGGGGATCGCGGTCAGCCCGTCGGCGTCGAACACCTCAGCGTCCGCACCGGCGTCGACCGGATCGGCGTACCGGCCGTTCTTGATCAAGATGTCCTGGCCGCCGGCGGGTAGGGCGTTGGGATGATCATCTTCGCCGGTCACCAGGGTGACGCCCTTGATCAACAACTCGGTCATCGTTCGTCCTCGCGATCGGGGGTGGTGATCTGCACAGTCGGCGGCTGTGCTGGGTGGTGGGGTTCGGGCCCACGCTCCCGACAACGGCGGCGCTGTCGAGATGGGCAACCGAAGGCATCAGCGACAGCGGTCACGGCTGATCTTCACCACCGAGCAGGTGGTAGAGCACACTCATCCGGACCGCGACACCGGCCGCGACCTGGTTCAAGATCAGCGAGTTCGCGGCGTCGGCTGCGTCGGCCGAGATCTCCAGGCCGCGGTTCATCGGGCCGGGATGACAGATCGCGGTGCCCGGCTTCAGCGCGGCAACCCGTTCCCGGGTGAGGCCGTAGCCGACGGTGTACTCCCTCGGGGTGGGGAAGTAGCCGCCGGACATCCGTTCCCGCTGTACCCGGAGCATCATCACCGCATCCACGCCGGCGATCACCTGATCAAGATCAAAACTGGTCTCGCAACCCCAGCTGTCAACGCCGGATGGCAGCAGCGTCGGCGGTGCCACCAGGATCGGCTGCGCGCCCAGCTTCTGCAGCAGGATCACATTGCTTCGCGCGACCCGGGAGTGGGTGATGTCGCCGACGATCGCGATCCGCCGTCCGGCGAACACGTCCACTCCGGAGTCTGCGCCGAAGTGCTTGCGCAGGGTGAAGCAGTCCAGTAGCGCCTGGGTCGGATGCTCGTGCGTCCCGTCGCCGGCGTTGATCACCTGGGCATCGACCCAGCCGGTGACCTGCTGCGGAGCTCCGGAGGCTGCGTGCCGGATGACCAGGGCATCGACGCCCATCGCGGCCACGGTCAGCACCGTGTCGCGCAGCGATTCGCCCTTGGACACCGACGATCCCTTGGCCGAGATGTTGATCACGTCCGCGGACAGCCACTTGCCGGCGATCTCGAACGAGGAACGGGTCCGGGTGGAGTCCTCGAAGAACAGATTCACCACCGTCCGGCCGCGCAGTGCCGGCAGCTTCTTGATCGACCGGTGCTGTACGTCGGCCATCTCCTCGGCCAGATCGAGGATGGAGCCGACCTCGTCGGTCTCCAGATCGGCAGTGGACAGCAGGTGCCGCATCAGTTCGCTCCCTCGGACGGCGAGCCCGTGGTCGACTCACTCGGTTTGGTGATCACGACCTCGTTCACCCCGTCGGACTCCGCCAACCGGACCAGGACCCGTTCGTCGGCCGAGGTCGGCAGGTTCTTGCCGACATGATCGGCCCGGATCGGCAACTGCCGGTGTCCGCGGTCGACCAGCACCGCCAGCCGGACCGCCCGTGGCCGGCCGAGATCACCCAGGGCATCCAGCGCGGCTCGCACCGTACGCCCGGAGAAGAGTACGTCGTCGACCAGCACGATCACCGAATCGTCGATGTCGTCCGGCATCCGGGTGTGCCCGACCGCCCGGGTCGGCTGCCGCCGGAGGTCGTCGCGATACATCGTGATGTCCAGCGCGCCGACCGGGACTCGTACCCCCTCGGCCGCCTCGATCGCGACCGCCAACCGTTCTGCCAGTGGCACGCCGCGGCGGGGGATTCCGGCCAGCACCAGGCCCCCGGCACCGCGATTGGTCTCCAGGATCTGATGCGCCATCCGGGTCAGCGCCCGGGAGATGTCTTCGGTGTCGAGGACGACCCGGCCCGCTTCGCTCTCGTCGGTGCGTACTGGGGCTTCGGATTGCGCTGACCCGCGGGCTTCGCCCGCTCCGGTCGCACCCGGTCCGGTCTCGGCCACCCGGTTCTCCTCCGTGTTGCGGTGTTGCTGGGCGGGCCTGCTCGCATCGAACCGTCGTTCAACGGATACGGTAGGCCCGTGACTGAACTCGTGAGCATGCTAGTGCCCCTGCAGGGGACACTGCCGTTCTGGCCGGTTGCGCAGGAGCCGACGGCGGTCGAGGTGCTGGGACTGTTGATCGGACTGCCCGCCCTCGCCTTCGTGATCATCGCCGTGCTTGGCAAGAGCAAGGAACTCATCAGGGCCGGTCGCGGTGAGGCCGACACCCATGTAGACGAGCCGCTCTGGCTGGGTGTGGCGCCGGCCGACCGGTCCGCGATCACGGCCGGAGATCCGTCCCCGGCGCCGGCCGAGGGCCGCCGCGCGATCACCCCCGCCGAGGTAGGAGGCACAAGTGCCCGCTGGTGACCTGGTCCCGACTGCTCAGGCGTCGTCCAAGCCTGACCTCACCGACCCGTTCCGTCCGGTCCACGGCACCGGGCCGCTGACGCCACACGAGATCGACCGGATCGAACGGATCGCGCATTCTGCAGAGCAGTCCTCCGGCGTGCAGTTCTCGGTCTTCGTCGGCCCGGCCGGCGACGAGCCACGGGCGTATGCGATCCGGCTGCACGCTGCGCTGGAGAATTCCGCCCGGTCGGCGTTGATCTTGGTCGACCCGGCCGCCCGGGTGTTGGAGATCATCACCGGCTCGGCCACTCGCCGGGTGCTCAGCGATGCCGACTGCCGACTGGCCGCAGCCAGCATGCAGTCCAGCTTCGTCGCGCACGATCTGGCCGGCGGCCTGACCGCGGGGATCCAGCAGCTCTCCAATTCCGCGTACGAGGCGCCGACCTTGCACGCGGGCGAAAAGTACTAGAGCCTCTCGGCAACCCGCTCAGGCCGCGGACTCGTGGGCCAGCAGGGTGCGCTTGATCTCCAGGCCGTAACGGAAGCCGCCGAGGCCGCCGTCGCGGCGGACGATCCGATGGCAGGGCACGAACAGTGCGGCCGCGTTGTAGGCACAGGCCGCGGCTGCAGCCCGGACGGCGCTCGGCCGGCCGGCTCGGTCGGCCAGATCGGTGTAGGTGGATCCGTCGCCGGGAGGCGTGGCGCGCAAGGCATCCCAGGCCGCCTCGATGAACGGACCGGAACGCTGCCGAACCGGGATCGCATCGATGGCATCGAGGTCACCGTCGCTGTAATCCCGGACCGCGTCGTCGATGATCTTGCTGTCGGATCGGCCGACGGCGGACGCGGTGCGTAGCGAAGGGTGCACCAGGGCGAGCAACTCGTCGGGCCGGCTGGTCCAGCCGGAGCCGACGACCAGCACCGTGTCGGTACCTTCCTGCCAGAGATAGCCGAACGAGCCGGCGACACTCTCGGTGCTGCCGAAGTTGATCTTGTTGTTGATCATGCTGCCACCTCCTGGCTGCTGGTCTGCCACAGTCGCATGGTTGCGTACGAGCGCCACGGCGCCCACTCCGGATGTCCGCCGACGTCGAGCCCGCGCCGACCCAACTCGCGCCGGATCACCAGATCCTCGGTCAGCAACACATCCGGATCGCCGAGCCCGCGCATCGCGATGTAACCCGCGGTCCACGGCCCGATGCCGGGGAGTTCGAGCAGCCGGGATCGGGTCTCGATCCGATCCGCGCCGGCCGACAGATCGATGCGGCCTTCGGCCAAGGCGGTTGCCATCCCGACCAGGGCACGGCCACGAGATCGGGGCATCGGCAGCGTTTCGGGATCGGCCGCGGCGAGTGCGGCCGCGGTGGGGAAGAGATGGGTCAACCGCAGGTCGGCTCCGGCATGATCGACAGCATGATCATGGTCGACCGGCTCGTCGACGTGCTGATCAGCCTCGAGCGTTTCCTGGGTCGGCAACCGGACGCCGTACTGTCGGACGATCGAGGCGGCTGTTGTCGCGGCACCCGCGACCGAGATCTGTTGGCCGATCAGGGCTCGGAAGGCGAGTTCGTCGCCGGACATCACACCCGGGACGCGGACACCGGGCAGGGCGGCGACCGCCGGGCCGAGCTGCGGATCGCGCCCCAAGGTGCTGTCGACGGCCTCCGGATCGGCGTCCAGGTCAAGCAGCCGGCGGATCTTGCTGACGGCGGCAGCAAGATCACGAAGATCATCGAGGCGCAGCGCGGCGGTCAGCGTGCCGGCTCGCTCGTCCATGATCAACGACACGATCCCGGCCCCGTGCGGAAGCGTGCAGCTGCGGGTGAACCGGCGGATCCGACCGTCGTCCTCGTCCAGCTCGACGCCGCGGATCGCCCGCAGGGCAAGGAAGTCGAACAACACGGCGGCCGCGAACGGCCGGCGCACCGGCAGCCGCAGGTTGATCAGCGGCGGCCGCACCGAAGCCGAGCTTCGGCCGGTCGAGGGCGTACGACGCAGTGCTGACGGTGGGCGTCCGTACACCTGCAGGACGGTGTCGTTGAACTGCCGGACGCTGGCGAAGCCGGCAGCGAAGGCGACATCGGCCATCCGCAGGTCGGTGTTCTCGATCAACATGCGCGCGGTCTGGGCGCGCTGCGCGCGGGCGATCGCCAACGGCCCGGCGCCGACCTCGGCGATCAACAGCCGGTTGAGTTGGCGCTCGCTGTAGCCGACGGCGGCGGCCAGGCCGCTGACGCCGTCCCGGTCCACCATGCCGTCGGCGATCAGCCGCATCGCCCGTGCGACCACGTCCGCGCGCGGATTCCACAACGGCGATCCCGGTACGACGTCGGGGCGACAGCGCCGACAAGCCCGGAACCCGGCCTGCTGCGCGGCGCCGGCGGCAGCGAAGAACCGGCAGTTCGCCGGCTGCGGAGTCTTCGCCGGGCAGCTCGGCCGGCAGTAGATCCCGGTCGAGGTGACCCCGACGTAGATCCAGCCGTCGAAACGGGGATCCCGCCCGGCCACGGCCCGATAGCAGATCTCGTCCTCCGGTATCGCCGGTGCACGACGATCGGTCAGCTGTGCGGTCATGGCAACCATCCTGACACCCCGACGATGCGATCACTCGCGGAAATCGGACAGGGCAGAATCCATCCGCTGCCACTCGTCTGGGTGCTGTCGGCCCGGTTTCCGGGTCAGGCGCCGTGGGCGACGAAGTCCCAGGGGTCGGTACGCAGCTCGGAGACGGTGATCTTGATGGCGGGATCGTCGAGTTGCGTTCGAAGTTCCTGCTGGAGCCGGGGCAGCCAGGTCCATTCGGCAGCCCAGTGGGCGACGTCGATCAGGGCCGGGGAATCCTGCCAGGCAACGGCTTCCAAGGCAGGATGGTGGCGCAGGTCCGAGGTCAGATAGAGATCCGCCCCGGACCGTCGGGCGACGTCGAGAAGATCATCTCCGGCACCGGCCTGCAGTGCCACCGTGCTGATCCGGCGTTCTGGATCACCGGCCACCCGTACGCCGCCGGCGGTGGCCGGCAGCACCGAGGCGACATGATCGGCGAAGCCCGCCACGGTGGTCGGCTCGATGGCGCCGATCCTCCCCAGTCCGGCCGCCGGGCCGGAGTCGGCCGGTTGGGCAACCTCGATCACCTGGTAGGCCGGCTGCTCGTACGGATGACTGTCGAACAGCGCCTGCAGCACGGCCGAACGTCGAGATCGGTCGAAGATCATCTCGATCCGGTGTTCGGCCACCTCCTCCTGGTTCCCGATCGCGCCGATCACCGGGTTCGCTCCCGGCAACGGTTGGAAGGTCCCGGTGCCGGCAGTGCTGTGGGCACAGCGTTCGTACAGTCCGATCCGACCGGCACCGGCGGCCGAGAGCGCGTCGATCACCGTGTCCACACGATCACCGGGCAGGTAGCTGATCAACGTGTCCACAGGGCCGAGCGGGACCAGCTGCAGCGGCCGGATGTCGGTCAACCCGAGCGCCGAGGCCAACGAGTCCGCCACGCCGCCCGACGGGATGTCGGCATTGGTGTGCGCGGTGATCAACGCGATCCGCTGCCGGATCAGTGCGGTGATCATTCGGCCCTTGGGCTGACCAGGGTCGACAGCGTTGATGCCGCGGAGCAGCAGCGGATGATGCGCGATGATCACATTGGCGTCCAGCTCGATCGCCTGCTCGATCACCTCGTCGGTGACATCAACGGTGAGCAGCACGCCCCGAATCTGATCTTCGACCGCACCGGTCACCAACCCGACCCGGTCCCAACTCTGTGCCGAACCGGTCGGGTAGTGCCGATCCAGGATCGATTGCAGGTCGCCGACGGTGGTCATGATCAATCAGCTGCCTGCTGGCAGCGATGGGCCCGTTCGACCGAATCGAGTTGCTCGGCCGCCAGATGCTTGACCATGTCTCCCAGCGGGCCACCGTTAGCGGTCACACCGGCCAGCAACCAACCTCGTACGCGTCCGATGGCGGCCGCGTTGTCGGCAATGTCGGGGAACAGGTAGGTCAGCACGTTCTGTCGGAAGATCGACGACTTGTCGGCCCAGATCCCTGTGGAGGTGGAGATCTGCTCGGCCGCGTTCAGATACTTGTCGAGATAGCCGTCCAGCACCTCGGACTGCCCGGGCTGCCAGAACGCCGCGCAGATCTGCCGCTGGGTCTCGTTCGGGATGTCGTTCTCGTCCACGGCCAGCGCCCAGGCCGTTGCCTTCGCCTCCGCGGTCGGTCGGGCCGCACGTGCCGCTGCCGCCTGCTCCTGGCCGGAGGCGGTGTTGTCGCGCTCCAACTCGGCGTCGATCAAGGCCTCGTCGACCCGCCCGAGCCGAGCCAGCTGCTTGATCAACAACCACCGAAGCTCGGTGTCGATCTCCAACCCGTTGGGGATCGCGGCCCCCTGCAGCCAGCCGCCCAGTCGCGCCGCACCGGTGGTCGAGTCAACCGCCGGCGCGTACGCCCTGGCCAGCGCCAGTTGATGATCACTGCCCGCTTCGGCCGCGGCCACCAGCTCGGCCAGACCGTCCTCCCAACGGCTGACGATCTTGCTCCGCGCCGCCGGCGGGGTGTACGAGCGAACGGCTACGCCGGCATTGCCCAATACGGCCCGCACCGTGCTCAGGTCGGTCTCGGTGCCGACATTGCGCAGCACCAGCTCGGCGTAATCGGCCGCCGGCAACTCGGCATCCCGGCACATGTCCCAGGCCGCGCCCCAGCAGACGGCCCGGGTCAACGGCGACTCGGCTGCGGACAGGTTGTCGATCAAGGTCTGCAGCGACCGATCGTCGAATCTGATCTTGGCGTAGGTCAGGTCGTCGTCGTTCAGCAGCACCAGATCCGGCTGTTGCTGGCCGACCAGCTCACCGATGTCGGTCCTTGCACCGGCGATGTCGGTCTCCACCCGCTTGGTCCGGGTGAGTTTGCCGTCGATGAGGTTGTACAACCCGATCGCGATCCGGTGATGCCGCAGGGTTGGCCATTTCTCGGCCGCGGTCTGCTCGACGGCGAACCGGGTGAAGTTGCCGGAGTCATCGGTTTCGAAGACGGGGCGCAGGGTGTTCACCCCGGCGGTCTCCAACCACTCGGCCGACCAGCCCGACAGGTCGCGACCGGACGGACCCTCCAATGCGGCGAGCAGGTCAGGCAGCCGGGTGTTGCCGAAGGCATGCTCGGCGAAGTAGCCGCGAACGCCTTCCAGGAAGGCATCCTGGCCGACGAAGGCAACGAGCTGACGCAGCACCGACGCGCCCTTGGCGTAGGTGATGCCGTCGAAGTTGGATTCGACCGCTTCAAGATCAACCATGTCGGCAGCGATCGGATGGGTGGTCGGAAGTTGATCTTGACGGTAGGCCCAGTTCTTACGGGAACCGGTGAAGGTGGCCCATGCGGTCTCCGGATCGCCGGTGCGCTCGGCGACGGCAAAGGTGGCGGCGAATTCGGCGAAGGACTCTTTCAGCCACATGTCGTCCCACCAGACCATGGTGACCAGATCGCCGAACCACATGTGCGCGAGCTCGTGCAGGACGGTGTCGTCCCGGGTCCGGTACGAAGCTTCGGTCACCCGGGACCGGAAGACCAGCTCGTCCCGGAGGGTGACGCAGCCGATGTTCTCCATCGCCCCCATGTTGTACTCCGGCACGAATGCCTGGTCGTACTTGCCGAACGGGTAGGCGAACCCGAAATGCTTCTCGAAGATGTCGAAACCGGCCTTGGTGGTGGCGAAGATCCGGTCGGCATCCAGGTATTCCTTCAGCGACTCCCGTACCAAGATCGACATCGGCAGTTCGCCGGACAGCGTCTGGTGGCTGTCGGTGACCACCGCGTACTCGCCCGCGATCAAGCTGGTCAGATAGCTGGAGACCCGAGGCGTCGGCGGGAAATGCCAACTGCTGTTGGCATCCGAGTCGTCACCGTCTGGTTGCGAGGACGCGATCTTGGTCGGCTGATCGCCGATCGAGTTGGCGATCACGGTCCAGCCGGACGGCGCCAGCACGGTCAACTCGAAGGTTGCCTTCAGGTCCGGCTGCTCGAAGCAGGCATACACCCGGCGGGCCTCGGAGGCCTCGAACTGGGTGTAGAGGTAGATCCGGTCGTCGGCCGGGTCGATGAAGCGGTGCAGTCCCTCGCCGCTGCGGCTGTACCGGCACAGCGCCGTGACGATCAGTTCGTTCTCCCCGCTCCGGGTGCGGAACGGCAACCGGGATCCGTCGAAGGTGCCGGGATCAAGATCAACACCGTTCAGCGTCGCAGACAGCACCCGCTCGGCGATCAGGTCGATATGGGTGTCGGACTCCTCACTCGCGGTGAAGCTGACCGCGGACCGGGACGCGAACGTGGTCTCCGGCTGCTCGACTCGGCCGCCAGACTGGTCGATCCCAAACTGGTCGAACCCGGACAGGTCGCCGCCGGTCAGATCGACGGTCACGGTGTACGCATGCGTGTCCAGCAGGGCGGATCGGCGCCCGGCCTCGTCGCGGGTGAGGTTGTGCAAGAACATGGTGCCGATCCTGCCACGTGGACCGACGTTG
>DATCVL010000518.1:0-1789 GCA_036566865.1 Microlunatus sp.
GACCCTGTCGAGCATCGGCAAGTCCTACTCCTTCACCGGCTGGAAGGTCGGCTGGGCGACCGGCCCCGAGCACCTGGTCCAGGCGCTGCTGGGCGCCAAGCAGTGGCTGACGTTCACCTCCGGTGCCCCGCTGCAGCCGGCTGCTGCGTACGCGCTCGAGCATCTCGACCACTGGCCCAAGGAGCTCGCCCTCGATCTGCAGGGGAGGCGCGACCTGCTCTGCGACGGGCTGAAGGAGATCGGCCTGGACGTGACGATCCCGGAGGGCACCTACTTCGCCGTCACCGACATCACCGGCCTCGGCTGGAACGACGGACTCGAGTTCTGCCGGGCGCTGCCCGAGCGGGTCGGCGTCGTGGCCATCCCGCTGCAGGGCTTCTATGACACCGATGCCGGGAAGCACCTGGTCAGGTGGACCTTCACCAAGCAGCGCGAGGTGATCGAGGAAGCCCTGGACCGGCTCGCCCGGGGGCGACTGACGCGCTAGTGGTCGGCCCGGGTCTCGACGTCGTCGTCGGCCGGTGTGCGCGGAGGGACGGCCATGCCGAGAATGTCGCGGTCCGCGTGACCGTCGTGGTCGAGGTCCCCGGCGAGCCGCGAGGCCGTACGCCGCCGGCGCCACCACTCCACCATCGCGGGCAGGAACGCGAGCGCGAAGAGCAGCAGGACCAGATAGTCGATGTTGTCGGCCAGCCAGGGCCACCGGGATCCGACGAAGAAGCCGAACAGCGTCACCGCGAGCACCCACAGCACGCCGCCGACGAGGCTCCAGACGTAGAACCGTCGCCGGTCCATGTGGGTGACTCCGGCGACGACCGTGACATAGGTGCGTACGAAAGCGATGAACCGGCCGATCACCAACGCCTTGTTGCCATGCTTGTCGAAGAACTCACGCGTCTGGTCGAAATGCCTCTTTTTGATGAACCGGCCGTCGCGTTCATAGAGCCGTGGCCCGATCTTTCGGCCGATCTCATACCCGGTCACGTTGCCGGCGAATGCCGCCACGACGAAGAACAGCATGGCGATCACGATCTCGACGCCGGGAGGCCCGGGAAAGATGTCGATCTTGCCGGTCGCGATGAAGATTCCGAGCGCGATCAGCAGGCTGTCACCGGGGAGGAACGGGAAGAAGAGGCCGCACTCGATGAAGATGATGATCAGGCTGATCCAGAAGAGCGGCTCGCCGAAAGTGGCCAGTAGAAAGTCCGGACTCATCCATTCCAAACCGGCCATCATCGGCGCAAAATTCCCTGCACCTGTCACGGCCCCTACGGTACCCATAGGTAACAACTCTTGTTGTCGAATATTCTGACTCGTCGATGAACGAGACACGACCGTCCGAGGCTGAATCCAGAGCGCCATACGACCCGATGCCCCATGGGCAGCCGGAGGTCGGACTGGGCCCGTGGCAGGGTGAGTGGCCCGAGGGGGAGCACTGGGATCCTGAGCTGCTGGCCAACGGCGACCGTCGCAACGTGGTCGACCGCTACCGCTACTGGACGCTCGAGGCGATCGTCGCCGACCTCGACCAGCGCCGCCACGGCTTCCATGTCGCCATCGAGAACTGGCAGCACGACTTCAACATCGGCACCATCGTCCGCACCGCCAACGCCTTCCTGGCCGCCGAGGTGCACATCGTCGGCAACCGCCGCTGGAACCGTCGCGGCGCGATGGTCACCGACCGCTACCAGCACGTCCATCACCACCCGGACGTGCCCGCGCTCGCGGCGTACCTCCATGAACGAGACGTACGCCTCCTCGGCATCGACAACCTGCCCGGCTCGCTCCA
>DATCVL010000519.1:0-10364 GCA_036566865.1 Microlunatus sp.
CTGCTCGATGCCGACCATGAACTCGTAGTAGTAGTGCTCCGGCCCGGTCGGGAACAACGGCTCGAAGGTGTGCACACCGATCAAACCGTTGCGTCCGCCGCGCAGGGCCTGGGCGGTCACGCTCGGCACGTAGCGGAGCTCGGCGATCGCTGCCATGATCCTGCGCTCGGTCTCCGCGGTGATGCCGTACTGCCGACTCTTGCCGTTGAGCACCAGCGAAACGGTGGTCTGGGACACCTGCGCGCGAGCGGCAATGTCGCGCTGACGGGGCCGGGTGGCCAATCCGATCAGCTCCTTCCTCGGTTGGCGAGACAACGCCTGAGCCTCGGGGGAGGGCCATGGGTGAGCGCGGTCCAGGGATGGGTGGAGGACTGATCCATTATCTAATAGGAATTAGTAGCCGTCGAGGTCTTGACGTACGACGGGTCGATAGGTGGACACTGGGGCAGCCGTTTCAACGGCGCGCGGCGACTTCATTTCATGATCAACTTCCTCCGTCGGGAGGAGTTGATCACCGATCTGGCCCGCCGTCAGCGGCCGGCCGGACTGAGCTGGCCGCCACCCTGCAGATCACGGAGAGGCCCAATGGAGCAGAACACGGACGTACTCGTTGTCGGCGGCGGACTGGGGGGAATCGCGGCGGCCTTGGCTGTATTGCGGCTCGGCCGGACCGTGGTGCTGACGGAGGAGTCGGGATGGCTCGGCGGGCAGCTGACCTCGCAGGCGGTGCCTCCGGACGAGCATCCGTGGATTGCCGATCAGGGAGCGACCCGCAGCTACCTGGAGCTGCGGTCCCGGATCCGCGACTACTACAAGCGCAACTATCCGCTGACCGCCGAAGCGGCGGCTGATCCGCTGCTCAATCCGGGTGGCGGCGGCGTGAGCAGGCTGTGCCACGAGCCTCGGGTCGCCGTCGCGGCGATCGACGAGATGCTTGCGCCCTACCGGTCCGGCGGTCAGCTGGTGGTGTTGATGGAGCATGAGCCGACTGCTGCGGCCACCGCGGGTGATCAGGTCACGGCGGTCACTCATCGGGATCGGAACACCGGCGACGAGATCACCATCACGGCGCCGATGATCATCGATGCGACGGAGCTCGGCGATCTGCTCGAGCTGGCTGGCATCGAGCACGTCAATGGTGCAGAGAGCCGGGACGACACCGGTGAGTTGCATGCTCTGGACGGGCCGGCGCAGCCGCTGGATCAGCAGTCCTTCACCTGGTGCTTTGCGCTGGATTACCTGCCGGACGGTGACTTCACCATCGACAAGCCGGCCAGCTACGACTTCTGGCGCAGCTACCAGCCCGACTTCTGGCCGGCCCCGATGCTGTCCTGGGACGATGTCGCACCGACCACCCTGGAACCGCGCCATCGGCCGATCTTCGCCGACCCCGATTCGGCTCGCGGTGCGGTGGCAGCTGACTTCTGGCACTACCGGCGGATCTTCACCATCAAGCACCATCGCCCGGGTAGCTACGTCAGCGACGTCACCTTGGTGAACTGGCCGCAGATCGACTACATCGAGGGACCGCTGATCGGGGTCGACGACGAGACTCGCGATCGGCACCTGCAGGGATCTCGCGAGCAGAGTCTGTCCTTCCTGTACTGGATGCAGACCGAGGCGCCCCGGTTGGACGGCGGCACCGGTTATCGGGGGCTGCGGCCGCGCGGCGATCTTCTCGGCAGCGATGATCAGCTGGCGCTGCGGCCGTACATTCGCGAGTCCCGGCGGATCAAGGCCGAGTTCACCGTGCTCGAAGAACATGTCGGAGTGGAGGAACGAACGGCCAAAGGGCTGCCCGCGGGGTCGGCGGAGTTCTCCGACTCCGTCGGTGTCGGCTCCTACCGGATCGACCTGCATCCGAGCTTCGGCGGCACCAACCCGAGCCGCACCTACGTCGACGTCTCGAGCTATCCGTTCCAGATCCCGCTCGGCGCGCTGATCCCGCAGCGAGTGGAGAATCTGTTGCCTGGCAACAAGAACATCGGCACCACCCACATCACCAACGGCTGCTACCGACTGCATCCGGTGGAGTGGTCGATCGGCGAAGCCGCCGGTGCGCTGGCGGCGTACAGCCTGAGCACCGGCCATGCCCCGCGCAAGGTGCGATCTGACGAGCGGCTGGTTGCCGACTTCCAGCGCCTGCTCACCGACCAACTCGGGTTCCAGCTCGGCTGGTCCGACGAGATCCGTACTCACGTCCGCTGAACTTCGGCGATCTCACAAGGAAGTGACCGCTCATGACCACTGCATCGGAATCCGCATCGGTACGACTGCCAGCCGCCCACATCTCCCGCCGTCATCTGTTGGCCGGCACGATCGCTGCCACTCTGGGCGCCGGCGCGCTCGCCGGGTGTAGCGACCCGACGAAGAAGACCAACACCGCCGAACGCAACGTCGGGGCGAAACTGCCGACCTACGCGCCGGTCGACCTGGTCAAGCCGGATCTGCCCGGCAGCGAAGTGCTGATGGCGGGGTACTACGCCTACCCGAGGGATCCGAAGCGGGTCTTCGACAAGCCGCCGGCGGCCGGTCTGGATCAGATCAAGATCATGTATCCGACCTACGTCCCGACGCCGCCGGGAGCCAGCAAGAACAAGTTCTACGCTCAGCTGCAGGAAAATGTCGGCTGCAAGTTGAACATCCGGGCGATCCCGTCGGGTGATTACCCTGCGGCGTTCCAGACCACCATCGCCGGCGGCGATCTTCCGGACCTGTGCATGTTTCCGCGCCCGACACCGGATGAGCCGCGGGTGCTGAGCAAGCTCTTCTGCGATCTCGGTCCGTATCTGGCCGGCGACTCGGCGGCGGATTTCCCTTACCTGGCGGCAATGCCGCCGGACACGTGGCGGATGACCGTGTCCAACGGGTCGGTCTACGCGGTGCCGCAGCCCCGGCCGGTCGCGCCGCAGGCGATCTTTGTCCGGCTGGACCTGGCCAAGCAGCTCGGGCTCAATCCGGAGCCGGCGAGCTACGACGAATTCCACGAGCTGATGCGCGGCTTCACCGACAAGAAGGCCCGCCGCTGGGCCTCCGCCAGCCCGAACCCGGTGATCAACTTCATCGCGATGATGCTCGGTGGGCCGAACGGCTGGTCGGAGGAAGGTGGCAAGTTCACCCACCAGTTGGGGGACGAGCGCAGCATCGAGGCGATCAGCCGAGTCGCGGGCATGATCAAGGACGGCCTGTTCCACCCTGACTCGGCATCGATCGCCTACGACAAGATCCGGATGGTCTTCTACGCCGGCCAGACAGGGCTGCTCGGTGACGGCGCGGTCGGCTGGGACCTGTTCGTACGCCAGATGGGTGGGCCGGAGGACGGCGCCAAGAAGTTGGGGATGATCAATGCGCCGAAGGCCGACGGTGGTGGCGACGCCCGGCACTTCGCGGGCACCAGTGTGCAGGCGATCACGGTGATCAAGAAGGATCTGGGGGAGGAGAAGACGCGGAAGATCTTGAGCTTCCTCAACTTCCTCGCCACCCCGATCGGATCCCGGGAACACCTCGAGCGCAAGTACGGTGTGGAGGGTCACGACTTCAGCTGGGTGAACGGACTGCCGACCCTGAACAAGACCGGCACCGCTGAATTCATGGACGTTCAGTACATCACCGATTCGATGACCACTATCGGCCCAGGACCGAAGCTGGGCGTGGATCGGCAGTACGGCTGGCACAAGCGGGCCTCCGCAGATCCCGTCCGCGACCCCACGGTCGGCCTCTACTCGGACACGTACAGCCGTAAGGGCAGCACCCTGAACGAGGTGCTGGCCAACGCAACCTCCGACGTGCTCTACGGCCGAAAGCCGATCAGCACGCTCACCGACGCCTACCAGGACTGGCGCAAGAAGGGTGGCGACAAGATCGCCGGGGAGTACGCCGAGTCGCTGGCCGCGCAGTCGAAGCGCTGAGTGGTCAGGTGACGGAGCAGCGAGGGGAGGCTCGGCCGAATCGGCCGAACGTGCTGTTGATCATGGTCGATCAGTGGCGCGGTGACTGCTTGGGCGCGGCCGGGCATCCGGCGGTCCGGACACCGTTCCTGGACCGGCTGGCGGCCCAGGGAGTCCGCTTCGAGCGGGCCTATTCGGCTACACCCACGTGCATTCCGGCGCGAGCCTCGCTGATGACCGGTCTGCGGCCGGCTCACCACGGACGGGTCGGTTATCAGGACGCGGTGCCGTGGGACTACCCGGTCACCCTGGCCGGTGAGTTCACCCGGCACGGCTACCAGACCCAGGCCGTGGGCAAGATGCACGTCTATCCCGAGCGTTCCCAGCTCGGTTTCCAGAACGTGATCTTGCACAGTCCGACCGGAATCGTCCGGCAGGCCAGACAACGCGGCCTCGATCCGAACCTGGTCGACGATTACCTGCCCTGGTTACGATCCGAGCTCGGTCGGGATGCGAGCTATCTGGATCACGGCATCGACTCCAACTCCTGGGTCGCCCGTCCGTGGGACAAGCCGGAGCACACGCACCCGACCAACTTCGTCGCCCGGCAGGCAGCGAACTTCCTCACCCGTCGCGATCCGCGCAAGCCCTTCTTTCTGTACGCATCCTTCAACGCCCCGCATCCGCCGTACGATCCGCCGGCGTGGGCCTTCGAGCAGTACCTCGATGCGCAGCTTCCGGACCCGCCGGTCGGCGACTGGGCCGACATCTTCGATCCGTACCGAAAGCCGGATGACCCGACATCCTTTGTCGGCACGGTCCGCCCGGACCTGCTCCGGCGGGCGATGGCCGGCTACTACGGCCACATCAGCCACGTCGACCAACAGATCAACTTCCTGCTCGAGGAACTGGCGCAGCACAACCTGCAACGGGACACGATCATCTGCTTCCTGTCCGATCACGGCGAGATGATGGGTGACCATCGGCTGTTCCGCAAGGGCTTCCCGTACGAGGGATCGGCACGGATACCGATGCTGCTCTCCGGCCCGGGTATCCCCGCCGGCCTGATCGACAACGACGCCGTGGTCGAGCTCGGCGACGTGATGCCCACACTGCTGGACCTCGCCGGTCTGCCCAGCCCACAAGGAATCGACGGCCTCAGCTTCGCTGCGCAGGCGCGGGGTGAGGGGACCGGATTCCGAGAGGTCCTGCACGGGGAGCACACGCTCTTTGCCCAGTCGCTGCAGTGGCTCACCGATGGCAGGGAGAAGTACGTGTGGTTCAGTGGCAGCGGGCACGAACAGCTCTTCGACCTGACCAGCGATCCGCACGAGCTCGCAGATCTGGCCGGCGACTCCCGTAACGAGCACCGGCTGAACAGGTGGCGCCGCCGGCTGATCACCGAGCTCGGCGGCCGCGAAGAGGGCTTCACCGACGGAACGAGGCTGATCGCGGGTCGCCCGGTCCATCCGGTCCTGTCACAGCTTCGTCAGTAGCTCGCCCCCGCGGGCGGTCATCGAATTCACTCGAGCGGCAACAGCACCTTCGCGTCCTCCGCTCCCAGCCCGACCCGGCCGGCGACCTCATCGCCGGTGAGCAGATCCCGCCAGCGGCCCGGCAGATCGACGGTGATGCCGGCCCGGTTGTGGTTCAGCAGGAACAGCGCCTCGCCCCGGCGTACTGCCTCGACGCCGTCGGGAAGCTGGTCGAGGACCGGGTTGGCGCCGGCCCGTTCCAGCACGGTCATGATCAGCTTGCCTAGTTGATCATCGTCGGGGAGGGTGCCGACATACCAGGAATGTCCTTGCTGGTATCGGTTGTGCAGGATCGCAGGCTGGCCGTCGACCGGACCGCCCACGAAGCCGGCGATCACCTCGGCGCCTTCGGCGCGGAGCTGCTCGGACCACAGACTGGCCGGCCCGTCGCCGAGCAGTTCGGAGGAGATGATCACCTGCTCCTGGTCCGGCAGTGGCAGCCACTGCTCGCCGCTGAGCCCGAAGACGTCCGACAGACCGACCGGGAATCGGCCCCGGCGGACATGGCCCTGTCTGTCGCTGATGCCGGAGAACGGGCCGAACACCAGAGTGCCGCCACCGGCGACATAGCCGCGCAGATTGTCCAGAGCGGCATCGGTGAGCAGATAGGCCGAGGGAGCCAGTACCGCGCGATATCCGGAAAGATCATCGGCGCTGTCGACGATGTCGGTGGTGATGCCGTTACGCCACAGCGGCCGGTACCAGGCTCGGAGTTGGTCCATCACCCGCAGGCGTTTCGACGGCACCGAGACCTCCTCGGCTGCCCACCAGCTCGGCCAGTCGAAGATCATCGCGACCTCGGCCTGGGGCTGTTGATCAAGGATCGGCCGTAGTGCGCGCAACTCCTGACCGTGGGCTACGACGGCCCGGAAACGATCACTGTCCGGGCCGGCATGTGGCACCAGGGCGGCATGGAACCGTTCGGTGCCCGCCGTCGACGCCCGCCATTGGAAGTAGCAGGAACCGCCGGCGCCGCGGGCGATCGCCCGCAGTGATTCCAGCCGGGTCCGCCGGGTCGACTTGGCCACGTTGTGCTCGCGCCAGTTCACCGCGCCGGCTGCCTGTTCCAGATACATCCAGCCGCGGCCGTTGCCCAACGAGCGCATCAGGTCGTTGGTCATCGAGGCATCCGCCGGCGAATTCGCATCGTTCGGATCGGGATAGCTGTCGTCGGCGATCACATCCAGCTCCGGCGCCCAGCTGCGGTAGTCGGCGAGCGCGTAGAAGCCCATCAGATTGGTGGTGACCGGGACGTCCGGATGCTGCTCGATGATCATGCTCCGCTGCTCCCGGTAGAGCTCCAGGAACTGATCAGAGGTGAACCTGCGGTAGTCGAGCTGCTGCGACGGATTGATCCAGTACTGGGCGGTGCGCGGTGGGTTGATCTCTTCCCAGGCGCTGTAGCGCTGGCTCCAGAACGCCGTGCCCCAGGCCCGGTTGAGGCCCTCGAGGTCGCCGTAGCGATCCTGCAACCAGGTCCGGAATCTCCCGGCGCACAGGTCGCAGTAGCACGGCGTGCCGTACTCGTTGCTGATGTGCCACATCACCACGGCCGGATGATCACCGAACCGGCGCAACAACTCGGCCGCGATGAGGCGGCTGCGTTCGCGGAAGACCGGCGAGCTGGCGCAGTAGTGATTGCGCGCTCCGTACCCGCGCCGTACGCCGCCGACGTCGACCGGCAGCGTTTCCGGCCAGCGATGCCCGAGCCACGGCGGCGGTGAAGCCGTCGGGGTTGCAAGATCAACAGCGACGCCGTGCTCATGCAGCAGATCGAGCACCTGCTGCAGCCAGTCGAAGGTGAAGCGATCCGGCTCCGGCTCCAGCGACGCCCAGCTGAACACGCCCACCGTGGCGAGGTTCACGCCGGCCTCCTGCATCAGCCGCGCGTCCTCGACCCAGACCTCGGGGCTCCACTGCTCAGGGTTGTAGTCCCCGCCGTACAAGATGCCGAGGCGGCTGGTGAGTTCCACCAGTCCCGGCCTGCTGTTCTGGGTCATGCATCCGTCCTGATCCGTCGTCGGTTGGTGCCGAAGCAGATTATCGGCCAGCGCTCGTGGCGCGCCGATCCAGGGGAGTACGACGCCTGATCCAGGCCCGCCGGGCCCGCAGGATCACGACACTCGACGTACGAAGCGCAGGATCCGCTCGGCGGTCAGCCCCTGCCAGCTCCGGATCGTCGGCAGCCCCGGTGCGCTCGGACGTCGTGATCCGGCGTGCAGGGTGGCGGCCAGCGAGGACAGGAACGTGATCTTGGTCTGCCACGGCGCTGCCGAGCAGGCGGGATGAGTCTCCAGCAACGCGGCGACATCGATCTCGCCGCCGTCGGCCAGATCGGCACCGGAGGAGATGATGTCGGCGATCAGGACGAGTGCATCGAACCAGCTCGCGGTGTTGCGGGCGTGTGCCCAGTCGACGAACCACACCTCCTCCTGCTCGGTGATCATGATGTTGTCGGCGCGCAGGTCGTAATGGCTCAAGGTGTCGCCGGGCAGGGCTGTCAGCATTTCCTGCTCAGCCTTGACCAGGTCCTCCAGCCGGTCGCCCACGGCGCTGTGCCAGGGGTCGGTCTCGTCGGCCGCGACCTTCTGCCACCCGCTCAGGAAGCTGATCATGCTCCGGGTCTCGTCCGGATCCTCCGGCCAGGGCGACGGCGTCAACTCCGAGGCCAATCGGCTCGCCAGGTCCAGACAGCGGAGCGCGTCGGCAGCCGACCAGGGATGCTGCGGCGGCGTGCCGCCGAGCAGCGGAAAGGTGATCACGATCCACTGTTGATCATTGACGATCAGCTCGATCGAGCCGGTCGGCTTGAGGATCCCGAACCGCCGGGGGAGACGGACGCCCCGATCACGCTCGTTGCGGTAGATCTGCAGTGAGTCGACATTGATCGCGTCGGTCACCGCCTTGATGAAGAGGCCGGAGCCGTCCTCTGCGTGCACCGTGGCTGCCGCGCCCGGTGAGAACCCGCCGCGCCGATCGATCACCTGGTTGATCGGCGCGGCCAGTTGATCGGCGATCCAGTCCTTGACCTGCTCGGGCAGGTCGCGGTAGCCGAGTCGTACACCGGCGGCGTAACTGGCAGGCAGGTCGGCTGGTTCCGTGCTCACCTTGGGCATCGCGCCATGATGGTTGGCCGATCCCAGGCTGGCAACAGGATTTGGCACCTTCCTGCCGGCGGCGACTCACTCCTGGTCCAGGTGCTCCCGGCAGGCAATACCGAGGTGTTCCAGCACGGTCTGGCTGATCGAGGACAGTGCCGTCAACTGGCGGTCCGACAGCACGCTGATCAGATGATCATCGACGGCGCGCAACCGTGCGCACTCGGCGTCGACGATGATCTTGCGCCCGGCCGCGGTCAGCCGGATCACCGAGCTGCGCGAGTCCTCCCGACATGCCGCCCGGCGGACCAGTCCGCGCTCTTCCATCCGGCGCAGTTGGTGCGAGAGGCGGCTCTTCTCCCAGATCAACGCGGCCCGGATCTCGCGTGGCCGGATGGCTTGCCCGTCGGCCTGCCAGATGGTGATCAACACCTCGTAGTCCGCCTCGGACAACCCGGTCGCCTGGCTCAGCTCGCGGTTGAGAACGCCGAGCAGTTGGGTCTGCATCTGGTAGTAGCGGCGCCAGGCGAGCTCCTGCTCGGCGCTGATCGCTCGTTCGGCGTGCTCGGTCATGGCGCTCATCGTACGCTATTGGTTGATGTATCATCCTTGCCTGGGTGACATATCAACCTGACATCTGATTGAGGAACACCATGCCCGATTACGGCCGCGAACTCAGCTTCGGCACCTTCATCACGCCGGCCAACGCCGACCCTCAGCATGCCGTCCGGCTGGCGCAGTTGGCCGAGCGGCTCGGTCTGGACCTGGTCACCTTCCAGGATCATCCTTACCAGCCAGGGTTTCTGGACACCTGGACCTTGATCAGTTACGTCGCGGCCAGGACCGAACGGATCTCGATCAGCGGCAATGTCACCAACCTGCCGCTGCGTCCGCCGGCCGTGCTGGCCCGCAGTGTGGCCAGTCTTGATCTGCTCAGCGACGGCAGGATCGAGCTGGGGCTCGGCGCCGGTGCCTTCTGGGATGCGATCGCGGCGATGGGCACTCCTCGGCTGACTCCGGGTGAGTCGATCGAGGCGCTCGAGGAAGCGATCACCGTGATCAGGGAGCTCTGGGATGCCGACCAGCGCGGCGGCGTACGGGTCGATGGCAAGCACTACCGGGTGCACGGCGCCAAGCGTGGCCCGGCGCCGGCGCATCCGGTCGGCATCTGGATCGGCGCGTACAAGCCGAGGATGCTGCGGCTGACCGGCCGACTCGGCGACGGCTGGTTGCCGTCCGAGGGCTACCTGCAACCTGGTGATCTGGAGCGAGGGAACAAGATCATCGACGAAGCGGCGATCAAGGCCGGACGACAGCCACAAGACATCCGCCGCCTGCTGAACGTGTCTGGGCTCGATGTTGATCATCTGACCGAGCTCGCGCTGAATGACGGCGTCGACACCTTCATCGTGCCTGCCGACGATGCTGCCGTGCTGCAACAGATCTCCGAGCTCGCCACCGAGGTACGAAAGCGGGTCGCTGAGGCGCGCCGAGCTGAGGAGGTCGGGTCCGCCACCGAACGGCTCGCCGATTCGGTCGCCCCTCAACCCGACACAGTCGCGGTGACTGTCGCAGCCCACCGGACCAGCCCGTCAGCGGAGCTCGGGCAGTCCGAGTACGACCGCCTCGGCATCCGGCCGACCCCGGACAACGGCGTACGCCTGCTGGCCGACCAACCCTGGGACGAGAGCACCCGGCCGCATCGCACCCCGTCGGGTCCCGAGGTCGACTACTCTCCGCGCGGGCGCGCCGTCGGCAAGCACCTGCTCGATGTTCATGATCATCTTCGACAGGAGCTGACCGTCGTTCGCGATGTGATCGACCAGGTCCGCACCGGCGCCGTG
>DATCVL010000520.1:0-5063 GCA_036566865.1 Microlunatus sp.
CATGTTGCGGCCGGTCGCTGTTGGCGCGGTGATGGCTCAGGCCGGGCTGGAGATCGTCCAGAGACTAGGTCAGCGGCCGCAGGTGCGGCCGGACTTCGATGCCACGATCTGGACCGCCGCGGACCGGCCGCCCGACGAGCCCCATGTGCAGGTTCGGGCGACTCGTTCGGGAGCCATTCAAGCCCTTGACGCCGAGGGCATCTTCGATTGCGCCGCCGCACGCGGGCTGGTCTGCGTGCTGCCGAACGCGATGGGGGATTTCGTCACGGTCGGCGGCGTCCTGGTCGATGTCTACGGACCGGCGACCGCGCGCGATGTCCGGCGGCTCAGAGGCATGATCGCGCTCGGGCACGAACGCACGATTGATCAAGATCCGGCGTTTGCGCTGCGCATCCTCGTGGACATAGCGATCCGTGCCCTGTCGCCTGCGGTCAACGATCCGACCACGGCCACCCAGATGATCAATCACATCGGAGATCTGCTGACCGGAGTCGGTGCCAGTGAACCGGCAGCGCGGCGGATCTGGCTTGATCGGCACTCCCAGGTACGACTTGTCGTCCCGACCCGCACCTGGGAGGACTACCTGCAGCTGGGAGTCAGTGAGGTGCGGCAGTACGGCACCACGTCCTCGCAGACCAGCCGACGGTTGCGAGCGATGCTGCTGGATCTGCAGCAACGGGTGCCGCAGGACCTGCGCCCCGCGGTGGCCCGCCAGTTGGCGATCTTGGACCGGATGGTCGCCGAGGCGTTTGCGGATCCGGACGAGCGCGCGTTCGCGCTCGGTCAGGATCGCCAGGGGATCGGCGGCGCTGCAGAATCGGATCAGGTTTGATCGGCGATCTCGGGGCCATGCCGAGATGAGAATGGCCGAGATGAGAATGGCCGAGATGAGAATGGGCCGTCACATTCAACCGAATGTGACGGCCCAATCCACTTTCGTAGCGGGGGCAGGATTTGAACCTGCGACCTCTGGGTTATGAGCCCAGCGAGCTACCGAGCTGCTCCACCCCGCGTCGACTCGGAGTAACTTACCCGACATGCCCCGCTCGCTCAAATCGGGGTCCCGGGCGGCTCCGCAGCGGGCCGGAATCAGTCGAAATCAGCGATCGCTGCGCGGGCGTCGGCGGGGTTCATCCCGGTGAGTTCGAGCAGGTCGACGATCATCGAACGGGTCTGCGCCAACACCACCACCGCCGACATCGATTCGTGCAGCGGCACCCGTGAGCTGGCCTCGGCGAGATCGAGCAGCGGTTGCCGGGCTGCCTTCGGCTGCTCGCCGGTGTCGATCACCTCGGCCATCGAGCCGATCAGATCGGCGAGTTGATCAAGGAGCGCCAGGTAGGACAACGGCATCGATTCCTTACGCCACAGGGCGACCGCCGCCCGCCGCACCAGCACTCGCAGGTTGCGGCTCAACAGATCCAGCGGGGGATAGAACGCTGCCCGGCGTTCGGCGTAAGCCATCCGGCGACGCAGGAACGGCGTGTTCCGGGCGATCGAGACGCCCTCGTCGGCGGCCTCTTCAAGATCATCCAGGAGTTCCTCGCCGCGTCGGGCCCGCTCCAGTACGGCATCGGCGGCTTCGGGATCGTCGTCCCGCAGCGCGGTCGCTGCGGCGCGTACGGTTTCGGCAACCTCCCGGAGCAGGTTCGCCGCCAGATGGCAGGGTTTTCGGAGCGGACCGGCCGGCGTGAGGGTGGCCACCAGCAACGCCAGCGCGCAGCCGACCAGCGCATCCAGCCATCGGCTCACCCCTGCGCTCGGATCGGGAAGCAGGGTGATCGCGATGATCGCCTGCACCCCGGCCTGGGTCGTCATCAGGGTGCCGGCACCGAGCAGCACCGCGATCGCCATCGCGATGATGCAGACCAGGATGATCTGCCAGGTCCCGGTGCCGAAGAAGCGGACGAACAGATCACCGATGCCGACGCCGACGGCGACCCCGACCGACACCTCCAGCGCCCGCCGCCACCGCTGACCGAAGCTGAAGCCGAGTGTGATGATCGCCGCGACGGCGGCGAAGAAGGGTTTCGGCCCGATCAGCCAGCTGGCCAGGGCCCAGGCCAGGCCCGCGGTGACCGCGCACTGGAGGATCATGAACGATCGCCCGCGCAGCCGTCGTACCCGGCGTTTGGCCGAATTCTTCCCGGCCCGCGCCGTACGTTCGCTCAGGTCGAACGCCTGCAGCGTCATCCGTTGGATCGAGAACCGGCCGGCGTCCATTCCCATCACCTCAGCGCACATCTTTCCGGTCAGTAGCGGTCCGGAGCCAGTCACCGCGCCCCTTCGTCGTCCGAATGGCGGAATCCCGGCGAGCCTTGGCGACATCGGTCGGTCGGCAGTGATCGGATGGGTCGTTGTGAATCAACCGATCCGCGTCACCGTATGGGGCGAGAACTTCCACGAAACATCCGAACGAGACCGGGCGGCGATGGCCGAGCGTTACCCGGACGGCATGCACGGGGCCATTGCCGCCGGCCTGCAGAAGGAACTCGGCGATGCCGTCGAAGTCCGGACCGCGACCCGGGATCAGCCAGAGCACGGACTCACCGACGCGGTGCTGGACTCCACCGACGTCCTCACCTGGTGGGGACATGCCCGGCACGACGAGATCGACGATCGCATCGTCGAGAAGGTCCATCAGCGAGTGCTCGGCGGGATGGGCATCCTGATCCTGCACTCGGCCCACTTCTCCAAGATCTTCAAGAAGCTGATGGGCACCTCCTGTTCGTTGTCCTGGCGCAGCGACGATGACGCCGAGCTGGTCTGGACGATCTCTCCCGATCATCCGATCGCCGAGGGCGTACCGAGTCCGATCGTGATCGACGAGCAGGAGATGTACGGCGAGTACTTCGACATCCCGCAGCCGGACGAGCTGGTCTTCATCTCCTCCTTCAGCGGCGGCGAGGTGTTCCGCTCCGGCTGCACCTGGAAGCGCGGCAAGGGCAAGGTCTTCTACTTCTCGCCCGGCGATCAGGACTTCCCGGTCTACCACCATCCCGACATCCAGCGGGTGCTCGCCAACAGCGTCCGCTGGGCCGCGCCCACGCCGAGCGTCTCGTTCGCCGCACCGGCAGTGCGAAATATGGTTGCGCGCCAGTTCACCGATGCCAAGATCAATCCGGACGCCGACAAGAGCGGGGAGGTCTGAGCCGATGAGCACGAATCTTCGGGCCGGAGTGATCGGCCTGGGCTGGGCCGGCCAGCAGCACATGGCCGGATATCACCGCGCCGAGGGCGTGGACCTGGTCGGTCTGGCCGGGATGGAGCCCGAGCCGCTGCTGCGGCTGGGTGACGAGTACGCCGTCGAGCACCGCTATGCCGACTGGGCCGACCTGGTGAAGAACGCCGACTTGGACGTGGTCAGCGTCTGTACGCCGCCGTCCCTGCACGCGCCGATCACGATCGCCGCACTGGAGGCGGGCATCAACGTGCTGTCGGAGAAGCCGATGGCGCTGGACGCGGTGTCGGCCGCGAAGATGGTCGAGGCGGCCAAGGCCGGCGGCAAGGTGCTGGACGTCTCGTTCAACCACCGCCGCAAGGCGGAGGTGACGGCCGCCAAGGAGCTGATCGACAAGGGTCTGCTCGGCGACATCTACTACGCCAAGGCCGGCTGGATGCGGCATTCCGGGATCCCCGGCGGTGTCGGCAACTGGTTCAGCCAGAAGGCCACGTCCGGCGGCGGCCCGATGATGGACATCGGCGTGCACATGCTGGACATGGCGCTGCACCTGATGTCCGAGCCGTCGGTGCACTCGGTGACGGCGTCCACCTACGCCGCCTTCGGCCCGCGCGGCCGTGGCCGCGGTCGGTACGGCGCCGGCGTGGCTGGCAGCGACACCCCGGTGCCGTTCGAGGTCGAAGATCTGGCCACCGCGTTCATCCGGATGGGCAACGGCGCCACCTTGTTGCTGGAGAGCAGTTGGGCCCAGGGGATCGGCCATGACGACATGTACGTGACCCTGTTCGGCACCGAGGGTGGGGCCGAGCTGACCTGGAATCCGCCCGGTCCGCAGCTCAAGGTGTGGACCCAGATCGATGGCGTGGACGCCACCCTGCAGCCCGATATCGGTCTCAGCGGTGGACATGCCGAGGCGATCGAGGACTTCCTGGCCGCGGTGCGTTCTGGCAGCCCGCGCTACGGCGACGATGCACTCACCCGGGCACTCGTGGTGGATGCGATGTACGCCTCCGCGCTGGACGCGGTCGAGATCCGGTTGCCGGATTCGGTCGCCCTGTCGGCCTGAGCCGGCTCCTGGTCTGTCGGTCTGAGACAAACCAGACGTCGGCCGGGTGCCGGCAGTCGGTTGTAGTAACTTCTCCCCGTCACAAGCTCCTGGGGGGAGATGTATGGCCAACCCACGTCGGGCGATGACGCCACGACGAGCCACACCGCAGCGGGCGACGCCGCGTCCGCTGCGGCGGCTACTGCTCGTCGTAGTCGCCGCGGTCGTGGTCGTCGGTGGCGTCGCCGCCTTCATGTTGCGCCCCGGCGGACCCGGCATCCTGCCGGCCGCGGGGCAGTCGCCGCGGGCTTCTGCGACGGCAGAATCACCGAAGCAGACGTCGACTCCCGCGGCCGATGCCGCACTCGATCGGTGCATCGAGGAGAGCAAGTCGGCCGCCGCCGTGCTGGCTGCGGCCGACGCCGGGATCCGGGACTGGCGGGACCACGTGCAGGCCCAGACCGACGGCAACTCCGGCAAGATCAACGTCAGCAAGATGAATTCGATCTTCCAGCGGACCCGGTTGGCCGGACCGGCCGATCTGGCCAAGTACGACTCCGCGGTCACCGAGTTCCAGCAGCTCGGCGGCGCCTGCGATCCGATGAGCTCGGCCACCGGCAAGGTCGCCAAGTCGTTGGATGCCTGCCTGGACCTGCGCAAGATCCAGGACACCGCGATGGCCTCCGCCGACGACGCGATGACCGACTGGCGTGATCACCAGACCAAGGAGGGCGGCACCGACGCCGGTCACTACGGCGAGTCGACGCGTGACTGGCTGCACGACTGGCGCAACGCAGACAAGAACCTGGATGCCTACGACCAGGACAAGAAGGCGGT
>DATCVL010000521.1:0-21763 GCA_036566865.1 Microlunatus sp.
GTCAGTGCACCCAGGAATTCGGTCCAGGACGCGAGGAAGGCGTACAACGCCGTGGTCGCGACGCCGGGCACGACCAGCGGCCACATCACCTGGAAGAGGGTGCGCATGGTGCCGGCCCCGTCGACGTGGCTGGAGTCCTCCAACTCCGCGGGCACACCAGCGAACGAATTCCGCATCACGAAGACGCCGAACGGCAGATTGACCGTGGTGTAGAACAAGATCAATCCGATCCGGCTGTCGGTCAGATGCATCGCATTCATCTGCAGGTACAGCGGCGTCAGGATGGCCTGGAACGGCACCATCATGGTCAGCACGATGATCGCGAACAGGATCGGCGAGACTCTGAACCGGAAGCGGGAGAAGCCGTATCCGGCCAGCAACGCCACCGCCGCAGTCAGGATCGCGGTCGTCACCGAAACGATCAAGCTGTTCAGGATCGACCGTCCCAGATTGCTGCGTACAAACAGTTCCCGGAAGTTGTCCAGGGTCAGATCGAAGAAGGTCTTCGGATCGGGCGCGGCCGCGATCACTGCGGCCGGTTGGACCGATCGGAAGAGTGCGAACAGCAGCGGGATGATCACGATCAAGAAGGACAATGCCCCGCCCACGAAGTAGAGCAGCTGTTTGGTACGTGTGTCGCGTTCGATCCCGGAGATCCGCGCGGTTGCCGCAGTCCGGCGTCCCGACATCCTCGTTGCGGTCGTCGTAGCCATGATCAAATCCCCTCGATCAATCCTTCTCGCGCAGCAGCCAGAACTGGGCCGCAGTGATCAGTCCGACGATCACCACCAGCACCAACGACATCGCCGTGGCAGCGCCCAACTGCAGTTGGACGAAGGCCCGCTTGTAGATCGCCATCACGACCGTGGTGGTCGACGAACCGGGTCCGCCTTGGGTGAGGATGAAGAACTGGGTGAACGCCAGGAACGATCCGATCACCGAAATGATCACGCTGAGTGCGATCGTCCGGCGCACCATCGGGATGGTGACGTGCCGTTCGGTCTGCCACCAGGTCGCTCCGTCCAGCTCTGCGGACTCGTAGACGTCGGTGCCGATGCTCTGCATTCCCGACATCAGCAGCATCATGGTCAGCCCGGACACGGCCCAAACCACCAGCACACAGATCAACACGGTGCCGAGCGGGCCGCTGACCAACCAGGCGGTGGTGCCGTCGGTGAGGTGCAGCCAGCTCAAGATCACGTTGATCATGCCGCTGCTCGGCTGTGCCTCCAGCAACATCAGAAAGCTCAGCGTGGTCAGCCCGACCACGAACGGCAGGAAGAAGATCGTCCGCAACAGTTTGGCCCCACGCCGGTTGGCCCGAACCAGGACCGCGAGCAGGTAGCCGACGACCAGGATCGGTCCGGTCACGATCGCGGTGTAGATCAGGGTGTAGAGGATCGACCAGCCGAACTTCGGATCGGTGAACGCCTGAGCGTAGTTCTTCAGTCCGATGAAGTGCCAGTCCCCGATCAACGGGAAGTTCGTCAGCGAGATGAAGATCGCCACCAGCAACGGAACCATCACGAAGATCACCACGAACAGGGTTGCCGGCAGCACCAGCAGCAATCCGGTTCTGGGCGGATGAGTCAACGACTGCTGGCGGCGGCCGGCCCGCGCCGGCACACCAGTAGGAACTTCTACTCGCTGCGCAGTGGCGGTCATGCTTGTGCCTGCCTCAGGATGCGGTCGTAACCGACTTGCGCCTCGTCCATGGCTGCCTCGACCTGGCCACCGAAGACGGCCTTGCGGAACATGGCCAGCCAGGGACCGTCGCTCTGGTTGTAGATCGAGTTGTAGGCCAACGTGGTCGGGGCGTAGCCGGCCTCGATGTTGGTGATCGTCGGAGTGGCGAGCGGGTACTGCTTGCGGAATTGCGGTGTCGCCGCGTCCGAGCGGATCGGCGCGTAGCCGCCGTCGGGAAGTCGCTGCTGCTGAGCGACGGTGACGCAGAAGGCCGCGAATTCCCAAGCCGCATTGGGATTCGGCGCGCCGTTGAGCATGCACAGGTTGTCGCCGCCGTCGAAGAACGCGCGGCCGCCGGTGGGTCCGGGCAGCAGCCGGATGGTGGTCTTGGCCAGCATGTCCTTGCTGGCCGCGGGAACCACGGCACCGTACGAACCCGGGAACATGCCGATCTGGCCGGCCAGGAAATCCGACCCCCAGTGCGAGCCGTCGTCGGCGTAGGCCAACGCCGGGACCAGCTTCTCGGCCCACAGCCGATGGCAGAACTCCAGGGTCGCCTTGGCTGCTTGGTTTCCTGCCACCTTGCCGTGCTGGTGTCCGACCGTGCCGGCGAGCAGATCGGTCTTGGCAGCCCAGATGTGCGGCTGGACGGTGAAGCCGAGCGCGCCGGTGCCGTTGCCGGGATAGGACCAGCCGTAGATGTCGTCCCGCAGCCGGCTGATCTTGCGAGCAGCCTCCAGCAGCGTCTCCAGCGATTGGGTCGATTGATCAACATCGAGCCCGGCCTGCTCGAACAACTCCGTGTTGCAGAACAGCACGGAGTTGTCGGCCAGGAAGGGCAGGGCGTAGATCCGCCCGTTGTTGGTGGCCAGCCTCAGATGGCCCGGGCTGAGCGCATCGGCGTTGGGAAGCCGACCGATCGCATCGGTCAGATCGGCGAACGCTCCGCGATAGATGAACAACATCGAGTTGATGTCGTCGAAGTCCACCAGGTCCGGCACTCGCCCGCCGCGGATCGCGGTGGCCAGTTTGGTCACGAACTGCGAGTCCGGCACTGCGGTGACTCGGACCCGAATTCGATCTTGCTGCCGATGGAAGTTGTCGACGATGACGCCGATCCCGGTCTGGGTCGCCGCGCGGCACCAGACCTCGACCTCGCCGGCACCGTCCTTGCCGAAGCTGGCGGCGGCGGTGTCGACCTTCGGCAGAGCTCCGGAGCAGCCGGCCAGGGCCCCGCCCAGTGCGCCGACTCCGGCCAGCGCCAACAGACTTCTTCGTGTCAGTGCCATCGCAGGTCAGCTCCTTTGCCGATCTCAGCTCCGACTCGCCAGCGTGCCGAGGCGTGCTGCCGCCTCGCCACGCTGACAGTGCGGCTTTCGTTATGCGGTAGGGATCCAGACCCGCATCGCCTGCGGGCCACGGTTGGCCCAGGCGTAGTACGGAATGGCAACCAGGTCGGTGTCGCGGGATTGCGGCTCGGGTCGCGGGTACGAGGTCGAGCCGGGCACCTCGGCGCCCCTGTCGATGATCTTGCCCCGAGTGCTGACCATGATCACGCCGTCGAGCAGATCCGACCGCTCCTTCTCGGTGAAGTCGGCGCCGGGCGTGATCGCAAGATCATCTGGCGCTGCCCCCGCTGGCTGATCGACCTTCTCCAGCGCGTACACCAGCGGCCCGCGCTCGATCGCGAGGCAGCCGCGTACCGCATCGACGCGTGGATCGGGCGCGGTGAGCCGAGCCTGCAGCGGAAGCTCCAGCACGACCTGATCACCGGACTTCCAAACCCGCTCGATCGTTGCGTAGCTGCCGGCCTGTGCCGCGGCTCCGTCGAACGTCGCACCCTCGGCCCACTGCGGGATCCGGATGCTGATCTTGGTCGACGTGCTGGGGGCCCGATCGATGTCGATCTTGATCTGGCCGCGTCGGGGGTAGTCGGTCTGCACTCGCAGCGAGAGCTCCCCCGCCGTGATCACGCCGGGTGCGTACTGGTGGATCTGCACGCCCTCGGCATCCGTGCTGGCGATGTAGCCTTCCAGGCTGGCGAAGGTCCGCATCACATTCGGCGGGCAGCAGGCGCAGTCGAACCAGCCGAGCCGGCCGTTCTGCACATTGCGTTGGGTGTCGGCCAATCCATGATCGCGATGCTGCAGCGGATTGACGTAGAAGTACTCCGTGCCGGCCAACGAAACCCCTGCCAGGAAGCCGTTGTAGAGCATCCGCTCGATCTGATCCGCGTACTCCGGCTTCCCGGTGGCCAGCAACAGCCGCCAGGCCCACTGGATGCCACCGATCGCGGCACAGGTCTCGGCGTAGGCGCGATCCGGCGGCAGCTCGTACGGTTCGCCGAATGCCTCACCTTCCCAGCGTGAGCCCAGCCCGCCGGTCAGGTATTCCTTCTCGTTCACCATCGAGGCGAACTGGGTCTCCAAGGCCGCCAGCAGTTCATGATCACCGAGCTCTGCGGCGACATCGGTCGCGCCGGCGCCGAGGTAGACCGCGCGGACGGAGTGCCCTTCGACCGTGGTCTGTTCCCGGACCGGGACGCGATCGGAGAAGTACGCCGGCTGGAATCCGTAGCCGGCGATCAAGCCGTGGCCGCGAGCCTCGACGAAGTAGCGCGCCAGCTCGAGGTAGTCGGCCGTCCCGGTCTCCCGGTAGAGCTCGACCAGGGCCATCTCGATCACCGGGTGACCGTCGACATCGTGCCGCTTGTCCTCGCCGAAGGTCGCCACCAGGTGATCAGCGATCTTGATCGCGACATCCAACAACTGGCGACTGTCGGTGGTCCGCGCGGTTGCCACCGCGGCTTGGATCAGATGCCCGTAGCAGTAGAACTCGTGGTGCTGCGGCAGATCGACATACCGGCCACCGTCGCGGACCGGCACCACCGAATTGAGGTAGCCGTCTTCGTCCTGGGCCGCGGCGATCAGAGCGACCACACCATCGATGTCGGCGAGCAACTGCGGATCCGGATGCCGGCCGTACTCCCAGGCGGCGGCCTCCAGCCACTTGTAGACATCCGAATCGGCGAAGATCGGCCCGGCCGGAGCGCCGGTCGCACGTCCGGCGGCGAGCTCCAGGTTGAACAGGTTCTTCGCCTCGCCGAGCTGCTTCAAACCGGACGGAATCGCCGCGGCCCGGTTGCGCTCGGCGCGCACCGCCCACAACCCATCGGTGATCGTGACCTCACCCGGCGCCAGCGGCCGGAACGCGGACGTGGCCTGATCGGTCGGTACTGCGGGCCCACCTCGAGCCATCGGGCAACTCCTTCAACCTGAAATCGGAACCTGCGAGAAATCTAGGAAACGCGCTTTCCGAAACGCTAGGGCGAACCGTTCTGGGCGTCAATACCCGCCAGGTAAGAGATTTCGCTAATATGACCGTTCCAACCGACACCGGTCACGGAAATGGCGGAACAGGCTCACGGTCAAGTCGGCCGAGTGAAGAGCCGAGCAGGAGGGCAGATGACGAGCACCCGGCGGCCGGTCCGGATCACCGATGTGGCGGCGCTGGCCGGCGTCTCGCCCGGCACGGTGTCCAAGGCGCTCAACAACACCGGCAGTCTGAAGGAGGCGACCCGGGCCCGGGTCCGCGCGGCGGCGGACAAGCTCGGCTTCGTACCCGATCCTGATGCTCGCTGGCTCGCTGCCCGGCGCAGCTACACCGTGGGTCTGCTCAGCGCCGATGCGGCTGGCCGTTTCAGCATCCCGGTGATGCTCGGCGCAGAGAATGCGCTGGCCGCCGGCGAGATGTCGGTCTTGCTGGCCACCACCCGGTACGACCCGGTGCGCGAGGCGTACCACCTGAAGACATTCCAGGCCCGCCGGGTGGACGGGATCATCGTCGCCGGGCGCACGACCGACCCGCGGCCGCCGGTCGACGTCGACATCCCGGTGGTGTACGCGTTCGCGCCGTCCACCGATCCGGACGACGCCTCGGTGGTTCCCGACGATTCCGACGGCGCGACCAAGATCATCGATCACCTGCTGGCGACCGGACGCCGGCGGATCGGGCACATCGGCGGCCGGCGGCAGAAGCACACCTCGGAAGTACGAGCCGAAGCAGCCGCGACCGCCCTGCAACGACAGGGACTCGAACTGGTGTCCGAGCCGCTGTTCGGCGACTGGAGTGAGAGCTGGGGGCGCCGGGCTGTTGATCAACTTCTGTTGCGGCATGCCCGCGACTCGAGCGGTGATCAACTGACGTCCTCCGATCTGCTCCGCACCGAACGTCATCAAGCGGAGTTGACCGACCATGATCTTGGTCTGGACGCGATCATGTGTGGCAGTGACCAGATCGCCCGCGGCGTCACCGACCGGCTGCGCGAACTGTCGATCGACGTACCGGGGCGGATGGCCGTCACCGGTTTCGACAACTGGGAGGTGATGGCACTGTCCAGCCGGCCCCCGCTGACCACCATCGACCTCGGCTTGGAGGATCTCGGCCGTCGCGCAGCCGAGCAACTGCTGGACGCGATCGCCGGCCGTCCCCACCACGGCGTCGAATACACCCCGATGGACCTGGTGCCACGAGCTTCGGCCTAACGGCCGGGACGCGCCCCAACTGCACCGGATCGCGGAAGAGAGATCCGAGCACCCGACCGACCGTGCCCCAGCCGGCGCGTAAAAGACGCTTCCTGATTGGTTGAACCGCGCGCTAGGCTCACCCCATGCGGATGCAGCGATTTCTCTGCCCCCGGCCGGGTCACGGCCGTGGGGTCGGCTGCGTGCGCGCTCTGTCCTAGCGGTTCTCCGTGTTGCCCGGTCGGGGGTGTCTCGTCCCCATGATCACGGCAACACTTTCTGGAGAATCCCATGTCTGCAACACAATCCGGGCGTCCGGCCCGCTATCTCTCGATCAAAGAACTGGACCGCGCCCTGGCCCTACCCGATCTCAGCGATCCGGCCATCGGACCGCACGCAATCAACCTGATCGCCGGCGAGGTCACCAGCTCACTGACCCGGCACTGGCAGATCCCGACGGACGCGGTCCGGGTGCCGCCGCTGGTCTCGGTCGCCGACAACTACGACCGCCTCGGCTACGCCGGCGCGGACGTCACCCGGGACAGCCGCTACACCCGCTACACCAGTCCGACCACCATGCTGCGCAGCCAGACCAGCGCCAACATCCCGTACGCGCTGCAGCAGTACGCCGATCATGATCATCCGGTCGATGTCCTGATCACCGTTGCCGGGCTGGTCTACCGGCGAGACGTGGTGGATCGCACCCATGTCGGCGAACCGCATCAGCTCGATCTCTGGCGTCTGAGATCGACGCCCGACACCACCGAGGCCGACCTTGACGAGATGATCATGATCTTGGTAGACGCGGTGCTGCCGGGTGCCCGCTGGCGGACCACACCGACCCGGCACCCGTACACCGAGCAGGGCCGGCAGATCGACGTCCTGCAGGACGGTCAATGGCTGGAGCTCGCCGAATGCGGCCTGATTCATCCGCAGGTGCTCGAGGGCAGCGGGCTGGATCCCGAACGCTGGTCGGGGCTGGCGCTCGGCATGGGTCTGGATCGTGCGGTGATGCTGCGCAAGCGGATACCTGACATCCGCTACCTGCGGTCCACCGAGCCGCGGATCGCTGCCCAGCTTGGAGATCTCGAACCCTGGCAGCCGGTCTCGATGCTGCCGCCGATCACCCGTGATCTTTCGGTGGTGATCGATGCCGACACCGACGACGAGACGCTGGGCGACGCGATTCGAGAGTCACTCGAGGATCGCATCGATGACGTCGAGAGCATCGAGATCCTGGACCGTACGCCGTACGCTGCCCTACCCGGTGCCGCCCGCCGGCGCCTCGGATTGCACGACGATCAGCAGAACGCGCTGGTCCGGATCACCCTACGTCCGCTGCAGCGTACCCTCACCGACCACGAGGCCAATCAGATCCGGAACCAGGTCTACCGTGCGATCCACCGCGGCCGACAGCTGGAGCTGGCCTGATGATCATGCATCAGCTGATCATCAACGATCGGATGATCATCAACCGCGAGCCATGATCAATTACCGACTGAACAGCGTCCCGTTCACGGTGGTGACGAAGTTCTGCAGCGAGTGCGGCAGGTCGCCGAGCTGCCAGTCCTCCGGACCGTGGTACCAGCTCAGGTCCTCCGAGTCCGGAACGTCGTCATCGTCGGCGGCTGCGATCCCGTCCAGCCAGCGGTCCGCTCCACCCAGTACCACCGCGTACGGCAGCACCTCGGACAGCTCGGACAACTCCCGGCCGGCCGGCATCCGGTCGGTCGGGGTGGTCAGCAGATCGGATCGGAGCGCACCCAGCCCTGCCAGCAGCGCCGAACCCTGAGCGGTCCGGGCCGGCATCTCCTGGCCGACGAACATCAGCCCGAGGGCGAGCAAGATCAACGTGACGCCGACCAGCCCGAACTCGGTGAAGATCGCCAGCAGCGCGGTGATCACCACGGCAGCGATCAGTCCGGACAGCGCCGCCCGAGTCCAGGTGTTCCGGGTCGCATCCGGACGCCGCTGGAACCAGCCGTTGGCCACCATCTCGTCGTACAGCGCGGCCTGTACTCCGTCGATCGCGTCCTGATGCACCCGGGTGCCCAGCTCCGACACGAGAGTGCTTTCGCCCGACGGCGCCACCGCATCGAGCAGTTCACGCTCGAACGGACGCAGGTCGTCCGGCGCCTCCGCGTCCGCGGTCCGGGTGAGGCGCCAATCCGCACGGGCGTATTTGCTGTCCCGCGGCAGTTCGGTGATCAACACGTGCCCACGAACAGCAAGATCAAGAAGACTGGCGGTGATGTCGATCGGATCGACCCGCTCGTCCACCACCGTTCCGACGTGACCCGGCCGAACGTCGGCGACAACCCGGAATTCGGATTGTCCCTCGGCCACCGGGACGAATTCGGCCGGCTTGTGGATCTCGTTCGTCGGCTGGGTGTCGCGGCCGATTCGGCGATGTGCCATCACCAGTCCGATGCCGCCGAGGACCAGCAGTCCGAGAGCGATGCCCAAGGGCAGCGGTTTGGCCGAGAACGCCCGGCCGACGGTCCAGTGATCGACGATCTTCTCGTTGATGTCGACCGCACCGGCCGGGAAGCCGATGTCCACCGCGACGACCTCGCCCTGGCCCCGCGGACCGTCGGTGAAGGTCGGCGTGTTGGTCACACCGGCGGCAGCGCTGGTGCAGGGGGTGGTCGCGTTCGGCGGACCGGAGGTGCAGCTGACGTAGCTGAACGCAGCCGGGATGGCGATCTGCGCTTGGAACTTGTCGACCGCCATCGACAGCCCTTGCAGCACGCGCCACTGCAGCGCCGGGGTGCCGCTGTTGTTCACCACCGCGCCGTCGACCGTGTAACTGATGGTGACCGATTTGGCGCCGACCGGATCGAAGCTGACGGTTTCCAGGTCACCGTCGGTGTCGATCTGCGAGGCCACCTGCTTGCCGTCGGCGGTGACGGTGACGCCGGTGAGCTCGAATTCGCGGCTGCGGTTGCCGACCAGCGTTTCGCTGGTCTCGAAGGTCTGGGAAACGGTCGACGGCGCCGACCCCGCGAAGATGATCTTCTGTTCGACCTTGAAGGTGCCGTCCTTGGCCAGTTGTCCCGTCACGGTGACGTCCCGGGCCGTGCCCTCGGCCTGCGCGGTGGTCCTCGCCTGACCGAGCAGCAGCGCGGCGACCATGATCAACACCGCGCCGGCGGCAGTGGCCGCCCGTCGCGGGCTGATCCGCCGTCCAGACGTCCGCGTGATGACGCGCCCACCCGCGGTCCCGGGTGGCACCGCCGACCCGTCGGCCGAATTCGAGGTCCTCGGCGACAGGTGCCGTACTGACCGGAGATGTCGTTGCACGAAAGGGCCCTTCTCGTTCCCGTACGCCTGTTCGGAGGCTGCGTCCTGGCAGCCCGTCGAGACAGGTCAGCAATGCCGCTTGTCTGCCGGAAACTATCGCACAGACGGATCGCCCCCTCGGCCACCATCAGTCCGACTGGCGGGTTCCCACCGGCGTTCGGACCCGGCTTGTCGTTAGGGTTGGGGATCGTGACGCAGCAGCAGTGGGGGCCGGCGGGCCAGACCGGTGGACAGTTCGGCCGATCCGCGCCAGCGTGGGGCCGGCCGGCAACCGCACCAGCGTGGGGCACCCCGCCGTCGCGGTCGAGCAGCTTCCCACCGCCGCCGGGAACCTCCGGCGGCCAGTCCTGGCAGGCACCCTCGCCCGGCGGTCCGCGCAGCAGCCCGCTGAAGCGGGTGTTGATCGCGTTGATCGTGTTGGTCGCCACCGCCTTGGTCGCGCTGATCGTGGTGAACGTGGCCACCAACTCCGACGATGTCGCCTACCAGAACGACAACTACCAGGTCCCGGCGCCGGACAAGAACCCGCCGGCGCTGCCGGCGCCCGAGACCGAGGACCAGGCCGTTGAGTGGACCCAGCAGAACCAGCTGTACGGCCAGACGATGCCGGTGCCGATCCGCTGCGAACTGGATCCGATCACGGCCGACTCGACCGATGCCGAACTGCAGACCCATCTGAACGATCTCGTCGCCTGCCTGATGCGGGCGTGGGAACCACCGGTGACCGACGCCGGCTACGAACTCGTCCGCCCCTCGGTCACGATCTACGGCAATTCGATCGAGACCAAGTGCGGCAAGGCCGGCGGCGGGAACGCGTTCTACTGCCCCGCCGATCAGCAGATCTACTACAGCCGAACGCTGCCGGACACCGTTGCCGACCTGCAGGGCTCCCCCTGGGGTCCGGACATCGTGATGGCGCATGAGTTCGGCCACGCCGTCCAGGCCAGGACCGGCATCCTGATCTCGGCCAACGGCCTGGAGCAGATGGTCGGCGACGACAGCGAGAAGGGCCTGGAGATGAGCCGGCGGGTCGAGGTCCAGGCGGACTGCTTCTCCGGCCTGTTCCTGCAGGCCAGCTCTCGCTCGCTGGGCATGCAGCAGAGCGACGTGGATGCGATGGAAACGATCTTCGTGGCCATCGGCGACGACACCCTGAGCGGCAATCCGGACATCGAGGCGACTCACGGGCGCGGGAAGACTCGGTTGTACTGGGGCCGGCAGGGCATCGCCGACCCGCACATCAAGGTGTGCAACTCGTTCACCGCACCGTCCGACGAGGTGAAGTAGAGCCTGGGGACCGGCTGAGCTCTGGAACCGCTCAGTCGTCGGTGTTGATCACCAGTGCGGTCGCGATCGCGGCCACGCCCTCACCCCGGCCGGTCAGGCCGAGGCCGTCGGTGGTGGTGCCGGACACCGAGACCGGCGCGCCCACCAGCTCGGACAGCAGGCCCTCGGCTTCGGCCCGACGAGGGCTGAGCTTCGGCCGGTTGCCGATCACCTGAACGGCCACGTTGCCGACCTGAAAGCCTGCCTGCGCAAGGAGCCGTACGGTCTCGGCGACGAAGTCACGGCCCGGACGACCGGCCCACTCCGGCCGATCGGTACCGAAGTTCGCACCAAGATCACCCAGCCCCGCGGCACCCAGCAGCGCATCGCAGATCGCATGGCAGGCGACGTCGCCGTCCGAGTGCCCCTCGGGCCCGTACGCCTCGTCGGCGAAGTGCACTCCGGCGATCCACATCGGCCGCCCCTCGACCAGCCGATGCACGTCGACGCCGATGCCGGTCCGGAAGTTGATCATCGTGGCGCCTTCCGATCTTCGGTGATGATGGCCTCTGCCAGAGCCAGGTCCGGCGGATGAGTGATCTTGAACGACGCCGCGGCGCCCTCGACCACGGTGACCGGATGCCCGGCCCGTTCGCAGACCCCGGCGTCGTCGGTGATCACGTCCTGACCGAGTCGGCGATAGGAGTCCAGCAACACCTCGAGATCAAATCCCTGCGGCGTCTGCACCGCCCGCAGCGCGGCCCGGTCCAACATCCGCGACCCGTCAGCGGTGAGTTCACGGATGGTGTCGGTGACCGCGACCGCGGGCACCACCGCCGGAGCTCCCGCGCTGACAGCCTGCACGACCCGGCGGGTGACCTCGGCCGGCACCAATGGCCGAGCCGCGTCGGTGATCAACACGATCGACGGCAGATCGGTCAGCGTGGACAGCGCTGTCAGCCCGTTGCGGACCGAATCGGTACGCTCCCGACCGCCGGCCGCGAATCCATCCACCGGCAGCCCGGCCAAGGCCTTTTCGAACTCCTGCTGCGCATCCGGTGGGACCACCAGCACCAGCCGTTCGGCACCGGCAGCCAGCATCGCCTCGGCCGCGTACCTGACCAGCGCGTGGCCGGCCAACTGCAACAGTGCCTTCGGCCGGTCGGCACCGATCCGGGTGCCGGCGCCGGCGGCGACCACGATGGACGCGAATCGTGCCGGCTCGGCGGAATGTGGGGTGATCATCGAGTGAGGATTCTTCCAGAGGCGAGCGCCGACACAGCAAGACCGGGCGGGTACGTCGTCGACGTACCCGCCCGGTCTCAGTGCTTTCGGATGCCCGGATCGGCGATGCTCAGGAAGCGAGAACCTCTTCGAGCAGCTCCTCGGCCTTGTCTTCCTCGATCTTCTCGGCCAACGCCAATTCAGATACCAGGATGTGCCGGGCCTTGGCGAGAATCCGCTTCTCACCGGCAGAGAGGCCGCGTTCGCGCTCCCGGCCCCACAGATCGCGGACCACCTCGGCGACCCGCATCACGTTGCCGGAGTGCAGCTTCTCGATGTTGGCCTTGTACCGTCGCGACCAGTTGGTCGGCTCAACGGTGCGCGGGGCGCGGAGGATGCTGAAGACCCGTTCCAGGTCTTCCGAACCCACGACGTCCCTGACTCCAACGAGATCGAGATTGCAGGCCGGGACCCGGACGACGAGGTCGTTCTGGCCGACGATGCGTAGTACGAGATAGAGCTGGTCCTCGCCTTTGATCTTGCGAGTTTCGATGTCCTCGATGACGGCCGCCCCATGATTGGGGTACACCACCGTTTCGCCGACTGTGAAGGTCATATTGTCTACCTACCCCTTTCGCAACACCTAGTTTAGCACGCTCTCAGGGTGGTCCCGGATGCGTTTCCGCTAGCCAGAGGCACAATTGGCGGCACCTCCCGCTTGACAAGACCCCCCTCGATGTGCTTCGCGCCGCTAACCATCACAGCCCGTCCGTCGGGCCGTCCGGGCAGTCGTGGCGACGCCCCGGGTGACCTTGGCTGCGCCGCCCGGCACCGAGTCGCTAGGCTGACCGTCGACGATCGGCTGTAGTAGTTGGCGGGGCCGACGTCGTACACACATCGCGGTGTACGAGGTGGCCGCCGGCACGTCGAGGAGTAGACCACGGTGAAGCACATCGGCCTGAATTCCAGCAAGCCCTCGGTGGACGCACCCGCCACCCATCGGCGGACGCCGTCGGGTAACCGTCGCGGTCGGCTGGCCGCCAGGATCGGCGCGGCGGCCGCCTCGGTCACCCTGCTGGCCGGGATGTCTGCGTGTGGGTTCGATGTGCAGACCCTTCAGCCGTACCAGCCCTCCGACGGTGTCGACGTGAATGTCGGCAACGGGACGAACGGGCAGCCGGACGACAGCACGGTCAAGGTACGAGGCTTGATGATCTTGGCCCGGACACCCACGTCGGGCTTCCTGTCCGCGACCCTGAACTCGGTCGGCGGCGACGAGTTGACCGACGTCAGCGGCAACCTGCTGAAAGCCGACCAGACCAGCGGCGCCCCGTTGAAGGTGAAGATGTCGGGACCGGTCGCCATCGCCCCGAACCAGCCGACGGTGCTGGTCGATCGGGCACCGATCAACATCAGCGGCTCCGGTCTGCCGGCCGGTCAGACCGCCGAAATCACCCTGACGTTCGCCAAGGCCGGCAGCAAGCAGGTCCAGGTGCCGATCATCGACGGCAACAACCGCATCTACAAGAACGTCACCCCGTCGCCGGCCCCGAGCAACGGCGCCGCCTGATCAGACCCGCTGCCGCGGGTCCGGTCCTCAGCCGTACGTCGGTTCGTCGCTGAAAAGGCTGCTCACCGACTCACCGCAGTTGATCCGTCGAACGGCCTCGGCGAAGAGCGGTGCCACCGAGCGAGTGACCATGTTCGGCAGCCGCTTCTCCGGCGCCAACGGCACCGTATTGGTGATCACGATCTCGGCGATGTCGGGTTCGCCCTTGAGCCGGTCGATGGCCGGACCGGTGAACAGCCCGTGCGTACACGCCAGCGAGACCTGCTGAGCGCCTTCGGACCGGAGCTTGCGCAGCAACTCGACGATCGACCCCGCAGTGGCGATCTCGTCGTCGAAGACGATCACGTTCTTGCCCTGCACGTCGCCGACGATGTTGTCGATCACCACCGTGTCGTCGGCCAGTCGACGCTTCGACCCGGCCGCAACCGGCAGCCCCAGTCTGCGAGCCAACTGGGTCGCCACCTTGGCGTTGCCGAGATCCGGTGAGACCACCACGGTGTCGGTCAGATCGGTCTGCTTGAAGTGATCGGCCAACTCGGCCACCGCGCTGAGATGATCAACGGGGATGGAGAAGAAGCCGTGCACCTGGGGCGCGTGCAGTGCCATGGTGACGACCCGGGTGGCGCCGGAGGCGGCGATCATGTCGGCCACCAACCGACCTCCGATGGAGATCCGTGGCGCATCCTTCTTGTCCGACCGCGCATAGGCGTAATGCGGGATGACGGCCGTGATGTGGGCCGCCGAAGCACCGCGGGCCGCATCCAGCATCAGGCACAGCTCGACCAGATGTTCCTGCACCGGCGGCACCAGCGGCTGGACGATGAAGACGTCACGTTGCCGGCAGTTCGCCCGGAGCTGCACCTGCAGGCAGTCGTTGCTGAAGCGGGTCGTCCGGGCCGGCGAGAGCTCGATGCCGAGGATGTCGCACATCTCCTCGGCGAATTCGGGATTGGCGGAGCCGGAGAAGACAGTGATGTCGCGAAGAGCGCTTTCGCTGAGCACGCCCTCACTCTATCGGCGCGGTCGACCACTCGCCTGCCCGCATCAACGTACGACCCTTGATCTCGTTGGCCTCCCGCCAGGCCTGGATCCTGATCGGTCGCAGGACGAGGTAGACGTAGCCGTCATCGCCGCGCGGATCCCAATCGGCCTGACCGGCGTAGCCCTCCCCGATCTCCGCCGGCGCATCCGGCACCGGCAGCACCCGTTCCAGCCGGGCGTCGATGATCACCACGTCCCGGGTCGGCCCGACCGACAGCCTGGCCCGACCGGAGTTGATCAAGTTCCGGGCTGTTCGGGATCGTTCTTCGACCGCGATCACCACCCGATCATTCAACCAAGCAAGGGAAAGCGGGACCAGGTACGGCAGCGGCGTACCATCCTCGGCCACCGACGAGGTGGCGACCCAGACATCCATCTCGGGTGTAGTCAGCTTGGCCAGGGTGTCGGCCTTGCGTTGATCACGGTTGCGGGGCGCGTCGCTCATGCGCACATCCTGCCGTGCAGACTCAGCCCTCGAACTTGTACCCCAGACCGCGGACGGTGACCAGGAAACGAGGGGTCGCGGGGTCGGGTTCGATCTTGGTCCGCAGCCGCTTCACGTGTACGTCCAGGGTCTTGGTGTCACCGACGTAGTCGGCACCCCAGATCCGGTCGATCAGCTGGCCACGGGTCATCACCCGGCCGGCGTTGCGGAGCAGCATCTCCAGCAGTTCGAATTCCTTCAGCGCGAGCTTGACCCGCTCCCCGTTCACGGATACCTCGTGCCGCTCGACATCCATCCGGACGCCGGCGGACTCGACCACGTCGGGCAACAGCTCGACGTCCTGACCACGCCGCAGCACAGCTCGGATCCGGGCCACCAGCTCACGGTGGCTGAACGGCTTGGTCACGTAGTCGTCGGCGCCGAGCTCGAGCCCGACCACCTTGTCCACTTCGGAATCCCGTGCGGTGACCATGATCACCGGGACACTGGCCTTGGCGCGAAGCTGCCGGCAGACCTCGGTGCCGGGCAGGCCCGGCATCATCAGGTCCAGCAGCACGATGTCTGCGCCGACCCGATCGAACTCGGCCAGGCCTTCGGTCCCGTCGGCGGCCTCGACCACCTCGAAACCTTCCTTGCGCAACATGTAGGACGTGGCTTCGCGATAGGACTCTTCGTCCTCGATCACCAGCACACGGGTCATCTGACGATCTCCTGGGTTTCGGATGTACGAGTGGAGGTCGGCTCCGCGTCCTCGCGTAGCCGGGGATGAACTCGGGTCGGACGGTGCGGTTCCTGCCCGTCCGTCGTCGGACGGTCCGGCGCCGGCTCGGCGCCATGATCAACTTCCGGCAACTGAGCGGTCACCGGCCGGCTGGTCGCGGGATCCGCGATCGGGGCCGGAAGACTGATGGTGAAGGTGGAGCCCTGTCCGAGCTGGCTCCAGACGCTGACCTCGCCGCCGTGCGCGGCGGCGATGTGCTTGACGATGGACAGTCCCAGTCCGGTGCCGCCATTGGCTCGGCTGCGGCCGTAGTCGACGCGGTAGAACCGTTCGAAGATCCGGTCCAGATCGGCCTGCGCGATCCCGATGCCGTTGTCGGAGACGGTGATCTCCACGATCTCGTCGTCCCCGCGGGGCACCTGATGCACCGCGACCGCGACCCGGGCGCCGTGGTCGGAGTAGACGATCGCGTTCTCGACCAGGTTGCCGACGGCAGCGACCAACTGACGTTCGCTGCCGAGGACCGAGCAGCCGGCCTGCCCGGCGACCGTGAGGGAGACGTCCCGCTTCTCGGCGTCCACCCGACAGCGGTCCACCGCCTGGCTGAGCACGTCGTCCAGCTCGACCACCTCGACCTGGACCAGCGGATCGTCGGCCTGCAGCCGGGACAGGTCGATGATCTGACCGACCAGGTCGGTCAGTCGCTGCGATTCGAGGGCCATCCGCGCCGCGAACCGATGCACCGCTTCCGGGTCGTCGGCGGCGCTCTCCACCGCCTCGGCCAGCAGAGCGACGGCGCCGATCGGCGTCTTCAGCTCGTGGCTGACGTTGGCGACGAAGTCCCGCCGAGTCTCCTCGACCCGCACTGCGGCCGTCCGGTCCTCGCCCAGGATCACGATCAAATCGTCGGCCAGCGGGGCGATCCGGGCGGACAGGAAGATGCCGGCGCCGCCGATGCCGCCGCGCTTGAGCTCGAGGTCGACGCTGCGGATCACCCGGTCGCGACGAACCGTACGGACCAGGTCCAGCAACTCGCCGATGGCGACCCGGCTGCCACGCACGATGCCGATGGTGCGGGCCTGACCGGTTGCCTCGAGGACCTCGTCATGCGGGCCGATCACCAGTGCGGGCGATCCCAGCACCGACAGCACCTGCGAAACCCCCGGCGGTACCTCGACCGGAGGGGCGTCGAAATCGGGTGGCTCCTCGGTCCGGTTCGGCCGGCGCATCACCAGCCAGATCACGAGAGCGCCGATGAACAGCCCCACCAACAGCGCGAGGCCTGCGGCTGCTCCTGCGTTCACGTGGCTGATACTAAGCCGACACCGGACGTGGTCATGCCATCCGCTGCAGGCTCACGCGGAACGCGGGCCCAGCGTTCCGGCAGTGTTAACCCGTCGTTCACCGATCGAGCGGGGTCAGGTACGCGATGCACCTAGAGTTGGCCGCATCCGGACCGAGCTCGGCCCGGACCCGACGACGTGTTGAGGGTGAGTTCTAGCCATGCGTGACTCCTACCGGGAGCAACTCGACGACATTCTGAGCGACCTGGTCCAGATGTCGCAGTCTGTCTCCACCGCCGTACGCCAGGCGACAACCGCACTGCTGGAGACCGACATCCACGCCGCCGAGCAGGTGATCGGCGGCGATGACGAGATCGACGCCGCCCAGGCCGACATCGAGGCACGGGCGTTTTCGCTGCTGGCCCGGCAGGCGCCGGTGGCCGGCGAGTTGCGGACCGTCGTCGCCACGTTGCGGATGGTCACCGAGCTGGAGCGGATGGGTGACCTGGCCGCGCACGTGGCCAAGATCGCTCGGCTGCGCTACCCCGAACCGGCTGTCCCCGAAGCGCTCCGGCCGAACTTCATCCGGATGGGTGATGTGGCCGAGAAGATGGTGATCAGCGCCGGTCACACCCTGAGCGAACGCAACCTGCAGACCGCCCAGGAACTGCACGAGCGGGACCAGGAGATGGATGACCTGCGGCGCGACCAGTTCCGCCTGTTGCTCGGCGACGACTGGGACTACGGCGTCGAGGCCGCCGTCGATGTCGCGCTGCTCGGTCGCTACTACGAACGGATCGCCGATCATGCCGCCTCGGTCGCCCGTCGGGTGATCTATGTGGTCACCGGCGAATTCCCCGACGACGAGGTGTGGCCGCAGCCTTGACCGGTGCGGCCGGCAGCCGTCGTCGGACCACCTGTCAGCCGAACCAGACTCAGCGGAACAGCTTCAAAGGCACAGCCGCGGCCATCGCGGCGCAGCCGGCATCGTTGGGATGCAGCCCGTCGCCGCTGTCGTAGCGGGAAGCCAACCGGTCCGGGTCGGAGCGGTCGGCGGTCGCCTCGGCGAAATCGATCACGGCGTCGTACTCACCGCTGCTGCGGATCCAGGCATTGACCGCGTTGCGCTTGGCGCCGTTGGTCTCGTTCCAGAAGCCGAGGGTGTCGTCCTTGAACGGCATGATCGTGCCGCCGAAGGCCTTCAGTCCGGCATCGTGGGCGCGGGAGATCAACTGCCGGTGGCCGGCGATGATCTCGTCGGCGGTGACGGTCTCCGACACCGGTGCCACCGTGCCCGGATGACCAAGATCATTGACGCCGAGCAGCGTGATCAGAAAGCACGCTCCCGGCTGCGCCAGCACATCCCGGTCGAAGCGGCGCAGCGCACTGGGACCGAAGTAGAGCGCGAAGGCCTCGGCATCGCTACCGGCCGGCGGATTGGGGTCGAAGAGCAGTCGGTTGCCGGAGATGCCGGCATTGATCACGCCGAGATCCTCGCCCCGGCGGTCGGATCGCAGCCGCTTGGCGAGCTCGTCGGGCCACCGGTGATTGGCTCCAACGGTCGACTTGCCGCCGTCGGTGATCGAGTCGCCGAGGGCGATGATCGACGCCGGCTCGGATCGGGTACGGACGCTGATCTCGGACAGCAGCCACCACTGCTGCGGCCGGTCGGTCGGTGTCAGCGACCGGTCTGAGGTCACGTTGCCGGCGGCGATCGCGTTTTCCTGCAGGGCGTAGCTGTGTACGGAGCTGATCGGCGTCCGCTCCGGCAGGTAGATGCTGATCACCAACTCGGCACCGTCGGGCAGATCGAGGTCGACCGGATCGCTGACCGCCGGAGCACCAGCGGGTATCAGGACCGAGGCACTGCCGCCGAACCTGACGGGCCGATCGGTCGCCGGACGGCTGTCGGTGCCGGTGGAGCCGGCGCGACGGGCGACCCGGACCTCCCCGACCCGCAGGGCGGCATCGCCGAACTCATTGCTGAGCCGGATCCGCAGGGCCGGCCCGCCGAGGCTGAGCTTCACCACGTTCCGGATGGTTTGGTCCTGCAGCCGGGTCAGCGCGGTCGCCGGTACGGCTGACGGCGAGGCCGCCCAGCTGCCGACCCAGTCGGTGGCCCGATGGCCTCCGGGCCGATGGTGGGTGGGTTGGGCAGCGGCTCGACCCGCCGTTCCCGCGGCCGCAATCGTAGCCGCAGCTCCGGTCAGGACGCTGCGCCGGGCGATGGTCCCAGCAGTGCGCTGCTTCGGTGTGATCGACGTTGATCCGGACAATGCGACGACCCTCCTGGGCCAGAGATGTCTGTGCTGGCACAGGAATCTAGCGGTACGGCGGGAAGATCCGCCAGTGCTGTATCGTCCGCGGCCATGACCGTCAGCCGTCCTGCCGTGCTCGTCGCCGCGCTGGTCGCCGCCGCCATCGGAGTCGGTAGCGCCGCCCTCGGCCGCGCATTCGTCTACGCCGGTGTGGACTCGATGATCAGGTCCGCGGTGTCGCCGACGTTGCTGCAGTGGCCGTTCGGCCGCAGCGGCGCCGCGCTGTTCGGGATGTCTTTCCTGGGTGGTTTCGTCGTCCTGGTCGGCATGGTCGTACTGACCACCTGGCTCGGCGCCCGGTCCGCACGGCCGGGTGGCGGCTTCTTCGCCGTCCTGTTCAGCAGCTGGCTGGGCATGGTCCTCGGCGCCACTGTGGCCGGCATCTTCAATGCGATCTCGCTGCTGGCCATCACCGCCGGCACCATCCCGGCCGGTCAGTACTTCATCGGCACCGTCAGCTACGCACCGTACGGAGGGCTGATCTACGGCTGGATCGTCGGGCTGATCGCCGCACTGGTGTTCCGGGCCACCAACGCCAAGACCCCGTACGAGGCGACGGGCCCGTCCGGGCCGCCGACGTCGTACGGAGTCTCGCCGTTCAATTCCTGACCGCTACTTGCGACCCTGGTTCTTGACCGCCTCGATCGAGGCCTTGGCCGCTTCCGGATCGAGGTATCGACCACCCGGCGTCACCGGGGTGAGGTCGTCGTTCAGTTCGTACAGCAGCGGGATGCCGGTCGGGATGTTGAGCCCGACCACATCGGAGTCGCTGATCTGGTCGAGGTGCTTGACGATCGCCCGCAGCGAGTTGCCGTGTGCCGCCACCAGCACCGTCTTGTTGTCCTGCAGATCCGGCACGATCTGGTCGTACCAGTAGGGCAACGCGCGGACCAGCACGTCCTTCAGACATTCGGTCGCCGGGCGCGCCTCCGGCGGCAGCGACCCGTACCGCGGATCGGCGAAGTTGGCGAATTCGTCGTCGGAGCTGATGGCCGGCGGCGGGGTGTCGTAGGACCGGCGCCAGATCATGAACTGTTCCTCGCCGAATTCGGCCAGGGTGGCGACCTTGTCCTTGCCCTGCAGCGCTCCGTAATGGCGTTCGTTCAGCCGCCAGGACCGGCGCACCGGCAGCCACGGCCGGCCGATCTGGTCCAGCGCGATCTGCGCCGTGTGGATGGCCCGGGTCAGCAGCGAGGTGTGCAGCACATCCGGCAGCAGACCGTTCTCGGCCAGCAGTTCGCCGCCGCGCTTGGCCTCGGCGCGTCCCTTGTCATTGAGATCGACATCGACCCAGCCGGTGAAGAGATTCTTCGCGTTCCATTCACTTTCACCGTGCCGCAGCAAGATCAATTTCAACGTCATGGGTCCGCAGCCTAATGCCCGCACCGTCGTCGCCCGAGATCGGTCCATCCAGTGCACAGCGGACCGACCCGACCGGTGCGTCGTCGGGATTGCAAGAATCGGCCCATGAGCGATTCGACAGTTGACAGCGCCGACCGCCCGGTCGCGGTGGTGACCGGAGCGAGCAGTGGCATTGGCGCAGCGACCGCACGACGGTTGGCCGACGAGGGGTACGCCGTCGTGTGCGCGGCCCGCCGCGGGAACCGGATCGAAGCACTGGCGGAGGAGATCGGCGGCACCGCCGTGACCTGTGACGTCACCGATGCCGACTCCGTCGCGTTGTTGGCCGCCGCCGCGGGTGACCGGTGTTCGCTGTTGATCAACAACGCCGGCGGCGCGCTCGGCATGGAGCCGGTTGCCGAAGCTGATCTTGCCGCCTGGCAAGCGATGTACGCGTCCAACGTGCTCGGCGCGGCCGCGGTGACCAAGGCTCTGCTGCCGACCTTGATCAACAACGAGGGCCAGTTGATCTTCGTCACCTCGGTCGCCGCCGACGGTGGCTATGAAGGAGGCGCCGGCTACTGCGGCGCCAAGGCCGCAGAACGCGCGATCGTGCAGTCGATGCGACTGGAGTTGGTCGATCAGCCGATCCGGATCGCAGAGGTCTCCCCCGGCATGGTGCACACCGATGAATTCTCGCTGACCCGGTTCGGCGGTGATCAAGAACGTGCCGACAAGGTGTATGCGGGCGTCGAAAAACCCTTGGTCGCCGAGGACATCGCCGATGTGATCGGCTGGATCGCCACTCGCCCGGACCACGTCAACGTCGATCGGATCACGATCCGACCGCGGGCCCAGGCGGCCCAGCACAAGGTGCATCGGACCAGCTGATTCACCGAGCCGGGCTCGATGCTCTGCAGACAAAGGGCCGGCCGGCCGGAGGCGTACGCTCCGACCGGCCGGCCGCTGTCTGTCGCTGATCTTGGTCGTCAGCCGACGATGATCAGTCCCACTCGACCGTGAGGTCGGGGTCGGTCAGATC
>DATCVL010000522.1:0-3410 GCA_036566865.1 Microlunatus sp.
TTGAAGACCGCATCACATCCACCGGGACCCGACGCCCCCGTGGATGAGCTGAGGAGCTGAGAGATGGCGCTGTTCACAATGCAATCTCCGGCGTTGGGGTCGACCCAACCGAACCCGCCGGGGACAACGAGATTGGACGGCCCGGTGCAATCGGTCTTCGAGCCCTTGCTCGAGTAGATCATCCGTGGCGTGGTCTGGGACGGGACGCCGCCGCCGGTCTGCGCGTACCACTCGCACCAGGAGAAGGCCAGCGGCAGGACGGTCGCGCCGCCGATCGGCGCACCCCAGCGGGCAATGGCGCCCGCCGAGATCTGGGTCGCATCGAATCCCAGGAGCGGCGCGAAGAGATGGTGGTTGACCGTTGCGGTCTTCACCGTGACCTGCCCGGTAGTTGGTGTCACCGCGGGCGCGAGCACCGAGGCGGTGGCGCCGGTGTCGAAGTTGGCGGTGGTCATGGTGCTCGCAGTTTGGGCCGGCACCCGACAGTTCTGCCGGGCGCAGTCCTGCGCGATTGCCAGCGCGGAGGCGTCCGCGCCGGTCTGCAACCGTTGTCGATCCGACCACATCGAGGCGACATCGATGGCGATCGCCGCGAAGCCGATCACCGGAACCATCAGCAGCGCCACAACAACGGCGACAGCGCCGCGTTCGGTACGGCCGTCGCGTCGGGTCACCCGTGGCATCGCATGACTCCCTTGCCGGTCAGGGTGATCGAAGATCCGAAGAAGCCGCTGAGCAGGCTCATCGGATAGGTGACTGTGACCACAGCGGTTGCGGTCGGTGTGGTGGTGTCGGCCTCGCAGGTGGTCGGAGTGACCGAGATCTGTCCGTTGGTCAGGGAGAGGTTCGCTGCAGCGGACTTTGCTGCGGTCCTGGCCGCCGACTGGTCGTTCTGCAGCGCCATCACCCGAGCACCCTCGCGGGCGGCGCCGGAGATTGTGGTCTGGATGCTGTAAGCCCGACCGAATTCGACGATTCCGAAGACAAGAAGAAGCAGAATCGGCAACACGAGGGCGAACTCCACCACGGCGGCCCCGTGGTCGTTCCGTGTGCCGAGCATCGTGCTCTCCTCTGCTTGCCGCTTACTTTGATCGTTCGGTCTGGATTTCAGAAGATGATCTTGACGTGCTCGGATCGAGACCTCGGTTCAGCGGCTCGGGGAACCTATGAACCGAAGTCTCGCCCGGCAACCAGATCAGGCGGTCGGCGCCTTGCCGTCGGGGAGCCCATCGGTGATGTTGTTGAACAGCGTCGTCAGCTGGCCACCCAGCGCCGTGACGGCGACGATGATTGCGACGGCGATCAGACCGACGAGGAGGCCGTATTCGACGGCGGTGGCGCCGCGATCCTTGCGGCCGTTGTAGCGGTCCTGGACGAAACCGACGGTGGTGACGTACAGGCGCAGCAGTGCTGTGGACATGTGATTCTCCTGGGGAGGTGAGGCTCCGTCCGACCGGAGCTGAATGGATTGCATGCCGTCTCAATGGACCGGCGAGGAAGAGCGTGCGGGAAGTTTGCCGATTTCGCAAATTTAGCGATACCGCGACTTTGCCTTACTCGCGAATTGCTGCGCTCCGAGATGGGACCGGCTGGTGCTGATCTCGTCATTTGCAGCGCAAGAAATCGATGGCTGGGCACTATATTGCCGGTCTCAAAACATTCCGCAAGCCAACGAGTGGCTCGGGGACCTTGGTCCCGACAGGTCGGGACCAAGGGCCTGAATTTATCAGATCGAGGTTTTGGAGAAACTTGCCGGATGTGCAAACAGGCACAGAAGGCACGATCCAGTACGCTTCCGGCATGAGCGACTCGGGGATCGGTCTACGGGAGATCAAGAAGCAGATGACGCGCGGGGCCATCGCTGACGCGGCATTGAAGCTGGCGTTGGAGCATGGCCTCGATCGCGTCACGATCGAGGAGATCGCGCGCATCGCTTTCGTCTCCCCACGCACGTTTTCGAACTACTTCTCCTGCAAGGAGGAGGCCGTCATTGCCTCCGGGGCCAGGTACTGGGAGGACGTGATCAACGGCTTGGCGGACCGGCCCAACAGTGAGAGTCCGCTGGAGGCGATGCGTTCCTTGCTGCTGGCTGCCGTTTCCGACGACAAGGCCGAACAACTCCAGTTCTCGGCCGAGAAACTGCAGCTGAGTAGTCGGTATCCGACCTTGCGCCCTTTCGAGACGGCGCAGTACTCCAATCTGGAAGACCTGCTGCGCGAGTCGATTGCGCAACGCACCGGCACTGACACCGAGCGAGACCTGTATCCGTGGCTCGTCGCCACCACAGTTGTCGGCGCGATGAAGGCCGCGATGGCGCTGTGGCTCGCGCTCGGAGCGGAGCCGGGGGCGCTGAGGGATCTGGTGGAGAGTGCCTTCGACCAGGTCATTGACGGGCTGCAGCCGCCTGCAGCTCAGTCTCCGAAGAGCGGAGTGGCGCGGTCCTGAAGGCCGCGACGCCGGCTCGACCTGGATCCAAGTTCCTCGTTGGAGTCTTCTGCTCGGGTCGCCGCATCGGCGTTCCATCCCGCCGTATACCCTGACGGGGTATTTCTGTCGAGGTAGGGAGCCAGGCATGCGACGGTGGGCGGCGATGCGGAGACGCCTTGCGCTGCTCGGCGGCGTCCTCGCGCTTGCCCTGAGCCTGTTGGCGATGCACCAGCCGTCGATCGATCCGGCGGACAGCTCGGAGGAGGCGGCCACGACCGTCATGATCAACGATCATGGCGGCGATCATGCGGCCTTGTCGACGATGGATGATCATGGCGCGAACGATCCCGGTCACGGATGTGCCGACTGTGGTGATCATGGTGCCAGTGGCTTGGCCATGATCTGCTGCCTGGCCGCGATCGGCCTGTTGATCTTGAGCTGGATCACCCGACCTCGAGGTGGCACCCGTTGGCTGTCGCCGATCACCCGTCGCCTGGCCCTGGCCGTCCGCAGCATTCTCCGCAGCTGGTCGAGGCCGCCGCTTTCCCTGCAGGAGTTGGCGATCAGTCGGACCTGATGGCGGACGCGTAGTCCGATACAGCCGATTGATCACCCACACCGAAGAGAGAGCACAGCCATGCCCACGTACAGGAAGACCCTGCCGATGATCGCCGCGTCGATCATGATCACCTTCGCGACCGCGTTGACCGGATGCTCGGGGGAGACCGCAGGCCCAGGCTCATCGCCATCTGTTTCGAGCTCACATTCCGCCGAGGCGAAGGCGACGCACAACGCGTCGGACGTGATGTTCGTCCAGATGATGACGCCGCATCATCAACAGGCGGTGGAGATGAGTGACCTGCTGCTCAGCAAGAACAACGTTGATCCCCGGGTCCGCAAGCTCGCCACCCAGATCAGAGCCGCGCAGGCACCCGAGATCGAGCAGATGGCCGGCTGGGCGAAGAGCTGGGACGTCAGCCCGA
>DATCVL010000523.1:0-9599 GCA_036566865.1 Microlunatus sp.
ATCGATCACTCGGCGCCGGGGTCGGCCACCCGGCCGATGAACAGCGGCAGCCGCAGGGACTGTTCGAAGATCATGAAGAGGAACGGCCGGTCGAAGATCAACTCCTCGGGCCGGGTCAGCGCCGCCCGCGTCACCATCGCCACTCCGGTTGCCGCGGCGGCCTCGGCACCCTCCTCGTCCACGGCGACGTACGCCTCCTGGACGACCGTGCTGATGGCAAGATCATCATCGGACATGGCACCGAAATCGGCGCTGTCCAGGTCGAATGCCGACCCCATCCCCAGCGCCCGAAGATGATCATTGAGCTCGGTACGAAGCCGGAACCGCCAGCGCGGCAACGTCAGCGCTGTCGACGATCCGCGGCCGAATTCGGCGAGCAGGTCGTCGATCCCGGCACCCGCGAGCTGCCGCTCCACCCGGTCCAACGGGACCGAGGGATCCGGAAGCACCAGCGCCATCCCGAACCGGCCGCCGGCGAAGTCCAGGCAGACCCCCTGCCAGCTGTCGCCCCGCGCACGACGTAGCCGGTCGAAAGTCTGATTCATCATCGGCACCTCGACCGTGGTCCCGTCGGCCCGGTGGAACGTGGCCGGCCGGGTCCGGCCCCGGAACGGCGTCGCCCAGGCGCCCTTGAAGTAGGCCGCGTTGACCAGCACCAGGCGGGTCAGCGGATCGACGGCGTCCGGCGAGAACAACTCGGTGATCTTGTCCCTTGTCCGCTCGGCGACCCAGGCATTGATCAACTTCGCCGCAGCTGCCGGGCCAGCAGCGAAATCAACCTGCTCCAACCCGGACTGATGATCATGATCGAGGATGTCCAGGAAGTCCTGATTCCAGTCAAGTCCCTGTTGCACCCACACCGCGTTGGCCAGGTCCAGGACAAGATCATCACCGGTCGCGTCGGCCAGCTCGGAGCGGACGGCAGCGAGGCCGCGGGCGTACCCGGCAGGATCGGATGTGCCGAGCACAGCACCGATCTCGTCGGCCGTCCGTCCGCGGGCGCCGGACAGCACCATCCCGAGCGCGGCCGCCGCCGAATACGGCGACAGCACCACATTTCCGTCCTGCTCGGTCACCCGCCGATACAGCTCTGCGGTGAAGTCCCTGATCGCGCCTGCAGCTTCGGTCACGTCGTGTCTCCGTTCGAGAGGTTTGCCGGCCTGCCTCAACCAAGCTAACCGCTGGGTGGCGTGGCCGGCCGGGTCGCCGAGCAACCACAACCCCGCGACGCGTTCGGGCTATCTGTGGACCTGTCGAGCGCTCGGCGAGCACGCCGTCGAAGCCGGCAGGCCAAAGACGCCAAACGGCGCACCGAAGACCTCGGTACGCCGCTTGTGATGTCGGGCTGGCGGGACTTGAACCCGCGACCCCCGGTCCCCCAGACCGGTACGCTACCAACTGCGCTACAGCCCGTTCGGGCCCTGCGGCCCGAGCAGGAACACTACTACAGCCGGGCCACCCCGAAGACCTCGGGGAGCCCGGGCCGATCAGGTCCGGTTCTTGCGCTTCTCCCGCGGGCGGATGGTCAGGTGGATCGGGCTCCCGTGGAAACCGAACTCCTCCCGCAGCCGCCGCTCCACGAAGCGGACGTAGCTGGCGTCCATCTTGCCGGTGGTGAACAGGATGAAGGTCGGTGGCGCTGCCTGGGCTTGGGTGCCGAACAGGATCCGCGGTTGCTTCCCACCTCGTACCGGATGCGGGTGCGAGGCCACCAGCCGGCCGAGGAAGGCATTCAGTTTGCCGGTCGATACCCGGGTCTCCCAGCCCTCCAACGCATCCTCGATCGCCGCGCCGAGCCGATCGACGTGCCGACCGGTCAGCGCGGACATGTTCACCGCTCCGGCCCAGCCGAACTGAACCAGATCGCGCTCGACCTCACGGCCCAGGTAGCGACGACGCTCCTCATCGGTCAGATCCCACTTGTTGAACGCGATCAGCAGCGCGCGTCCCGATTCCTCGACGTTGGTGAGGATCCGCAGGTCCTGCTCGGTCAGCGGTTCGCTCGCATCGACCACGGCGATGCAGACCTCGGCGCGTTCGATCGCCCCCTGGGTCCGCAGACTGGCGTAGTACTCGTGCCCGCTGGCCTCCTTGACCTTGCGCCGGATGCCCGCGGTGTCGATGAACTGGTAGAGGGTGCCGTCGACCTCGACCAGCTCGTCCACCGGGTCGACCGTGGTGCCGGAGGCATTGTCGACGACCGCACGCTGCGCCTTGGCCAGTTTGTTCAGCAGGCTCGACTTGCCGACGTTCGGCCGGCCGACGATGGCGACCCGCCGCGGACCGCCCTCGGTGTCGGACTCGCTCGGTGCCTCGGGCAGGATGTCCAGGATCGCGTCCAGCAGGTCACCGCTGCCCCGGCCGGTCAGCGCCGACACCGGCTGCGGTTCGCCGAGTCCGAGATTCCACATCGCTGTGGCCTCGGCCTCAGCCCGTTGGTCATCGACTTTGTTGGCGACCAGCAACACCGGCTTCTTGCTCCGCCGCAGCACCCGGACGACCGCCTCGTCGTCATCGAGGATGCCGACGTTGGTGTCCACCACGAAGACCACCGCATCGGCCGCGCTGATCGCCAGCTCGGCCTGCTCGGCGATCTGGGCGGCCATCCCCTTGGCGTCCGGAGCCCAGCCGCCGGTGTCCACGACCACGAACTGGCGGCCGTTCCAGAGGGCGTCGTACGAGACCCGGTCGCGGGTCACACCCGGGGTGTCCTGGACCACTGCGGCCCGGCGGCCGATCAGCCGGTTCACCAGGGTGGATTTGCCGACGTTGGGTCGGCCGACCACTGCCACCACCGGCGGAGCGCCGCGTCCCGGCGCGCCACCGTCGCCGGGACCGAATTCGGTCGTCGGCGTGTCAATCGACTCGGTCATCGTTCACCCATGCCTGTTGGTTCGGGTCGCGAACGCCGGACCGTTTCCACGGCAGTTGCCGAGGTGGTTTGGGCGTACGCGGCTTCGGCGGCCCGGGCAATTGCATCCCGGTCAGTTCCTGCGCCGCGCTGATGTGCTCGGCCAGGATCGTACGGATCCGCTCCGTCCATTCCGCGACCGCGAGCTTGGTCCGTGGCCACGGGACGGCCGGTACGTGTACCGGCTGACCGTAACTGATATGGAGGTGAGAGTGATAGCCGGGCACATGCCCGGTGGTCTGGCCAGGGCCGCGGGTGCCGAGCAGGGCAACCGGAATCACCGGAGCCCCGGTCACCATGGCCAGGTAGGCCGCACCCCGATGGGCGACGGCGACCTCGCCGCCGGTCCGCATGCCCTCGGGGAAGATCGTCAGCACGCCGCCGCTCCGCAGCAGGTGAATCGCCCGGGTGACACCCCGCAGATCCGCCCGGCGGCGATCGATCGAGATCTGGCCGATGTGCGCGAGGATCCGGCCCAGTGGACCGGAGAACAGCTCCACCTTCGCCAAGGCGTACGCAGGCTGTGGGTGCGCGGCGACCAGCAACGGTCCGTCGATCACGCCCACATGGTTGGAGACCAAGATCATCGGGCCGCGCGGCGGCAGCAGTTCCCGCCCGTGAATGGTGATCCGCCAATAGTGGGACATCAGCCATCGCGCGGGCCGGCGAATCGTCCTGAACATCCAGTTCCGTCGTCGCGGCAGCTGCTCTGTGTGCGGTAACCCCGCAAAGGTGTCCAGAGTCACGTCAAGACTGATCCTGCCTGAGTGGTATTGGTTGCACGAGTGGTGTTCGAGCTCGCGTGCGCCTGATCGACCAACGCACAGATCCGGTCTACCACTTCATCCAGCGTCAGTTCGGTGGAATCGACAACCGTTACACCAGGAGCTGCGTCATGGAATTGGGCGACCGTCGAGTCGTCCCGGTCGCGGCGGATCACCTGATCACGGACGTCGGCATCCTGCACGGTCTCACCGAGTTCGTTCTTCCGCCGCGCCACCCGGGCGGCCGGGTCGGCCACCAACAGCACCCGGACCTGGGCGTCGGGCGCGACCACGGTGGTGATGTCGCGGCCCTCGACCACGATGCCGGGATCAGCACCGGCAATGATCGCCCGCTGCCGCGCGATCAACAGCTCGCGCACCGCGAGGTTGGTCGCCACCGCGCTCACCGAGGCGCTGATCACCGGCTCCCGGATCGCCTCGGTGACGTCGATCCCGTTCACCGAGAAGGTGGGTTCGGCCGGATCGGTGCCGATGCCGAAGTCTGCTTGCTCGATCAGTTTGGCCACCAGCTCCGACTCTGCACTGTCCAGATCGGCATGAAGCACCAGCCAGGTCGCGGCGCGGTACATCGCGCCGGTGTCCAGGTAGGCGTAACCCATCCGTTGGGCCACACCACGTGAGGTCGATGATTTCCCCGAACCACTCGGTCCGTCGACGGCCACTACGAATCGGCTATAGGTCTGGGGCACGGGCTCAGATTACCCGTAGGCTCGCCGCAGGAACCAGCGACCGAGGACCCGCGACGATGCGTCCGGACTGCCGCCGGCAGGCCGACGCGTGAGGATGGCCGAGATGGACATGGACTTCGGTCTGACCGGCAAGACTGCGCTGATTACCGGCGGTGCCTCAGGCATCGGCTGGGCGATCGCCCAGACCTTCGCCGCCAAGGGGGCTCGGGTTGCCGTCGCCGATCTGAACGGCGACGGCGCCGTCGACCGGGCGACAACGCTGGGCGAACCCGCCTCGGCGTACCGGTTGGATGTCACCGATCCCGCCTCGGTCACCGAGGTGGTTGCCGCGGTGAATGCCGACGCCGGCAGGATCGACGTGCTGGTGAACTCGGCCGGGATCGGGCCGCTCGCGCCGGCCGAGGATCTCGGTCTCGACGTCTGGGATCCGACCCTGGCGGTCAATCTGCGCGGTACGTTCCTGGTCGCCCAGGCGGTCGGCCGACTGATGCTGGCACAAGGCTCCGGCAGCATCATCAACCTCGCGTCGCAGGCGGCCAGCGCCGCCCTCGATCAGCATGCCGCCTACTGCGCCTCGAAGGCCGGCGTGCTCGGGCTGACCCGGGTGCTGGCGCTGGAGTGGGGTGGCCGCGGCGTCCGTACCAACGCCATCTCGCCGACCGTGGTGATGACCGAGCTCGGACGCTACGGCTGGTCCGGCCCGAAGGGCGACGCCTTCCGTGAACTCATCCCCGCCGGCCGATTCGCCGAACCCGAGGAGATTGCCGCCGCCGCACTCTTCCTGGCCTCGGACAACTCGTTGATGATCAACGGAGTCGATCTGCCCGTGGACGGCGGCTTCCTCGCCCGCTGACCGGGGAGCCGGCGCGGACCGCGTACAGCAGGCTGGGGGTCAGTCGGGCACGTCCGGCGACGGGTCCTGTTCGCCGACCGCCCATCCGGCCGCGGCCATCGCCGTGGACAGCGCGTCCGCCTGATCCGGATCGACGGCCAGCGAGAGATAACCGAGCTGACGGTCCGGGTCGTGCTGGATGGAGATGTCCTCGACGTTCACCCCGGCCCGGCCGACACCGGCGAACAGCCGCGACAGTGCACCCGGGGTGTCCGGGATCTCGATCACCAACCGTCGATATTGCACCGGCGCCGCCCCATGCTTGCCCGGGATCCGGCGGGTCCCCGCCACTCCCCGCTCAAGATGGGGTCGGAGCTCGTGGGCTCCGGCGCCGGTCGTCCGATCGTCCTCGATAGCCTTGATCAACTCACCGAGTTGATCTTGAACCGCCCGCAGTTCCGGCAGCAACGCACCCGAGTTGGCGCCCAGGATCTGCTGCCACAGACCGGGATCGCTGCCGGCGATCCGGGTCACGTCCCGCAGTCCCTGTCCGGCCAGTTGTAGTTGGTCCGACGGCACCTCGGTCAGCCGCCCCGCCATCAACACCGACATCAGATGCGGCAGATGAGACACCCGTGCCACCGCGGCGTCGTGGACGTCAACGTCCATGATCACGTCGTGCGCATGGCAGGCCGCGACCAACTCGGCGACGTCGGCGGTTGCGGTCGGCGCGGTCTTGCGATGCGGCGCGATCACCCAGGTCCGGTCGGTGAAGAGGTCGGCGCGCGCGGTCACCGGCCCGCTGAACTGCGAACCCGCCATCGGATGTGAGCCGACATACCGGGTGACGTCGGCATCGCTGTCCCACAAGGCATTCAGCACACCGGCCTTGACCGAACCGACATCGGTCACCGTCGCGTTCGGGAAGCGTTGCAGGGCGTCGATGATCACCGCGGCCAACGCGTTCGGGGGTACGGCCACCACGACCAGCGCGACGTCCTCGGGTACGGCCGCCTCCAACGTGCCTGCGCCGACCCCGGCCGCGACCCGGGCATGAGACAGGCTGCGATCCTCGAGATGAACCTGATGACCGGCCACGGTCAACGCACAACCCACCGAAGCGCCGACCAGCCCGGTACCGATCACGACGGCCGGCGAAATGCTCACTGCGGACTGCTTCCGGAAGCCGTCCCGTCACCGTCGTCGGTGGAGTCGGTAGCCGCGTCCGGCGCCGGAGCAGCGGGGGTCGACAGCAGACCGGCCAACCGCTCGCCGGACAGACGCCGGAACTTGCGCGGTTGGGTACGGGTCCGGTCCAGGATCGCGACCTCGAGCGCGTCGGTGCCGAGCTCGCGCGGCTGGTCGCCGTCCGAGGCCAGCGCCCGTACGGCCAACTGCACCGCGGCCGCCAGGTCCAAGCGCTCGGCGTACTGCTCTCCCAGCCGCTCGGCGATGGCCTCGGCGGACCCGCCCATCACGGCATAGTCCTTCTCGTCCTGGACCGAGCCGTCGTAGGTCAGTCGGTAGATCTGATCGGTGTCGGCGGTGTTGCCCAGCTCCGCCACGATCAACTCCACCTCGTACGGCTTCTCCGCGCCGGAGGAGAAGATCGTCCCGAGCAGTTGGGCGTAGGCGTTGGCCAGGGCCCGGCCGGTGACGTCGCTGCGGTCGTAGCTGAAACCGCGGAAGTCCGCATGCCGGATGCCCGCGATCCGCAGGTTCTCGAATTCGTTGTAGCGGCCGACCGCGGCGAAGCCGATCCGGTCGTAGATCTCGCTCACCTTGTGCAGCGCCTGCGACCGGTTCTCGGCAACGAAGAGGATCCCGTCGGCATAGTGCAGCACCACCACCGAACGTCCACGGGCAATGCCCTTCCGGGCATAGTCGGCCCGATCCTTCATCTGCTGCTCGGGCGCAACGTAGAAGGGCATGCTCATCGGAAACCTCCGCTGGATGGACGGGGACGGCCGGGACTGCGAGCCGACACGTGGGAATGCTAGTAGGGGCTCTGGTCGAGCGGTGGTCGGCCGGGCGATCTCCGGCACGGGCGGTCAGGCAGCGCGCGGAATACCCGCGGCTTCACCCCGCTAGATCACCGGTGCAGCAGGGCCATCTGGACGGGTCCGGCGGGCACCGACGATGTCGTCGACGACCTGCCCGATCCGATCCTCGGCGATTCGCTCGACACCGTCGGCGTCGGCGGTCCACACCACCGGATAGATCTGCCGGGCCTGGTCCGGCCCGCCGGTGGCCGAATCGTCCTCGGCGGCGTCGTAGAGCGACTGCACCGCTGCGGTGACGGCCTCCTCGGCACCGAACGTCGATCGGTAGAGCTTCTTCAGCGAGCTCTTCGCGAACACGGATCCGGAGCCGATCGAGTGATAGGCCCGCTCCTCGTACCGGCCGCCGACCGGGTCGTAGGAGAAGATCCGTCCGCGCTCTTCGGCCTCGTCCCAGCCGGCGAACAACGGCACCACGGCCAGTCCTTGCATCGCCAGTGCGAGGTTCTGCCGCAGCATGCTGGCCAGCCGGTTCGCCTTGCCGACCAGGGACAGCGGGGCGCCCTCGATCTTCTCGTAGTGCTCCAGCTCGAGCTGGAACAGGCCGATCAGCTCGATGCCGATACCGGCCGCGCCGGCCATCCCGACCAGCGAATATTCATCCGCGGCGAAGACCTTCTCGATGTCGTTCTGGGCGATCATGCTGCCCGCGGTGGCGCGGCGGTCGCCGGCCATCACCACCCCGCCGTCGTAGCAGAGCGCCACGATCGTGGTCGCGTGCGCGGTCAGGTGCCCGGCTCCGCCCGGCAGTTGGCCGAGCTGTCCGCCCGACAACCGCGCCCCCGGCAGCGCCTCGGGCGCGATCAATCGGACGAACTCGGTGAACGACGAGGTGCTCGCCCGAAGGTAGGTACTGGAGATTCCGGTGAGCTCGGAATTGTGGGTCACTGGCCGCCCTTCTGCACGAATGACCGTACGAATTCCTCCGCGTTGGTCTCCAAGACGTCGTCGATCTCATCGAGAAGCGAATCAACCTCGGTATCCAGCTCGGGCTTCTTGGCGCCACTGGGCGCGGCCTCAGTGGTCTCCAGTTCCTCGGCGTCGTCGTCGCGACGCCCGGAACGGCGCCTGGTCTGCTCTGTCTCGGCCATGATCGATCGCTCCTTCCCAGTCCGGTTCAGACTGCTCCCGGATCGCATCGGCGATTCCGGTCGTTCCAAGCCTAGTTCGATGCGTCCTGCAGTCGTGTCAGACATCCACATCTGCATCGGACCGGCGTGGGACCGCAACCCTACGCGCTTATCCTCGCTGCTGGCGGTGACATTCCGCGGGGATTGTCGGCAGCCGGAGGTTGCAAACAGATTGCAAAGCCCGGCCGGCGACTGAGCCGATGCTCCGCGACCCGCCATCGACACGTTGCCACGCCGTCACCGTCTGTTTGCCGAACAGCGCTGGACTCGGATCCGCCCTGCTTCGGTTCAGGAACGATCACTGCTCGGTTCCGGAACGATCACGGGGTCACCACGACAGGAAGTCCTTGGGATCTGATCATGCGCATCCTCACCGAGTTGCCGGCCCGGCTGACCCGAACCGGTACGCCGGCTGCCGGCCGTGCGCCCAGCACGAAGCTGCCCTCACCGGTGCGCTTCGCGTCGGCCCGGCTGAAGACGACCGGCCGGCGCATCCTCGGCGATCCGTCCGCGGGCAGCCGACCCGTGATCGACGCCGAGGCGCGGGCCCTGCGGTCGCTGCTGTCCGAGGTGCTGACCGCCGACGCGGCCGGTGATCAGATCTCGGACGACGACCTGCTCCGGCTCCGCCGGCTCGCGCTCAGCTGCCGTCAGGGCGACCGGGACGGGGTGGCGATCGCAACTCTGGCCATCCTCGCCGACCACTTCGATGATCAAGTAGCCCGGTCCTGGTTGCCGGTCGCGCTCGCTCACGCCGGCCGCTTCGGTGCCGCCGCCGATCAGGAGTTGATCTTCACCCGGGGACGTCCTCGGATCCAGAACTATCCGATCTTGGTCACCGCGCTGCACCAGCTCGGCCGGGACGCCGAGGCGGAGCAGCGGCTGCGGTTCCTGCAACGCAAGTTCCGCGCCCTGCCGAGGGAATTCATCGACATCTGGGGTGATGATCAACTCAGCCTGGCCTACCGTACGCTGCGGGCGCGGCTGGCCTCGACCGACGGCGCCTTGCCGGTGTTCCAACATCTGCCGTTCTGCGCCGGATCGAGTATGCAGTTCTCGTTGGGCCTGGTGGTGCCGTGGGCTCGTACGCTGCAGATCAGTCGACGCTGGGGGCTCTTGCAGATCGAACAGGCCGCCGCGCTGAGCCCCGACGAAACGCAGAAGTTGATGTTGGTCCATCAACATCATCCGT
>DATCVL010000524.1:0-4364 GCA_036566865.1 Microlunatus sp.
ACGACCACCTTGGAGTGCTGCTGCCGCTCCAGCACGGCCTCCAACCCGGCGCACAGGGCCAGCGCCGACTTTCCGGTGCCGGCTCGGCCGCCCATCGAGACGATGCCGACGCTCGGATCCAGCAACAGGTCGAGCGCCACCCGCTGCTCCGCCGACCGGCCGTGGATGCCGAACGCGTCCCGATCGGTGTTGATCAACTTCACGTCCTTGTCCGGCGTCACCCGGCCCAGCCCGGTGGCCGTGCCGGTGCTCAGCACGACTCCGGTGTGGGAGGGCAACTCGCGCGCGGCGTCCAGCTCGACGGTGCCGTGCTCGTACAGCTGGTCCAGTTCGTCCGAGCCGATCGCCAACTCGGCCATCCCGGTCCAGCCGGAGTCCGTCGGCAACTCGGCCCGATACTCCTCCGCGGTCAGCCCGACCGAGGACGCCTTCACCCGCATCGGCAGGTCCTTGCTGACCAGCACGACCTCCCGGCCCTCGAGCGAGAAATTCAACGCCACCGCGAGGATCCGGGAGTCGTTGTCGCCGAGCCTGAAGCCCGCCGGCAGCGCCGAGGGATCCGAGTGGTTCAGCTCGACGTGGATGGTGCCGCCTTCATCATTGACCGGCACCGGCGCATCCAACCTCCCGTACTGAATCCGCAGATCGTCCAGGCTGCGTAGGGCTTCCCGGGCGAAATAGCCCAGCTCTGCATGATGACGCTTGGCCTCCAGCTCACTGATCACGACCACCGGCAACACGATGTCGTGCTCGGCGAAACGGCGGAGGGCACGAGGATCGCTCAACAGGACGGACGTGTCGATGACGTAGGTGCGCTGCTGGGCGGACGTTGCTGCTTGCACGATCGGTCCTCACTGGGGGCCGCGCAACAGCGTCACCCGGCCCCACGGTTCACGTGGTCGGCCGGGGCGGACACCAGTTCGTCGTTGACACTGCTGCCCGGTGACACGCTCGCGCTCGAAGCATCGGCTGCCTCCCCGACGAGGCACTTCCCCATGCCTCGCGATGCCCACGCTAATCCCGGCCGGCACCGGCTTTCGTGACCGTCGACGCGTGTCGGCCAACGTCTCGGTTACGTTGCTGTGAACAAAAGAACGGGCCCCGTCTCCGGTCCGAATCTTCGGCGCCCGCCGGCAGCTCGGCCGGATGGACACGGCGACGTTCTGTGGTCGAGATTCCAGCAGGTGCTGGGATCTCGGGTTTGGTTCTTCGTCGACGAGTGGCGATCAGCGACGGGCGAGGGCGGCGACCGCGACCCCGACCAGGGTCAGGGCGCAGCCGACCAGGTCGACGGCGGTCAGCCCTGCCCCGGTCGGTACGACCAGCTCGACCAGGACCGAGCCGATCAGCTGACCGGCGATCGCGGTCAGACCGAGCATCAGTACGCCGACCCAGCGCACGATCACCGCTGCAGCGGCGATGAACACCACCCCGATCACGCCACCCAGGTAGAGCCACGGGTCAGTCGGCAGCGCCGACGGCCAGCCCGTGATCAGCAGGCTGACCGCGGTGGCGATGATCAGCGCGGCCGTGCCGACACCGAAGTTGATCGAGGCGGCCACGATCGGTCCGCCGACCACACCGACGCGCCCGTTCACCGCTTGCTGCCAGGCCATCCCGAAGCCGGCAATCGCCGGCAGCAGGGCCAGTGCGTACCCCTCGATCCCGGCACCACCGAGCCCGTCCGCGCTGGCGATCAGCACCGCCAGCAGCGCGATCCCGGCACCGAGCGCCCGGCCCAGAGTGACCGGTGCGCGCCCGGCCGGGCCGAGTCCGATCCGATCCACCCAGAGGCTGCTGATCAATTGGCCGCCGACCACGGCGACGGTGAAGGTGGCCACGCCGATCGCGGTCACCGCCAAGCCCTGGGCGGTGACCAGGAAGGCGCCGGAGACTCCGCCGAGCAACTGCCACCAGACCAGCCGACGATCGGCGACGGCTCTGCGTACGGCGGTCAGTCGGGCCCGGGTCTTGCGGTGACACAACAGGATGATGATCAAGACCAGCAGGCCGGTGAGGAAGCTGATCAAGGCCGCCGCGATGCCGTTGTGCAGGCGGGTCCCCAGAGCCCCGTTGATCCGCGACTGGACCGCGATCAACAGACCGGTGACGAACGCCACCGCCAAGCCGACGGCGCGTAGTTCAGGACGCACGCGGTTACTTGCCGAATCGGCGTTCGCGTTGGTTGTAAGCCCGCAGCGCGCGAATGAAATCGACCTTGCGGAAGTCCGGCCAGAGCGCCTCGCAGAAGTAGAACTCGCTGTGCGCGGACTGCCACATCAGGAAGCCGGAGAGTCGCTGCTCCCCCGAGGTCCGGATGATCAGATCTGGGTCGGGCTGGCCGGCCGTGTAGAGATGGTCGGCGATGTGATCGATCTCCAGAGTCTCGGCGAGCTCGGTGATCGACATACCTTGCTTGGCCTTCTCCGCCAGCAGCGAACGGAAGGCGTCTCGCAGCTCATGCCGGCCCCCGTACGACACCGCGATGTTGATCATCATGCCGTTGACCTCGCGGGTCTCGGCCTCGGCGCGGCGGAAGGTCTCCGCGGACTCGGCCGGGATCAGGTCCAGCGCACCGACCGGATGCACCCGCCAGCGCCGGGAACTGGCCAGGTCGGTGACCAGCCCCTCGATCACTTCCAGCAGCGGCCCGAGTTCCTCCCGGTCCCGGTAGAAGTTCTCGGTGGAGAGCACCCAGAGGGTGACGATCGGGATCTTGACCTCGTCGCACCAGGCGACGAATTCCTTCAGCTTGTCCGCGCCGGCCCGATAGCCGACCGCCAGCGGCTGTCCCGGTGCGTTCGCCCTGGCCCAGCGCCGGTTCCCGTCGGCCAGGACGGCCACGTGCTGAGGAAGTTGATCATGGTCCAGCTCGGAGATCAACCGGTGTTCGTAGGTGGAGTAGAGCCAGTTCGACGGGCGCAGTCGGTCCACGACCTCGCGCAGCTGCTCCACTCGTGACACGGACGGCAGACTACGCCGACCGCCTCCACAGTGTCATCGCACCTCGGCCGAGTGTCTCGATGCACGGCGCATCCGGCGCTGATCGCCGAGGCCGGCCGGCAGAGCTTGACGGAGATCACAGCAGACCCTCATCCGGCGTTCATGGTGCGGTCACGAACGTCTGGTTAGTCTCGGCTTGGCTCACCACGTACGGTGAACTCGCCGCTGGTGACGCGGGTGGAGTCCGATCCCCCTTGTCCGCCGTGAGGGCGATCAGACGATGCTGCCAGCGAGGAGGATCCGATGGCCACCAGCCACGACCCGCAGTCGTACGAGTCCACCGATCCCGGGACCACCTCCGAGCCCGCTCTCGCGGTCCGTTCGCGGGCATCCGCCGATGCCCAGCAGCCGGCACCGTTCGGAGTCGAGCTGGTCAAGCCGCGGCTGCGCGGCTGGCTGCATGCCGCCATCACCCCACTGGCCGTGGCCGCCGGGATCGTGCTCATCTGCCTGTCCCCGACCACGGCCGGCAAGGTCGGCGGTGCGGTGTTCCTGGCCGCAGCGGTGCTGCTCTTCGGCACCAGCGCACTGTTCCATCGGTTCAGCTGGGGTGTGGCCAGCTTCGGCATCCTGCGCCGGCTGGACCACTCCAACATCTACATCTTCATTGCGGCGTCCTACACGCCGTTCGCGCTGCTGCTGCTGGACGGGCGATCGCGGACCGTACTGTTGTCGGTGATCTGGGGAGCGGCCGTGCTCGGATTGCTCTTCCGCACCTTCTGGTTGAGCGCACCGCGCTGGCTCTACACCGCCTTGTACGTGATCACCGGCTGTTCGGCGATCGGTTGGCTGCCGCAATTTGCGGCCGCAGGAGGTCCGACGGTGATCACGTTGATCTTGGTCGGCGGCGGTCTGTATGTCGCCGGCGCCTTGGTCTACGCGCTGCGCCGGCCCGATCCGTCACCGCGCTGGTTCGGCTTCCACGAGGTGTTCCACTCGTGCACGATCGGCGCGTTCATCAGCCACTACATCGCCATCTCGATCGTCAGCTACTCGGCCTGAGCTGCCGCTCGGGCGTGCGCGTGCCGGCTCAGCACATCGGTCTGGCCGGGTTCGTTTTCCAGCCGGTACTGGATTCCGAACTCATCCCGGCGCTGACCGCCGCCAGCTATCCAACTCCGGGTGGAAAACGAACTCGCAACGGCGACGACGCCGGGCACAATCCAAACTCCGGGTGGAATTCGAACCCATTTCTGCATACCGGGCTGGCTAGGCTAAACCGGCTCTGACTAGGGGCAATGCTCAAGCTCTTCTAGAAGATTCTGGTACCCTCGTGCAATAGTTCTTGCAGGGTATTGCACGAATCGGATCCGATCAGAGGGAAGCCGCATGGCCAAGCCGGAGAGGAAGCGCAAGACCCG
>DATCVL010000525.1:0-6350 GCA_036566865.1 Microlunatus sp.
GCCCGATCGGGCCTGTTCGAGGAGGGCATCTCCTCCTCCCGGATGTACCTGGATCCCGATCGGCCCAGCGTCGAGGACCTGATCGACCAGATCATCTCCGGCGTGCGCAGCAGCTGCACCTACGCCGGCGCAAGCAACTTGGACGAGTTCTACCGGTTTGCCCAGGTCGGTGTGCAGTCCAACTCCGGCTACGAGGAGGGTCGCCCGCTGCCGGCCGGCTGGTGATCAGGAGCAGCCCGCGCAATCGCGCTGTTCGGTCAGTTGCGACCTCCGGTACGTCCAGGAAAGTTTGATCATGATGCCGGCGGTCGCCAAGACGGGTCCCGTCCGATGAACCCGATCAATCGGTCCTGCACCGATGCATCCGTCGCCACCGGAACCGCCGGACCGAACTGGCCACTACTGCGCATGGCCTCCTCGACTGCTGCCGACCCGGCCAGGATCGCTGCACAACGGTCGGGATCGAGCCGGTCGTCCTGGCCGGTCGCCCGGGCCAGATCCCAGGTGTGCATGAACACGTCCGTGGTGTAGAAGTCGTTGATCGCCCGGTCCAGCGGGAGCTCACCCAGGTGGCGGTCGGACAGCGTCCGACGTCCGATCTGGGGGTCGTCCAACAGCGCCTGTACGGCCGTGGCATGCGCACGCCAGGCCGCCGCCGGGTCCTCGGCAAGCGGCGGAATGTCGCCGAGCCCAAAACCGAGGAATCCCGGCAGCCACTCGATCAGGTGCCCGACGACATCGCGGGCGGTCCAGGCCGGCACCGGCGTCGGAACGCCCCAGCCGTCCGGGGCGACGCCCTCGACTCGTTCGGTGAAGATGCCGGCGATCAGCCGGTGCTCTGCCGATGGCGAGAGCGCCGACCGATCGGTGGCGTTGCTGGTCACATCTCCGCCAGTAGTCCGTCGAGCTTGGCGTAGCCCTCGTCAATGCCGACCTCCATGCCGCTGGCCAGCATCCCGGCTTGGGCTTCCATCGACTCGACCAGGGACACCGAGGTCATCAGGGTCCGGCCGCCCGGGAGCTCGGTGAAGGTGTACGTGTCCAGACTGACCGCGTCCGGCATCCCGTCCCAACCCCAGGTCTGGACGATCTTGAACTGCTCCGGCAGCACCTGGTGGAAGGATCCGAAGAAGCCGTTCTGCTCCTCGCCCTCGCCGATCAGGTAGCGATAGCTGCCGCCGGTATCGGCCTGCCAGCGGACGACCTTGACCTGGTAGCGGTTCGGTCCGATCCACTGGGCGAAGATCTCCGGGTCGACATGGGCCCGGAACACCAGATCCGGTGTCGCGTCGAATTCACGGGTGATGGTGACCTTCGGCAGATCAGGATCGGCGATGATCGCTGCCTCGCGGGCGTCGTTCTTGCTCGTGCTCATGTTGCTTCTCCTTCAGGGTGGAGAGAACTGCATCCAGTCGCTGGTAGCGCTCTTCAGCCTGCCGCTGATAGCGCTCGATCCACTTCGTCATCAGGTCGAACACCTCCGCCTCGAGATGCACCGGCCGACGTTGCGCGTCCCGGGTCTGGGTGACCACGCCGGCGTCCTGCAGCACCTTGATGTGCTTGGAGACGGCTTGCATGGACATCTCGTACGGAGCGGCGAGCTCGCCGACGGTTGCGTCGCCGACCGCGAGCCGCGCGACGATGTCACGCCGGGTCGGTTCGGCCAGAGCGGCGAAGACCCTCGACAGCTGATCCTGTGCCATCACCGGAGCCTTTCTCAACTAATTGGTTGAGTACAGAGAATCACGGACGCCACCCGTTGTCAACCATTGAGTTGAGAAAGGGTCGTACGGTCGGGTCAGCCCGCCTTGGCGTACCGCTGTTCGGAGCGCGCTCGCCGCTTGGCGGCCTCCTCCTCGCGGTTCTTCGGTGGCGCGGTGGTGACCAGATCGTCGAGCAGGTGCTGGGTCGCATGGGCGATCTCGGCCACGGCCCGATCGAACGCCTCCTGATTCGCCTTGGACGGCTTGGTCGTGCCGGCGACCTTGCGGACGTACTGCAGCGCCGCATCGTGCACCTCCTGCGAGGTGGCGTGCGGTTCGAAGTTGTGCAACTGGCGGATGTTTCTACACATGCCCTTGGATGCTAGTGGCGCACTTCACCGACGGCCAGCGATTCAAGAACGCGAGCGCCGCTGCAGGTGCTTCGGAGCAACCAGGAAGATGGCGCTGACGAATCCGGCCAGCATCACCACTGCCGGCAGCAACAGGGACTGCCCCATCGCCGAACTGAATCCGTCCAGCACCTGAGCCGGCATTGATCCGCTCCCCGCGGCCGTGCCCGGTTCGGCGCTGATCCCACCGGCCAGTTGCGGCACGAGGTCAGCCAGCCGTGAGGTCATCAACGCGGCGATGCCGGCACTGCCCAGGACCGCGCCGACCTGACGGGAGTTGTTGAAGACACCGGAACCGGCGCCCGCCTGGGACATCGGCAGATTGCGGTTGGCCGAGACGCCGAGCGGGGCGAAGATGAAGGCATTTCCCAACCCGTACAGCGAAACCGGGAGCAGGATCTGCCAGACCGGGGTGTCGGGACGCATCACCGAGGCCAGCCAGAACAGCCCCAACGAACTGGCGAGCATGCCGAAACCGGCCAGATAGCGCGGGTGCTTGGTGTCCACCAACCGGCCCACGATCGGGGCGAAGATCATGCTCAGGATGGCCATCGGTGCGGTCAGCAGCGCGGCGCCGGTCGGGTCGAGGCCGCGCACGGTCTGGGCGTACAACATGAACGGCAGCTGGAAGCCCACCATCACCACGCCGACCGCGGTGATCGCGACATTGGCCAGCGAGAAGTTCCGATCCTTGAACAGGCTCAACGGGACCAGCGGTTCGGCGGCACCCTTGGCCTGCCAGCCGACGAACACCGCCATCACCGCGAGCCCGCCGATGATCAGCAACCAGGCCCGGTAGTCCCAGTTGAGGTGGCTACCTTCCTGGATTCCGAAGACCAGGCTGAACATGCCGATCCCGCTGAGGATGACGCCGAGGATGTCGAACCGGTGGCTGTGCGTCTGCAGCGCCGGGACCCACTTCCAGGCCAGCACGAAGCCGATCACGCCGACCGGCAGGTTGACGAAGAAGATCCACTGCCATCCCGGCCCGTCGATCAGTACGCCGCCGAGAATCGGCCCGATCAGTCCGGCGATGCCCGCCACCGCACCCCACAGGCTGGTCGCCTTGCCCCGCCGCTCGGGCGGGAAGGTGCGGGTGATGATCGCCATCGTCTGCGGCACCATCATGGCCGCACCGAGCCCCTGGAACACTCGGGCGATGATCAACATCTCGATGTTGGGCGACAGGCCGCACCACAGCGACGACAGCGTGAAGACGGCCAGTCCCGACAGGTACATCCACTTCGGGCCGACCCGGTCCCCCAGTCGCCCGGTGATCAGCAGCGGTACGGCGTACGCCAGCAGGTAGGCGCTGGTCACCCAGACCACATCGGTGACGCCCGCCTGCAGATCGGCCATCAGGGCCGGAGTGGCGACGGACACGATGGTGGTGTCGATCATGATCACGAAGAAGCCCAGGACCAGCGCGAACATCGCGCGCCACGGATTGAAGTGTTGATCCGCCTGGGAAACGAACGCCGTCGCCGGCCCGGCCGGTTGGGCTCCGGCGGACTCAACCGAGCGTGGCGTGACGTCCGTACGTCGGGTCATGAATCTCCTTGCTGGTGGATTGGGAGCTGGTCCAGGAACAAGCGTCATCGCCGATGACGAGAACAGGCCGCCGGGCAAGAACATTCCTACCCGGCGGCACTGACAACTGCGAACGAATTGCTACCGGTGCCGGCCGGCGAGGTGTTTCGGCGCCTCGAAGAACAACGAGGCGACGAAGCCGACCAGGATCACCGCCGCCGGCAGCAGCACCGCCTGCGCCATCGCGGTGGCGAACCCCTCCCGCAGCGGCACCGGCAGCGTGCCATTGAAGGCCATCCCGGATGAGGCGCCGCCCCCCATGCCGGGCAGGTTGGCGGCCAGCCGTGCCTCCATCAGCGCCGCGATCGCGGCGCTGCCGAGCACCGAACCGACCTGCCGGGTGGCATTGAAGACGCCGGAGCCGGCACCGGCCTGCGTCAGCGGGAGGTTCCGGTTGGCGGTGGTGCTCAGCGGTCCGAAGGTGAAGGCGGTGCCGATGCCGAGCAGGGTGATCGGCAGCAGCAGTTGCCAGATCGGCGTATCGGCGCCGATGATCCGGGAGATCCAGAACAGCGCGGCGGCGTCACAGAGCATGCCGAAACCGGCCAGATAGCGAGGATGCGCCCGGTCGACCAGTCGGCCGACGAACGGAGCCAGCACGATTCCGATCACCGCCATCGGCAAGATCAACAACGCCGCCTTGGTCGGGGTCAGCCCGAGCACGGTCTGGGCGTACAACATCAACGGCAGCGACATCGCGACGATCATGAACCCGACCGTGCTGATCGCGACGTTGGACAGGGAGAAGTTGCGATCGCGGAACAGCGACAGCGGCACCAGCGGCTCGTGCTTGTTGTAGCGCTGCCACACCACGAAGCCGATCATGACCACCACACCGACACCGATCAGCACCCAGATCCAGGCCGCCCAGTCGTACGACTCCCCTTCCTGGATGCCGAACACGATGCAGAACATGCCGACCGCGCTGAGCACAACTCCGAGAATGTCGAAACGGTGGCTGTGCGTCTCCAACTTCGGCACCAGCCGCCAGGCCAGTACGAATGCGACCACGCCGACCGGGATGTTGATGAAGAAGATCCACTCCCAGCCGGGACCGTCGATCAGCAGCCCGCCCGCGACGGGGCCGATCACGTTGGCGATGCCGGCAACCGCGCCCCACAGCGCCATCGCCTTCCCACGCCGTTCCGGCGGGAACGTCCTGGTGATCACCGCCATCGTCTGCGGCGTCATCATCGCGGCGCCGAGACCTTGGAAGACCCGGGCGATGATCAACATCTCGATCCCGTTCGACAACCCGCACCACAGCGAGGAGAGGGTGAAGACGACCAGGCCGACCTGGTAGAGCACCTTCGGCCCGACCCGGTCACCGAGTCGACCGGTGATCAACAACGGAACGGCGTAGGCCAACAGGTAGGCGCTGGTTACCCAGACCACGGAGTTCACGTCTGCGTCCAGACCGCGCATGATCGCCGGGGTGGCGACCGAAACGATGGTCGAGTCGACCAAGATCATGAAGAATCCGAGCACCAGCGCCAACATCGCGGGCCACGGGCTGCTGGGTTGGACGGGCGCGGGTCTCATTTCCTGCGGCGCGGCGTGGGCCATGAGAGTTCCTTTGTTTGCAAGCGATGAACGGTGTTCGCGATCCAGTCGCGTTCGGCACGACGCAGGGCGAGCAGATAGTCGACCTCGACCCAGAGAGCCTCGTCCAGCGGCCAGGACTTGAGTTTTTCGATGGCGTCCTCGGCGACCACGATGTCGGCCTCGACGGTATGCAGATAGTCGGACAGGAGTTCGATCACCGACGCAACGGGCAGATTGTGCGCTTCGGCCAGCGCAACCGGGAACCGCAGGTACTCCCGGCCCGGATCGGCCAGAGTCTCGCGCACCCAGCGTTCCATTGCCGTGAAGCCGGCATCGGTGATCGCGTACGTGGTGCGCTCCGGCCGCCCACCCTCGCGCTCGGTGCCGGTGGCCTCAACCAGTCCGTCTCGGGCAAGCCGCTCGACCGTGTGATAGAGCGAGCCGGGCCGAACCTTCACCAACCGGTCCGCCCGTCTCTGCATCAGCACCCCGTACGCCTCGTACGGGTGCATCGGCCGTTCGGCCAGCAACGCCAGCACCGATACCGCCAGGGGCGTCAGCCCTGCCATCTCACCCCGATCACTCCGTACCAAATACTCCACGTGGAATATACGACATGGGGGTGCCGTCGGCAAGTCTTTTCTGTCCGCGTGGTTGTCTCTCACCGATGTTCGGGTGCTGCAGGTCGCTTCCGGGAGTACCCCGGGCCCCCGCCTTGGTGGCGTTTTGTTGCTGCTGGTCACGTCGCGCCCTCGCTGCGCTGAGGGCATGGTCTCGCGCTGGGCGCTCGACGGGTCGTTCACGCGGGTTCGGGTGCGGTTCCGGCGCGGGCCGTCATGTGTATCGGCCGGCAGATTCACCCGGCGGCCGTGAGGCTATCGGGGATCGCGCCCCGGCGGGCGAAACTCAACCGCGGGTCGGAAACGTACGCCGCCTGGCGCGGGATCGCCGCCGTAACCCAACCCTGGCTGGAAAGCGTCCGCCGCCTGGCGCGGACCGTCGGCCCCAACCCAACTCCGGTTGGAAAACGTCCGCCACCGACCACGGACCGTCGGGCCCCAACCCAACCCCGGTTGGAAAACAGTACGTCGCTCATACGGGG
>DATCVL010000526.1:0-5447 GCA_036566865.1 Microlunatus sp.
GGGTGGATGCGGTCGCCGCCGGCGTCGACGTCCGCCGATCGGAGACCGGCGAGCTGACCAGCGAGGTCGCCCGCCGGGTGGCCGATGCCTTCGGCGACATCATCGACTCCGCGGAGGACGGCGCCACCGTGGTGATCACCATGCACGGCCTGGCCGGCCGGGTCGGCATCGCCGAATTCCTCGGCGTCGAGCACACCGCCCTCGGCGGCCTGCGCAACTGCGCCTGGGTGATCTTGGACCGCCATCCTCGCGGCCATTGGTACATCGGCGCCTACAACCTGCAGGCCGAGCTCAGCGTGCCCGACGACGATCGCGTCGCCTGACCGATCGCGCTAGCCGCCCAGGATCGAGCGCACTGTCGGGGCCAGCGCCGTACCAAGATCACGATTGTTCTGCTCGGTGAAATGCACGCCGTCCACCCCATCGGTGGTGATCACGCTGCCTGCGTCGAAGAAGTCGACGTCGGTGAAGTCGGCCAGGGCGGCGTACGCAGCGGCGAGCTCGCCGGACTTCTGTCGGCCGCCGGCCCAGGTCATCTGCCACCACGGATCGACGATCTCGGTGATCGGCGGCGGCGCGACCAGCAGCAGCCGCGGGGCGGGGTAGTGGGTGCCGATGCCGCCGGCGGATCCTTTCAGCTGGCCGACCAAGATCGACATCCCGGCCGCGATGTCCACCGGATCCCTGTGCAGGAAGGCTTTGGTGTCGTTGGTGCCGAGCATCATGATCACCAGATCCAGTGGCAGGTGACTGGCCAGGGTGGACGGCAGATAGTCAGTCGCCGCCAGGCGGTGGTCGGTGTAGTCCCCGGAGACGGTGCGGCCGTTCAGCCCCTCCTCGATGATCGCGTGTCCGTCGCCGAGCTCGCCGGCCAGCACGCCGGTCCAGCGAACGTCGGCGGCGTACCGCTCGCTCGGGGCTCCACCCTCGACCGGGATCCATCCCCAGGTCAGGGAGTCTCCGAAACACAGGATCCTGCGTGCGTCGCCCGGCATGTCTGCTCCTCCTCGAACCTCGTCAGCGCGCCGTCATCCGGCGCTGCTCGTACGGTAGTGGTCGCGGCGCCCGGGGACTCGTGGCCCACCGTCGGGTCAGGTTCGGTTCGGCCCATTCGGGGACGTCGGACCGCCCGATCGGCTGTCGACGGCACCGGCGGCGCACCCACCGAGCGCCGGCCGCAGACCCGATTTCGCATCCGCGGCCGGGGCACGCTAAGATCGCATCCGCTGTTCACGACAGGGACACCTGACGAGGGCAGCACAACTTTGGGGCTATGGCGCAGTTGGTAGCGCGTTTCCATGGCATGGAAAAGGTCAGGGGTTCGAATCCCCTTAGCTCCACCCCTCTGACGAGGCTCCTGCATTTCGCAGGATCCGCGGGTCTCACCCTGGGTGAGGAGGATCGCGGATTTCGACCTCTGAGCAGGATCCATCACGCGATCTCCTGCCGCGTTTGTCCAGCGGCGGCGTCCGGCCGCAGTGTTTCGCCGTACGGGCCCAAGCACCACCGGATTGCCAGCGGTTCCATGTGAGGCCGGGAGCCGTGGCCCGCTGGCCGCAGTGACGGTTGCGTAGGACGCCCGTTCACCGGGCAGCAAGCCGGGCGGGGCATACGGGACTCAGTACCCGTACACGTCAGCTGTGCCTCCACCCGCCGGCGAACGGGCTTGCCCGGGCGAGGCTCGTGTCCCCGTCGGGCCGCCCGATCGGCGGCAGCGAACTCCGCTCCAGGCGGGGGTGACTGTTGCGTGGGTTGCAGCTGACGACGTCCGCGAGGTCACGAGTTGCATCCCACCGGCGTGCCTCGCTCATAGCTGTGGTCCACAGAACGGCGGAAGGTCTTATCCAATCCGTCGGACCTCCTGGGGCCAGCCGCACGCCTCGGCGACTTTGCCGGCCCACATCTTCGCCGCCTCGTCGTCGGCAACGTTTACGATCGTCAGCCCGCCAAGGGATTCCTTGCTCGCGGCGAACGACCCGTTGGTGATCTCAAGCGTGCCGCCCGTCGTGTCGGCGCTGAAGGCCTTGTCGCTGTCCTCTTCCAGCCCACCTCCAAATACGTAGACGCCGGCGTCCTTCATCTCTTCCACGACAGCGTTGGCGAGCGGGCCGCGTGTAGTGAACCACTCCTCGCTGTGGTCGCCCACCCACTGCTGGTTGAAGTAGATGATGTATTGGGTCATGTCTGCTCCTTGTGTCAGTAGCGCGTTGTCGCACCACCATCTCGATCGATGATCCGGTGTATCCGCCCCAGGATGCCCGGCTTCGCGTCCCGAATGGACACATCTCGCTGAGACCACGAACGATCATGCGGCAGTCCGACACCCTCGTCGACACATCCTTTGGTCATTGACGATTGGCAGGATGACGCATCGTGTGCGTGCCGTCAGACTGCGGATCCTCGCCGGACGTTTGACATGTCCGTGTCTGGGCAAGGCGAGCTTCATTCTTGGGTTGCGCCATCATGCGAGATGGCGATCAGATGAGGTTCATGACTGAGGCATGTCTCGTCTGTGACGAGGTGACGGGCTAGCAGCCAGTTCCTGGCGGCTTCCTTGATGAGAACGACGGTGTCGTTGTATTCCAGTGTCCGGTGGTGGCGCCGGCGACGGATGTCTATGCGGGGCACCTGCTTGTGACCCCGAAGCGCCACGCCGCCGGTTTGCTGACTTGACGATGGACGAGGCTGGCGATGTTGGGCGTGCGATCGCGAGATGGTCCAGAGCCCTCGAACTATCCGGCGCGGAGCATGTGTATGTCCTACGAGTTGGTCATGGTTGGCCACACCTGCACGCGATGCTGATTCCTCGATGGCCGGGAACTCCTGATGAGGTGTCGTGGCTGAATGTTGACAAGTGGTCTGGTGCCCGCCGCGGCGACACGGCGTTTGCAACCGAGTTGGTTCGGGAACTGCGCGGGGTGGCAGAGACTAACGGGCGCCCCAATCGCTGAGCACTCATGCCCGCGGTGCGCTCACTCGTTCAGGGATGGCCCGAAGGTTGCCCGGTCAGGGGATCACACCGCGTGATCACCGGGCACCCGAGGCCCATACACACCCGCCCGGATCTGGAACCTCTTGCGGTCACCCTGTCGTTGCTGATCCCTTGCTCACTTGATGATCTTTTCGACTCGCGTGGTGCCAAGCTTGGCTGCGATGTCCTTGGGGAGCTGGTCGACGATCTTGCGGCTTTGGACCTGGCTGAGGAAAGCACCGCCGTCGGCGAACTGCTGTTCGGTGCTGACAAGTTCGCTTGTGGCGTCGTCGAACCAGTAGGTGGTCTTGGTGCCTGGGTGGCTGTGGTCAACGAAGCGAGCGCCGGTGACGGGGCGGCCGTTGTGCGTGGCTGTGAAGACGGTGACGACGGGGGCGGTGGTGCCGTCTTTGCGTCCCGGGACGTCGATGGCGGGGCGCCGGGCGAGCGAGGCTAGGACCCCGATCGCGGCCGCACGGACCTTCGGTGGAGCAATTTCTGATCTTGCGATCTCTCCGACCAGCTTGAAGAGGCCCTGCTCGTCGGAGGGTGTGCCCAGCCACTGCTGACGCAGGGTTTGCTCCATTTCGGCGGAGTTTGCGGGCAGGGCCCTCGGATCGATCTGAGCGGCAGCCGGATAAAGAAGCCAGGTCCGTCGGCCACGTTCGGTGTCTTTCCGCCAGGTCCAGCCGTCGGCGGCGACGTATGCCTGGTGTCGAATCTCGGGTTTCCCGGTCTGCTGCTCGATGGTGGTGACGGCGCGGTACTGACCGGGTCCGGGCTCAGCTGGGCTGACGCTATGCGCGGCGTGGTTAGCGAGCCGGTCCAGGCTGTCTGCAGCGGCGGGTTGGGCCGCCAGCGGCGACAGGCCGCGAGTCGGGATGAATCCTTGCAGGAGCACGCCCGCGACCACCACCAGTGCCGTGGCTGCGGCAACTAACACCAGGGTGCGCCGCTGAACCCGGCGGCGGGCCGAAATAGTGGACGTGTCCAGGACATCGGTCAGAAGTTGGTAGCGCCGGACCGGCGTGAAGGCGTTGTCGATGGTGGTATCGGTCGGGCGGAGCTCCCGCAGCCGGGAGTCGAGATCGGTGGTCATGCCGAGGCCCCTTTCGATGCAGGGTCGGGTTCGAAGATGTCGGCGTCCAGAGCAGTTTCAAGTCGGCGCCGCGCGCGGGATAAACGGGTAGCGAAGGCGGTTCTGGTGATGCCCAGCACGGCGGCGGCCTGCCCGTAGTCCAATCCGTCCCAGGCCACCAGAAGCAGTGCTTCACGATCCAACTGATCGAGTTGGCGCAGCGCTGCCACGGTGCTGCGTTGACGCAGGGCCTCCGCTTCTGCTGATACGGCCACCGCGAGCGAGGTGTCGAAGATGACTGCTGCTGTCAGTCGGTCGCGCCGCCGTTGGGCTCGCCGCTGAGTCCGCAGGGCGTTGTGCGCGGTCCGCAGCAGCCACGGCAGCGACGGAACATCCTGGGAATCCCAGCGCCGCCACACCGCCAAAAACACATCCGACAAGACCTGCTCGGCCAGATCCGGGCCGGCCTGTCGTCGAAGGTAGGCGTACACCTGCCGAGATGTCTGGTCATAAAGTTGGCGAAACGACTCGGCAGGGTCAGAGTCCTGCTCTCGGATGCGCGTCACACCTCCTTAGGGCCGGCACCACGCTCATCGTCACACCTTCACCGGAGATTTTCCGTCCGTCACCGCCGGGCAAACCCTGCGCTGCGAATGGGTCCTCCCACCGGGGCCGCTCGCCAATGAGTCTGTCCGGTGATGGATCCGCTTGCGAGAACGTGCTGGGCGACGCAGCCCAGGTTCTGTTCGCCATTCGTCCAACGACCCGTTTAGGGTCGGATCACACACGCGCGTTGGGCGGGATGGTCGATGATCCAGTCGACCTGGCTGATGAGAGGCCATCCGAGGATCATGTCCATGGGGCGCGGGATGGTGGCGTTCGCAGCGGTGAGATCCACGATCGCGGCCGTTGATTTGGTGAAGGTGTGGCCGAGGATTGTCGGCCCATCGAGCTCGACGACGGGAGTGTCTTCGGTGTGGCCGCCGGCGTCTACTCCAGATTCGAGGTGGCTTGTAGCCATGAGCTCTGGGTGCCGATTGGCGAACGATGTGTCGATGACAGTTATAGAGGCTCCGCTATCGAACACCGCGTTGGCCTGAATGCCCGATGGCCAGTGTGGTTGGAGGTATACGTGCTTTCCGGGGTCGAGGTAGATCGTCTCTCCGTCTTCCAGCTGCCCAGTGGCGTCGAAGATGAGTTGATGATCGGCGAGCTTGTAGTGGCATCGGTACTGTGACAGCAGGTCTTGGCCGACGTTGGGCTTCCCGTCTTTGCCCGCGTCGGCGATGTCGAGGTTCCCGATCTCGACGTCTTGGATGCTGATGCTCGCGCGCCAGAGTTGGTCTCGATAGACGTGGCCGAATGCGCCGGTGCCGGTGTCCTCGGCGGGTTTCGTCT
>DATCVL010000527.1:0-2318 GCA_036566865.1 Microlunatus sp.
GAGCAGCCTCGGCGTACCGATCGAAGAGCGCATGCTCGGTGGCCGCGTCCAGCGCCGAGGTCGGCTCGTCCAATGCCAGCAGCAACGGTTGCTGCCGCATCATCCCGCGAGCAATGGCGAGCCGCTGCCACTGTCCGCCGGAGAGATCCACACCGTCCGGCCAGGACGGTCCGAGCTGGGTGGCCAACCCGTCGGGCAGCGCGGTCAGCACATCGGTCGCCGCGCCGTCGTGCAGGGCGCGGCGCACCTCACCTTCGTCGTCGACCTGGCCGACGTCGCCGACGCCGACGGCGTGCAGGGCTGCGAACTCCAGGTCGGCGTGATCTTGGAACGCCGCCGAAGCCCGCTCGCGCCAGCCGTTCAGATCGATCTCGGCAAGATCAACACCGTCCACCAGGATCTTGCCCTCGGTGGGCTGATACATCCCTGTCAACAACTTGACCAGGGTGGACTTGCCGGCGCCGTTCTCGCCGACCAGCGCGACCACGCTGCCGGCCGGAAGATCAAGATCAAGTCGGTGCAGCGAGTCGTGATCGGCACCGTTGTAGCGATAGCTGACACCGGCCAGCCTGATTCCGGACGCCAGCCTGTCCGGTGGCTTCCTCTCCCCGGTGTGCCGGGCATGCACGTCCGCGGCATAGTCGCGCAGCCAGACGAACCGAACGGCCGAACGCGATGCCTCACCCAGCCATTTGATGTTGCCCACCAGGTTCGAACTGACCTGCTGCAGCGATCCGATGGAGGTGATCGCGATCGTCAACACGCCGACCGATACGGTGCCGCCGATGGCGTCGGTGATCATCCAGCCGATGATCACGATCGCCCCACCGAAGTAGAAGACTCCGTTGCAGAGATCGAGCAGCGCGTGCCGACTGTTCCGCACCAGGTCCGGCTGCTGGGCCGCCCGGGCACTGCTGCGGATCCGCTGCATCAATACCGTACGCAGTCCGAAGACCCGAGCCTCGGCCCCGGCGTCCGGGTTGTGGGTGAGGTCGACCAACCGGTCGGTCAACCGTCGATACGGACTGCCGGCCTCCTCGGCGATCTTGTCCCAACGAGCCGTCCGGGCGATCATCAGCAACCGCGGAACGCCCAGCACGGCCAAGATCAACAACCGCCAGTCCGCGGTCAGCGCCACGATCAGGGTGGTGCCGCTCCAGGCCACGGTATGGATCAGGTTCAGCACCGCATTCAGCGCCTGGCCGACACTTCCGGACCAGGTCTTGAAGGTCTGCAGCTTGTCCTGCAGTTCGGGATCCTCGTGATGATCAAGCGTCTCGATGGTGGCCATCAACAACGAGGTCTGCCGGGAGAATTCGAAGGCAACATAGGTCTGCTGCTTGATCCGGGCGTTCACCCCGATCACCTGCAGGATCCCGTTGATGCCGGTACTGCAGGCCAGACCGATGATCGCGATGATCAACTGGCGGGAATCGTGGTGTACCGCACCGGAGGCGAACAGCCCGAAGAACAGCGGATTCAACCCGCGCAGGACCTGGCCAATGGTTTCGGCGAACGCTGCGATCGTCTGCAGTTTGCTGACCCGGAACGCGGTGGCGCAGACCAGCGCCAACGCGCGCAGGGTGGCGATCATGCCTCGGCCTCGTCGTGATCATCCATCCCACCGGCCAGCGCGAATCTCCTGGCCTGCAAGGAGAACATCTCCGCGTACGCCCCGCCCGCCGCCATCAGCTCCTGGTGGCTGCCGTCCTCACTGATCCGTCCGGTCTGGCCGTCCAGCACCACGATCCGCTCGGCTCGCCGTACCGTGGACAGCCGGTGGCTGACCAGGATGGTGGTCACGCCGCGGGTCAGATCCAGGAATCGATCGAAGATCTCCGCCTCAGCCCGAACGTCCAGTGCTGCGGTCGGCTCGTCCAATACCAACACTCCGGCGCCGGCGGCCACTGCGGCCAGCGCCCGGGCCAGCGCCACCCGCTGCCACTGGCCGCCGGACAGATCGGTACCACCGTCGAAGTCCTTGGACAGCAGGGTTTCCCACCCGTCGCCGAGGGCGGACACAAGATCGTCTCCGGCGGCATCGTGCAGTGCGTTGGCCGCGATCACATCGTCGACGTGTCCCATCGCGCCGAAGGTGACGTTGTCGCGCAACGACAACGGATAGTGCACGAAGTCCTGGAACACCACCGCCACGCTGCCGCGGGAATCGTCGTCGGCAAAGGGATCCCGGCCGCCGACCCGGACCGTGCCCCGGTCTGGCCGATACAACCCGGCGAGCAGTTTGATCAAGGTCGACTTGCCGGCGCCGTTCACCCCGACCACGGCCAGCGATTGTCCTGCCGGTACCTGCAGCGACA
>DATCVL010000528.1:0-2063 GCA_036566865.1 Microlunatus sp.
CGCCGCCGGCATCAGCAACCGATGATCGGAACTGCCGATCATCAGTCGGGCCAGGTGCGGGACCGCAATGCCGAGGAAGGCGATCGGGCCGCAGTAGGCGGTGACGGCGCCGGCGATCAGCGCGGTCGCGATCATGGCCGCGACGCGTACACCGCCGACCCCCACGCCCATCGACCGCGCGTACTGCTCGCCCAGCAGCATCGCGTTCAGCGACCGCGCCAGCAGCGCGGCCAGCAGGATCGCGATCAGGATCACCGGCAGCAAGACGACCAGGTCGCTTCGGGTGACGCCGCTGTAGGAACCCAAGCCCCACATCACGTACCGCTGCAGCCGGGTCGGATCGGCGAAGGCGAGCAGCAGCGAGGTGAAGGCGCCGATCACCGAGGAGAACATCACCCCGGCGATCAGCAGTGTGGTCACCGATCTGACCCAGCGGCTGATCAGCAAGATCAACAGCAGCACCAGCGCAGCGCCGGCGGCCGCGGCCGCGGCCACTGCGAGCCGTTGCCCGCCGATCAGGCTGACGAAGGTGCCGGTCACGGTGCCGGTGCCGAGAGTGACCAGGGCGACCCCGAGTGATGCTCCGGACGAGACGCCGAGGATGTACGGATCGGCCAGCGGGTTGGCGAACAACGTCTGCATCAGCAGGCCGGCGATGCCCAGTCCGGCGCCGACCGCCGCAGCGGTGATCACCCGGGGCATCCGGATCTGCTCCAGCAGCACCGTGCTGGCCGGGTCGGCGGCATGGCCGGTGGTCGCATACAACATCAGGTCATGCCAGCCGATGGTCACCGAGCCGACCGCCGCGCCGAGCCCGACGGCGGCGACCGCGGCCAACGCCATCAAGATCAACATCAACAGCGGCCGGGTTAGTCGACGCCGGGACACGACGGCGTCGACCTCTGCGGAGATCGGCTGTTCGGCTGGCGTGCTGGCCATGATCTACTGCGTCACTTCAGCTTCTGGTAGAAGGTGAACTGGTGATCGGGTTCAAGATCAGGATGCAGGATCGCGATCAGATCGCCGACGACCAGGTCCGGACGCAGCACCCCGAGTTCGTACAGGTTGTTGCCGCCGGCTGCGTTCACCTGTTTGCTCGGTGCCCACACGTCACCGGACTTGAAGGCCGCGAAGTCGGCGAATCGTGGTTCGGTGCCGAGGGCTTCCTTCTTGGTCTTCCAGTTCGTCGAGGTGATCCAGATCTTGGCGTCGGCCGACTTGTCGAACACGGTCTCCAGGTCGGTGTTCTTGCTGGTGCTGGACTTGTCGTCCTGCCACGGCCAGCTGCCGCCCGCGTCGGTGATCATCTTGCCCATCGGCGTCCCCCCGGTCGGCATCGTCCAACTGCCTTGGTAGGGCTGGTTGATCAATACCGAGGTCGGATCGACGTCAGCGGCCTTGGCCACAGCGGCCCGGTAGTCGCCGGCGATCTTGTCGAAGGTGGTCGCGGCCTGGTCCTCGGTGCCGGTCAGGGCAGCGAAGTACTTGATCCACTCGGCCTCACCCAGCGCCGAGCTCTCCAGGTATTCGGCATCGGCGAGCACCGGGATGCCGGCCTCGCGGACGGTCGCGTACGCCGGATCGGACTGGCCGGCGGTGATCAACACATCGGGCTTGCTGGCCACGATCTTCTCTGCGTTCGCGGTGCCGGCCGGGGCGAACTCGGTGACGTCGGGGCTCTTCACCCGCTCCTGCGCCGCCTTGGAGCTGATCAACGGCTTGGAGGCGACACCGGTGACCACGTCGAGCTGACCCAACGCTTCCAGGCTGGGCAAATGGGTGGTGGAGGCGGAGAACAGGCTGCGCACCGGGATGGTGAGCTGCTGAGCCTGGGTCAGCTCGCCGGTCAGCCTCGGCTTCGGTGCACCGCACTTGACCAGTACGTAGCTCTCCGGCTTGCCGCCGACCTCGGGCTGGTTGACCGTGAGCACTTGGTACGACTTGTGGTAGCTGATGCTGAAGTTCTTGGCGTACTGCAGCTTCTGCTTCACCGGGAAGTAGTCGGTGTCGGCATTGAAATCGGTGATGCAGCCCGGCGCGGTGGAGGACGGTGCGACGCCGGC
>DATCVL010000529.1:0-22955 GCA_036566865.1 Microlunatus sp.
GCAGTCCGCGGTGGCGTACCTGATCACCTGGATCCTGTTGATCGCGGCACCGAAGCCGGTGATCGAGTTGATGATGCAACGGCGTCGCGGTGCCGATCGAAGCTCCGACGTCGCGCAACTGGCGGCGCTGACCCGGATCCCCGGCGGCGTCTGGAGCGTGTTGTTCCTGCTCTGCAGCCTGGCCGGGCTGGCGCTGGGCACAGCGGTCCTGCTGCCGAGCCTGATCGCGTTGTTCGAGCCGATGTTCTCCGGTTGAGCACCGTCAGCTCGCCGGACGGCCCGGATCCCTTGCAGGACGGCAAAAAAGGGCTCCCGCGACAATCGCGGAAGCCCTTGTGATGCTGGCGAGCAGACGATCAGCGGAAGTGCCGATCGAGCCCGTCGCGCTGAGCGATGATGATCAACTCATCACGCATGGTGGGAGTCGGCGCCTTCGCGATCGCACGATCGAGAACACGACGATTACGAGCAACCTCACGGCGGCGAAGAGCCCGGCCGAGGCGGGTCATGGCGGATCCTTTCCTGTTTTACCTTGGGAATGACACCGATCCGCCAAAAGAAGAACCTCGGCGGGAGCGGTGAGAGCTTCTACGCCGAAGTCATCCGAGCATAACATCCGCGCTGCGACGACTATTCCCCTGCGGCCGAGAATCCGCTAAAGTGCTGCGCCGCTCTCGTTCAGGCGTTCTGATCGTGGCGGTGGATCTTGCTGAGCACGATGCCGTGCCCCTCCAGCATCGCCTCGACCCGGAGCCGCTCGATGTCGCGCTCCAGCCCCTCGCTCGGCAGTTCGAGACGATGCGGCAGGTCGAGCATCGTGCAGGTCTCGACCAACACCCGGTCGTACGCCTGGCGCAGGGCCGCCTGCTGGGTGGCGGAGGCGTGTTCGCTGTGCCGGATCAGGTTGCGCAGTCGTCTCAGATCGAAGCCGAGCCGCTCGATCGGGATGCCGACCTGATGCTTCAGCGCCCGGACGTTGCGGCGATGCTCGCGCCGCTCCTGCTGCGATTGCGAGAACCGCTGGATCCCCAGCCCGCGCATCGAATCGTCGAATCGGCCGATCACCGCATCGAACGCGACCATGATCGACAACGGCAAGCCGGCGATGATCAACAACGCCAGCAAGCCCAGGATGATCTGGACGGGCTGCGGCATGGTTTCAGGCTAGTCCGGATGCTGGGATCAGACACGCCACTCTTCGCAGATCGCGATGACTCTGATAGCAATCCGCGACACCCCGCCCGCTCCTCGGCAACAGCTGGGACGGGCGCGACGGATGAGACGGGTGATTCCCGATGGCCGCGCACCGATCCAACCACCGTTTCCCCTCGGAGCAGCCCGACCAATCGGTAGTTTGAGCGCATGGAACGCTTCGATGCGATCGTGATCGGCGCCGGCCAGGCCGGCCCTAGTGTTGCCGGCGATCTCGCCGATCGGGGACAGCATGTGGCCCTGGTCGAGTTCGAACAGGTCGGCGGCACCTGTCTGAATCACGGATGCCGCCCGACCAAGGCCCTGAGAGCCAGCGCGGTGGCGGCTCATCGCGCTCGCCGGGCGAGCGACTACGGGATCAGCACCGGACCGGTACGGGTCGACTTCCCGGCGGTGATGCAGCGCATGCACACCATGATCGACGGCATGCGCTCCGGCCTACGGGAGTGGCTGGAATCCTTGCCAGGGCTGGAACTGGTCAGCGGACAGGCCGAGCTGCGGACCGGTGACGGCGAGCATCGGGTGCTCACCGACGACGGCCGGGAACTGGTGTCGAGCCAGATCTATCTGGATCTCGGCGGCCGTGCCGCGGCCCCACCGATCCCGGGTCTCGACGGTGTCAACTTCTTGACCGAGGTGGAGTTGTTGCAGCTGACTGAGTTGCCGACGGAGTTGATCATCATCGGCGGCAGCTATATCGGCTGCGAGTTCGGTCAGATGTTCACCCGGTTCGGCTCGCAGGTGACGATCATCGGCGGCATCGCCCCGCGGGAGGATTCCGATGTATCGGCGGCGATCGCCGGGATGCTCACCGACGAGGGCGTGCGACTGGTCGACGCCCGCGCGTCCGAGGTGACCGAGGACGCGGGCCGAATCACCGTTCGCTGCGACGACGGCACCGAGATCTCCGGCGATCAGTTGCTGATCGCCGCCGGCCGGCGACCGAACACCGACCTGATCGGCGACCAGCACGGGCTGGCCGTCGACGACCGCGGTTTCATCAAGATCGATGACCGCTATGCCACCTCGGTGCCCGGCGTCTGGGCCCTCGGCGACGTGAACGGCCGCGGCGCCTTCACGCATACCGCCTATCAGGACAGCCAGATCCTGCTCGATCCCGACCGCAGCGTGGCCGGCCGGATCACGGCGTACGCGATGTTCACCGATCCCCCACTCGGCCGGGTCGGGATGACCGAGGCGCAGGCGCGGAAGTCCGGCCGCAACGTCCTCAAGGCCGAGGTGCCGATGTCGCGGGTCAGCCGCGCGATGCTGGACAGCGAGACCATCGGATTGATGCGGATGTTGGTCGATGCCGACACCGAGGAGATCCTCGGCGCCACCTTCTTCGGACTGGACGGTGATGATCTTGTCCAGCAGGTCGGCCTGGCGATGCAGGCGAAGGTGGGCTACAAGCAGGTCCGGGACGCGCTGCCGATCCATCCGACGGTGGCCGAATTCATTCCCTCGTTGATGTCCTCGCTGACCGAACTGGACTGATCAGCAATCTGACGGCATCCCTCCCCTGACCACACCGGGTCGCCCATCCCTTGAAACGAACGGCGCCCTTCGGCCAACCGGTTGACCAAAACCGGTATCGTCCCCGACCGTCGAGCGTCCGCGGTCGGGGGCCTTGGCGGTCAAGCAGACGGTCAGAGCAGATCAGAGCAGAACTGTCACGGAGGAACCATGTCGGAGGAAACGCAGGACACCAACGCGGACACGATGTTGTCGACGGTCTCCCGCCGCCGCGTACTTGGTGCAAGCATCGCGGCGGGCGTCGGGGCCGCAGCCGTCTCGGCAACGCCGGCCCTCGCCGATACCGGCGCCCCAGGAGCCGCAGCCGCCACCGGTCCGTGGAAGAACGGCAGATTGACGGTCTCTGAGAACGGGCGCTTCCTGCAGCACGAGAACGGCACCCCGTTCTTCTGGACGGCCGATACCGCCTGGCTGTTGCACAAGCTCTCACGCCAGGAGATCCCGCGCTACTTCGGCAATCGACAGCAGAAGCAGTTCAACGTCGTCCTGCTGCAGGTCATCCCGGCGAGCCTGGACTTCACGAACTACTACGGGGATTCACCCTTCATCGACAACAACGTGCGGCAACCGAATCCGCCGTACTGGAACCATGTCAGCTACATGGTGGCGCAGGCAGCGGCGTCCGGGATCTACCTGGCGATGGACGCGGTCTGGCGTCAGGTGGTCAAGGACGGACACCTGTCCGCCGACGATGCGACCTGGTACGGCCAATGGCTGGCTGCTCGCTACAAGGACTCCGAGAACGTCGTCTGGCTGAACGGTGGCGACGCGATCGGCACCGAGAAGATGGAGGTCTGGCTCAGCCTGGCCGAGGCGATCAGGAAGGAGGATCCCAACCATCTGATGACCTTCCACCCCAACGGCCGGTTCTCCTCCTCGACCTGGTTCAACAACGAGTCCTGGTTGGACTTCAACATGTTCCAGTCCGGGCATCGCAATTACGAGCAGACCTATCAGGGCGCACAGCCATCCATCACCGGCGTCGATCTGGCGACCTACTGGAAGGCCGAGGACAACTGGATGTACGTGCAGGGTGACTACAACTACTACCCGGCCAAGCCGACGCTGGACGGCGAACCGAGTTACGAGCACATCCACCAGGGGATCTACGACTTCAACCTGCCGTTCTGGAATGACGCCGATGTCCGGCGGTACGCCTACTGGTCGGTGTTCGGCGGCTCCTGCGGACACACCTACGGCAACGGTGGCGTGATGCCGATGCACGTGAAGACCGACCCTCCGGTCAACGGGTACGGCGTCTCGGAGTACTGGTACCAGACGATGGATGATCCGGGCGCCGGGCAGATGCGGCACCTGCAGAACCTGATGCTGTCCCGGCCGTACTTCCAGCGAATTCCCGAACCGACTGCCATCGTCGGCGACCCCGGCTACCGACACGATCGGGTGCTCGCGACCCGCGGCGAGGACTTCCTGTTCGCCTACATCCATACCGGGCGCGCGTTCTCGCTGCAGTTGGGGCTGATCTCCGGAGACAAGATCACGGCCTGGTGGTACGACCCCCGGACCGGGAAGAGCAGCCGGATCGGGACGTTGGACAACACCGGCACGCACACGTTCGACCCGCCGGGGGCGACCAAGGACGGCAACGACTGGGTGCTGGTGCTGGATGACGCCGCGCAGCAGTTCGGCAAGCCGGGCGAGACGCCGTACCAGAATTAGCAGTGCGGCGGATCTGACCGAACGCCACGCGTCGCCGGCGCCCGCAGGCTCAGCTCGCCGTGGTGTCGGCGCCGCGGCGCCTGCGGGGGGTGTGGCGGCGATAGTCGGAGACGTGAGGATCGTCGGCGATCCAGAAGCGCCAGGGGCGGTCCATCTCCTTGCTGATGCCGACGCGTGGTCCGGTGTTGATCTTGGTCGGCGACTCGGTTGGTGGCAGCAGCCGGACCGTGTCGGCGGCCCCGCCATCGGCCAGCAGGTCGGTGCCGTTGTCGGCCAGGGTGATGCCCAATGCCTGGGTCAACCGACCGGGGCCGCGAGCAAGATCACGATCGCGGACGGCGGCCCCGCGACGTTGCCGGGCAAGATCGATCCCGAGCACGACCTCGCCGGCCCGGATCAGCACGCCACTGCCGCGGTCGACGGGACCGGCGGACACATTGGCGGCGTGGTGCATGCCGTAGTTGAAGTAGACGTAGAGGTGTCCGGCCGGGCCGAACATCACCCAGTTGCGGTCGGTCTTCCCGTTGTAGGTGTGGGAGGCCGGGTCGGTCGGACCGTCGTACGCCTCCACCTCGACGATCCGGACGGCGACGTCCCCGCGCTGGATCACCGCACCGAGCAGGGAACGCGCGGCCGTGGCCACGTCACCGTCCAGGTCGGCACGCACCGGGTCGTCCTCCATTCCAGATTCGCTCCGCAGCCACAGCGATCCCGCGGCCGAGACTGGCAGTGTAAGTGGCGCGACCGGCGAGGTTCGGGTAGAAGTATTCAGACGGGCTTGATCGGGACCGCCACCGCATCGCGACTTCTTCGAGGCGGATCATCCTAAATCGGCCGGAATCGGATCGCGTAGCGTCTGGCGGCGTCGCATCCACCTCGAGGAGAAGCGTGCCCGATCCAGCCGTGCTGTCGTTGCCGGATTCAGACGAATTCACCAGCTATCCCCTGACAGAGTTGCTCGGCCCGCGGCCGTTGCCGATCGCGCCGCGCGACTTCGCCGACTTCTGGCGGACAACGTACGCCGAACTGACCGAGACCGGCACGGACTCTCGGGTCGAGCGGGACGAAAGCGGCACCGGTCGGCCGGTTCAGCGGATCAGCTTCCGATCGTCCACCGGTGACCGGGTGCTCGGCTGGCTGGTCGGGCCGGTGCCGGGTCGACCGGTCCGAGGTGGCCTGGTGATCAGCCACGGGTACGGAAGTCGGGCCGAGCCGGTGCCGGACATCGTGCCGGCCGATGCGGCAGCGATCTTCCCGGTCGCACCGTGGCTGCCGGACAATCCCGGCAGCCTGCCCGGATCCGAGCACGTGTTGATCGGGTTCGGCGATCGGGACCGGTACGCCCACCGCTTCAGCGTTGCCGACATCTGGCGCGCGGCGACCGTACTGATTGATCATTTTCCGGCTGCGGCCGAACGGTTGGACTACCGCGGCGGCAGTTTCGGCGGTGGCATCGGCGCCTTGGCGCTGCCGTGGGAACGACGCTTCCGACGCGCAGTGCTGGATGTGCCGAGCTTCGGCGACTTCCCGATCCGGCTGTCCCGTCGCTGCACCGGCAGCGGCGAGGCGGTCCGGCAGCATTTGATCACCCATCCACTGGATCGGCCGATGCTGGACTACTTCGACTCCGCGATGTCCGCGCAGTTGATCATGATCCCGGTGCAGGTGTCGGCTGCGCGGCTGGATCCGGCGGTGGATCCGCGCGGCCAGTTTGCCGTCTATCGCGCCCTCGGCGGCCCGAAGCAGCTGGTGGTCCGCACCGCCGGCCATGCGGAATTCCCCGGTGATCAGGAGGAGAACGCACGGGTCGAGTCGGCGGCCAGGGACTTCCTGGCCGCGGAGGCGATCCCCCGGTCGACGATCGATCTCACCGCACGCTGAGGCCGGTCGCGCCCTTCAGTCCAACAACTGAACGGTGCCGGCGGCCCCGTCGACCAGGATCCGATCACCGGTATGCACACGCATGGTCGCCGTACCACAGCCGACCACGGCCGGGATGCCGAGCTCACGGGCCACAATCGCCGCATGGGACAGTGGTGCACCGACGTCGGTGATCACCGCTGCCACCCGCGGAAAGATCGGCGTCCAGCCGACGTTGGTGATGCTGGTCACCAGGATCTCGCCGTCCTGGAGTTCGCTGCCTTGCTCGGCTCCGGTCAGCACTCTCGCGATCCCCTCGACGACGCCTGCTGCGCCGGCGAAGCCCTTGATCAACTTCTCCTCGCCGGGCGCGTCCGCCGGGCGGTCGCCGCGGTAGACATCACTGCGTCGATGCGGATCGGCGGCCCACCGGGCCGGATCGAACAGGCCGAGGATCAGCGACGGGTACGGCGGCAGCTCGCAGTAGCGCCGGTAGGTCGCGCGGCGCCCGCCGATGGTGTCGGCCGACATCCGGCGTCCCTGCACCAGCCGCAACAGTTCGTCGATTTCGTAGTAGAAGACGTCGTCCCCGATTCCGGTCAGTTCGCCGACGCGCAGCCAGAAGGCCCGCAACACCCAGAAGTATCGGACCACCTCGGTCCTGGCCTGCTCCCGCTTGGCCAGCACGGCACCGTACTGCTGGATCTTCGGCCTCATCCTTGCGGCCGTCCGGGGGTGCGCATCGGCCAACCGTTGCCAGGCTCGGACGCGGGCGCGATTCTGATCATCGAGCAGGGCACTGGTGCTGCTGCCGGTCTTCCGAGCCGCCAGTTGATCATCGATCCAGTGATCATCTTCGCCCGGTCGGGGGATCGACAGTTCGAATTCATGCGGACCGCGATGACCGAAGCGTTCGCCGAACTCGTTCCGGTCGATCTCGCCCCCAGCCAGGAGCTCCAGCCCGGTCAGCAATCCCATGCTGGCCAACGGATTCGCTCCGTCGGCGGCACCGGTCAGCAGGAGCTCGGCATCCTGATCGCCGACCTTTCGCTGTATCCTCCGGCGCACCGTGATCGGCGCGAGCCCACCGCTTCGGGCAGAGGCGGCCAGCATCGCCCCAGCGCGATGGAAGCCTGGTTCGATCTCCGCATGCCAGAGTCGGCCGAGATCATCAAGATCGGATTCGCCGATCTTCCTCCGCATCCTCGCGCAAGTCGCCGGACCGGCCGCCAGATGCTCGTCGAGCTGACGAAGGTTGGCCAGCACCGACTTGACCGATCGGTACACCTGCGGCACCAGCCCACGCACCACCCGAGCCCAGGGCAGCCGGAGACGGGGGATCTCCAGGTCGGCAGGAATGCGACCGAAGGCATCACGGGTCACAGCCCGGAAGATGCGTGGTGCGATGCCGATGGTGCCGGCCAGCGACTCCATCAACGACAGGTTGAGATAGATCCGGCCGCCGACCCGGCCGAAGGCACTGTACGGCGGTACCTCGAAGGTCGGCATCGCATCGGCCATGAACTGCCGGACCATCGACCAGGTCGCCGGAGTCATCACATCCGGCACGGCCTCGCCGACGTTGCCGTTGGACCACAGCACGTTCTGTTGCAGGCTGTCGTTCCACGGATCGGCCGGCGCCCCGGTGGTGATCGGTCGAGCCTGCACGACGTACGGCTGGTGATCATCGCGACACCACTCGATATCCATCGGACGGCCGTAGAGATCGGCGATCCGTCGACCGAGATCATGCAGCCGTCGAAGATCGCGATCGGTGCAGACCGCGGCCTGGCGACGGTCGGCCGGCACCGGAGATTCGGTTGTGCCCTCCGGCGTCCGTACGGTCATGATCATCTTCTCCGACACCTCGGAGTTGATCACGGTGCCGGTGTCGGCGTCGATCCGATAGCTGTCAGCGCTGACCTGGCCGCCGACGACGGCCTCGCCGAGCCCCCAGCCGGCGTTGATCAGGTACGCACTCGGGTCGCCGGTCAGCGGATCGGCGGTGAAGAGCACACCGGCCGCTTCGGCCGGCACCAGCCGCTGCACCACCACCGCGAGCTCGACGTCGCGTTGATCAACACCCTGGCCGATCCGGTACGCGATCGCGCGGGCATTCCACAGGGATGCCCAGCAGCGTCGCACCGCATCCAGGACACCCTGAACGCCGTGCACGTTGAGATAGCTGTCCTGCTGACCCGCGAACGACATCCCCGGCAGGTCCTCGGCGGTAGCCGACGATCGGACCGCGACCGCCACCCCGGGATCGCCCGCTGCCTCGGCCAGCGCTCGGTAGCCGGTGCTGATCTGTTCGACGACGTCAGCCGGGATGGGACGGCTGAGCAGCAGCTCCGAAATGATCTTGGAGGCGCGCTTGCACCCGTCGAGGTCATCAGACGTCAGGTCGGTGAGCAGCTCCGGGCGGGCGGCGTCGATGCCGGCCGCCTGTGCGGCGGACCGGTAGGCCTCGGTGGTGATCACGAACCCTTCGGGGACCGGCAGTCCGGCGCCCGAGAGTCGTACCAGGGAGGCGCCCTTGCCGCCCCATGAGCTCAGCTGTTGATCTTCATCGACCCGGCTGCTGTTGGTGGCGAGGTCGACGATGATGTTGTTGATCATGATTCCTCCTGCTGATCGACCTCGGGCATCCGGATCGCCTTGATCAACGTGTCGTCGGTCAGCACGCCACGGCGGTAGATGTCCAACAGGACTCGTTCGATCCGGCCGCTGACCTCGGGCTGATAGACGGAGTCACCGCCCAGTCGGGCGGCGACCAGGTCACCGAGCACCAGCGACGAGGCGTTCCACGCGGCCATCCCGACGGCGCGCGCCTCGGGGTCGTCGGTCGGCCGGATCAGGCCGGCCCGGACTCCGGTGTCCAGGGCGTCTGCGGCCGCATCGACCAGCCGATCGAAGAGTGCCCGCGCAGCCTCGTCGTTGTTGCCGAGCATCCGACCGAGATATCGCGAGATCGGGATGATCTCGGGATGGTCGGCCACGAACTGCGCCGTGGTGCTGAAGACCGAACGACCGATCAGGATCTCCGACCGCTCCCGCCGGATGAAGGCGATCGCGTGCTCGTCACACGCCCGCCGCAGGCCGTCCTTGGAGCCGAAGTGATGGATCACCAGCCCGGGTGACACCTCGGCTTCGCCGGCAACCTGCCGTACGGAGGTGCCGGCGTAACCCTGCCGGGCGAACAGCTCGAGGGCTGCGGTCCGGATCCGATCCGACGTTGATGTTGTACGCACGTTCAGCAACGTTAAACATCTGTTTAACGCCTGGCAACCCGAGTGCGCTGTGACCTCGGGCACGCAAAACAGCCGCACCCTTGGCGACCGGCCGCATCGGCAGGTTCCGGTGCGGCGGCCGCACAAGGTGCGGCTGTTGGGGAGGGACTCGGAGTGGGGCCCGCGAGGTCAGACGGTCTCCCAGGCGCGGGAGTCGGCCGAACGCAGCATGGCGTCGCAGATCTGAGCTGCGCGCAGGCCGTCGGCGAAGGTCGGCAAGCCGTCCGGGACCTCACCGTGGCCGTTGTGGGCATCGATCGCGGCGTAGCTGTCGGCCACGAAGTTCTCGAAACACTGGGCGTAGCCCTGGGCGTGGCCGGCCGGCAACTGGGACAGCCGACGCTGCTCGGCGCTGCCGTTGTTGGGATCGCGTACGACGGTGATCGACTCGGCATCGCCGCCGACCCAGAGTTCCTCGGCATGTTCTTGATCAAAAACGGCGCTGTGCACGGCCCCGTCCACCTCGAGCCACAGCCGGTTCTTGCGGCCGGCGGCGAGCTGACTGATCACCGCCGAGCCGGAGGTGCCGCGGTCGGTCTTGAACAAGATCAACGCGCTGTCCTCGGTGGTCACGTCGACCAGCGGCCCTTCCCCGCTGGCGGTGGTGAACGAGGCCGCGGTGCCGGCAGGACGTTGCGGGATCGCGATCGACGTGTCGGCCACCACTTGGACGATCCGCTCACCGGTCACCCACTCGGCAAGATCGCACCAGTGCGAACCGATGTCGCCGAAGGCACGGGACGGACCGCCGGCCTCGGGGTCCACCCGCCAACCGCTGGCCATCGGGTCGAGCATCCAGTCCTGCAGATAGGACCCGTGGATCAGGTTGGGGCTGCCGAACTCCTCCGACTGCACCCGCGCACGCATCTCCCGGGCGATCGGATGGAAGCGGTAGGCGAACGGCATGGTGTTGACCAAGCCGGTCTTCTCGGCCACAGCCGCGGCCTGCTGAGCATCATCCAGGCTGACGCCGAGCGGCTTCTCGCAGAGCACGTGTTTGCCGGCCTCGAGCGCCGCGATCGAGAACGGAACGTGGGAGGAGTTCGGGGTGCAGATGTGCACCGCATCCACCTCGGAGGCCACCACCTCGTCGATGCTGGAGAAGGCGTGCTCGACGCCCCATCGGCCCGCTACTTCGCGGGACCGTTCCGGCGTCGACGCCATCACACCCACCACCTGCGCCCCGGCCAAGATCGCGGCCCGGCGATGCACTTCGCCGATCATGCCCGCACCGAGGATTGCCACTTTCCGTACGCCGTTGTCCATGGCGCTCAATGTAATGGAGCGCTCTTGCGCAACTCCACCGGCTGGATCAGCGCGGCTCGACCACGAAGATCGGGATCAGCCGATCGGTGTCGGTCTGGTAATCCGCGTACGGAGGAAAGGCGGAGACTGCGCGCTCCCACCAGATCTCACGTTCCGCACCGGACACTTCGCGGGCGCGCCCGCGCAGGATCGACTCACCGTCCTGCACGCTGACCGCATCCGGCGCGGCCTGCACGTTGTAGCACCAGACCGGGTGCTGGTCGGCGCCGCTGTTCGAGCCGACCATCGCGTAACTGCCCTGGTGTTCGACCCGCATCAGCGGGAACTTGCGGATCTTGCCGCTTCGCCTGCCACGGGTCGTGAAGATCACCACCGGCCGGCCGGTGCCCGGGACCACGTTGCCTTCGCGGCCACCGGTCCGTTCATAGAGCTCGACCTGATCACGAACCAACTTCTCCGGACTAGGGGCATAACCACTCGTCATGGCCATGCCAGCAACCCGGCGGCAGACTTCATTCCCGTCGAACCCTCACGTTGACACGACAACGAGGTCACAGCGTGGGCAAGTTCGCCACGATGACCTCCGGTGACCTGTCTGCGTCGCTAGGTTCGCCAGCGAAGGAGGGTCTCGATGATCATCGACGCCAATGCACCCACCACGACGAACGCGATACCGAGCGACCGGGACCGGTCCGAACTCGAGCTGCCACCCGCGCTCCGGCGGCGCAGCCCGCGACTGACCGAACGCTTCCCACTGCTCTACCCGGCCGCGGTAGAGCTCCTGCGGTTGCGTCGCCGCCTCCAGTGGAGCCGCTGGAAGATCGACTGGGCGACCGACCGCAGCAAAGATGATCTTGAGCTGCGGATCAAGCAACACAAATCCCTGCTGCTGCGTACGCTCGGCGACTCCGAGATGTGGATGCAACACAACAAGGTGCAGAATCTCCGCCTGGTCGCCGATCGGCTGGACGGGATCATGATCAAACCGGGTCAGGAGTTCTCCTTCTGCCGGCTGGTCGGCAAGGCGACCCGGCGGAAGGGTTACCTGGACGGCATGCTGCTCGACAACGGCGAGGCCAAGGCCGGGCTGGGCGGCGGCATCTGCCAGATGGCCAACCTGCTGCACTGGATGATCTTGCACAGCCCACTGGTCGTCACCGAGCGTTCCGAGCACTCCTTCGACCCGTTCCCGGACAACGGCTGAGTGCTGCCCTGGGGCGTCGGCTGTGCCGTCTACTACAACTATGTTGATCTTCGTTTCCGGAACGACACCGATGTCACCTTCCAACTGCGCACCCGGGTCGGCGATCGCTACCTGGAGGGCGAGTTGCGGGCGTCCGGTCCGGTGCCACACTCGTACACGATCTATCCGAGGAACGAACACTTCAGTCAGCATGGCGCGGATTGGTTGCGGCACAACGAGATCTGGCGGGATCTGATCGATCGCAGCACCGGCAACCGGGTCGGCAGCGAGTTGATCAAGAAGAACTGCGCGCTGGTGAAGTACGTCCCGCCGGCACCGACCGGCGCCGGTTGACCGGCTAGCCGGTCGAAGGATCGACGCCGATCGGGAGCACCCGGGTCGGCACCCTTTCGCCGACGGTCCGGGGCACGGAGCGTGACATTCGCTGTACTCGCAGCGGATCGGTCCCGACCTCGGCGTACAGAGCGGCCAGCCGCCGAGCCGCCCGGGTGAGGCTGTACCGGTAGCCGACGAGATCCCGTCCGAACCGGCCCAACGCAGCACGTTGATCAACATCGTCCAGCAGCGGGCGAAGAGCCGCTTCAAGATCACGATCGCCGGCGCCGCCGACTCCGAACCAGCCCCGGTACAGGAATTGTTCGGCGGTATCGGGCCGCACGGTCTGCCAGAACCCGGCAGCGCCCTGGACGATCAACGGTTTGCCGTAGGCCATCGCACTGATCGCCGACGTCCCCATCCCGATCGTGACGTCGGCCGCGTCGTACACCTGACCGGGATCGGCCTGAAATCCGAGCGGCTGCACGATCTCGCGGCCGCGGCGTTCGTTGATCCGGTAGGCCCGCCGACAGACCTGCTCGAAGCCTTCACCCTCGCCGGCGATCAACAGTCGGATCCGGAAGTCCGCCGACAGCCGATCGACGACTGCCATCAACGACAGCACGCCCTGCAGCTTCTCCCGCTCGGTGCTCAGCATGGACACGGTCGACACCACGATCTCGTCGGCGTCGATGTCCCAGCGGGCGCGCGCGGCGGGCACATCCCTGCTCTGGTTGGCGATCATGTCGACCGACGGCTCGATCACGTACGCCGTGCGCCCGGTCTCGCGTTGCCGAGCCGCCAGCGCCGGAGTGCCGACCACGATCGGCAATCCACGCGGAAGCCTCGGGGCGGACATCGACAGCACCGACACCAGCACCGGCGTGCGCCGCAGGACCCCGGTCCGGAAGGCCGCATCCAGACACGGTTGCCACTCATAGGCGTGGACAAGATCGACACCGTCCCGCTCGACGACCGTGCCCAACATGCGGACCCATTCCTTGCCCCTGCGAGGATCCGGGGCGGTGATCACGTCCAGCCCCGATGCACGAGCCTGTTCGAACGCGGGACCCGATGGTGCGAACACGCTGACCCGATGACCGTGATCTTTCACCCCGCTCGCGAGGTCGAGAGCCTCTGTTTGACTGCCGGCCAGGGCAGCCGGCGGCGGGCACAGCAGAATCCTCACGACCGGCCCCCGGACGTGAGATGCAAGCCGGCCCTGCGGACCGGCCGGTGGTGATCGTAAAGACTCTGTCCGTCAAGCCGTTGGGCCGGCGCGCCCGCCCAGGTCTCGTACGACGGAAGGTCCTCGACCAGAACGCCTCCGATACCCAGAGTCGAGTATTCGCCGACCACGAGTCGCTGCCGAACGGCCGATCCCATGCCGAGATGGGCGCCTCGTTCGACCCGGACGCTGCCTCCGACCAGAGCGCCGGCGGAGATGGTGGCGAAGTCGGCCACGACGTCGTCGTGTGACAACACCACCGATGGCATCGCCACCACGTGCGATCCGATCATCACCGAAGCCGTCAGCACGGCACCCGCCAACACGATGCTGCCGGCACCGACAACACAGCCTCGTGGGATGCAGACCGCACGGTCGATGCAGGTCGCGAAGCGGTCCTGCTCGACACCGGCGGCGGTCATTCGGCGCACCACCCTTTCGCGCGCAACCCCGGCCTCGATGCAGACCAGCACCTGCTCATCGCGCAGCGCCGCCTGGGAAATGTGTCCGATCACCGGCACACCGTCCAGCTGCCGGCCGTGCAGACTCGCGTCGTCGTCGAGCACCCCGACCACTCGATAGCTGCCGGACGTCGTGATCGAGGCAATCACCTCGCGGGCCAGTCCACCCGCCCCGAGCAGCAGCAGCGATCTCATGGCGCCGCGCTCCCCACGGTCACCTGCGAGCCGTTGGTCGGCTGCCTGCGGTGCACGCTCTCGGCCCGCCGGGCCGGCGCGGTGCTCCGGCGTTGATCATGTGATCGAACCGTCGGATTCGGCATCGACACGAACCTTCTGGCAACCACTTTCAGTTTCTGGACATGGTGAAACATTCCGTTCTCCCCCGAGAAGTCGGCGATGGATCCCGGTGCGTGTCCGACCCCTCGAAGCACGCACCGGCGCCGCAGAATCAACGCGGCCGACGAGCATCCAGCTCGGCCACAGTGCAAGCTGTGACCGGCCGACGCTCACCCGCTGAGCGGTATCCGGATCATTCCGCGATGATCAACTTTGTTGCGGGAGATCCCTTGCCCAGTGGGTGAACGGCGGCTCGGTCACGAGCTCGTACAGCGGTTCCATCGGTAGGTGGTGCGCCGGATCGCGCTGACTGCTGGCTGACGCGGATGTCTCGTTCGAAGCCGATATCGGCTGTCGACCGCGCCGCTCAGGCGTGTCTTGATCATGGAAGATTCCCCCGACTCTTCCCGGCGCGGCCCCCGATGACCGCGATGGTCAGACGGTATCGCCCGCGTGTCGGCGTCGTGATTGAATCCTGAAATTGCTGACTGATCAGGGACCTTGGTCCCGGGGTGGTTTCGAGCCACCCGATCGGGCCGGCGCGATCGGCCCCGAGGACCGGTGCTCGTGCGGTCAGGAGATCAGCGCGCCACCGTCGACCGGAATCACCGCCCCGTCGATGAAGTCGTTCTCCATCACGTGCCGGATGGCGGCGCTGATGTCGGCCGGGCGACCGATCCGACCAACCGGCGCCTGCCGGGCCGCGGCCAGGTAGAACTGATCCCGGTCGGCCGCGGGCATGAAATCCCACAGCGGAGTCTGCACCACACCGGCGACGATCACATTCACCCGCCGCGGTGCCAGCTCGAGGGCCAGGCTCGGCCCCAGTCCGCCGATGCCGCCGTTGGCCGCGGAGGTGATCGGCATCCGCCTGTAGGCCCGGAAACCGGCCCCGCCGGCGACCAGCGTGATCGAGCCATCATCGGCCAGCCTGGACAGCCCGTACCGAACGCACCAGAACTGCCCGATGATCTTGGTACCGATGGCGGCGTCGATCGCTTCCCGGGTGACCGAGGCAACATCACCAACGGCCATCTCACCCGGACAGACGACGAGGTGATCACAATGGTCCGCGGCGGCAAAGAAGTCGGCCACCGAACCTTCGTCGGTCACGTCCACGGTGTTGATCTTGACCCGGTCGCCGTGATCGGCAGCGACCTTCTCCAGCTTGTCCCTCGATCGACTGCCGACGGTGGCGATCCCGCCGGCGTCGATCACGTCATCGACGACCGCGCGGCCGATGCCGGTGCTGCCACCGATCACGATCACATGCTTTCCCTGCAAGTCGTTCTTCGAGCTCATGACGATTCCTTCGATTCTGCGGCGGACGATCCGCCGACCTGATCAAGGCTCGAACGGCCGGCCGGAAACAGCCAGACGGCGATGGTGCACTTGCTCCGACACCTGTCACCAGGAGCACCACCCGGGATCCGAGGATCCGGCCTAAGGTGGAGCCGATGAGTTCCCCAGCCGAACGCGAAGAGCTCGCGGCCTTCCTGCGGAGTCGTCGGCGACGACGGTCGCCGGACGACGCCGGCCTGGTCAGTGGCCGGCGACGATCACCGGGATTGCGTCGCGAGGACGTGGCGGCGTTGGCCGGTGTGAGCGTGACCTGGTACGCCTGGCTCGAGCAAGCTCGGGACATCCATCCGTCGGACCAGGTGCTGCAGAGCCTCGCTCGCGCGCTGGCGCTGGACGAGACCGAGACCGCACACCTGTTCCGGCTGGCCGGACAGCGGCCGCCGCTTCCTGATCATGAACCGAATCCGGAGCTGCCGGTGGCCTATCGCCAGCTTCTTGATCAACTCGATCCGTGTCCGGCGATGATCACCAATCACCGCTTCGATGTGCTGGCCTGGAATCGAGGCCACACAGCCATGTTCGGTGATTTCGACCGCTATCGCGGCGACGAACGCAACATGCTCTGGTTCACCTTCATCGCACCCGAGGCCCGGAAGCTGGTGATCAACTGGCAGACGGATGCGTCGTACGTGCTGGCGCTGTTTCGCTCGCAGGCGTCGGATCTGCTGTCCACCGAGCCCTTCACCCGATTGATCAACCGGCTCCGCTCGGCCTCGGTCGAGTTCGCCGAGCTGTGGGAGCGTCGTGATCTGGTCACCTTCACGCCCTCCGGGCAGCAACTTCAGCATCCGCTGCTGGGCAAGATCGAGTTGCTGCCACTCAAGCTGTACGCCGTCGATCAGGACCATACGGTCGTTGCCTATCTGACCGATCCCGCGGGGCCGACCCATCAGCGCCTGGCGGAGGCGCTGGCCGCCGCGGCGCCGTAGCAGCGCGTCGAACACACTGCCGACCTGACCGCCGAGGTCCGAACTTCGGCAAGGATGGTGCCATGGATCTCGATCAGGTAGCCGCCGAGTTGTACGCGGCCGCTCCCGAGGACTTCACCGCACTGCGGAAGAGCCGTGCGGACGAGGCCCGGGCGGCCGGCGATCGCGCGCTGGTCAAACAGATCACCGCGCTGCGCCGGCCGACGCGGTCCGCCTGGATCGTCAACCTGCTGGCAGACCAGGCCGCCGACGAGCTGACAGCACTCCTGGATCTGGGTGCCGCACTCGCCCAGGCCCAGCAGCAGCTTTCCGGCGCCGACCTGCGCAAACTGTCGACCCAACGGCATGCGGCCATCGCCGCTCTGGTCCGACGCGGAAGTCAGCTGGCCGAGGTCCGCGGTCATACGCCGAGCGAGGCGACCCAGCGAGAGGTGTCGGCCACCCTGCAGGCGTCACTCTCCGACCCCACCATCGCCGACGAGGTCCGCCAGGGCCGGCTCAGCCAACCACGCGAGTACAGCGGATTCGGCCCCGAGATGGTGTTCGGCCAAACCCCAGTTCAAGATCAACCCGCCGATACGTCCGCCGAGCCGCCGAACGAGACGTCCGACGGACAGCACCAGGCCGACGCCGTTCATGATCAACTGGTCGACCGACTGAACAGCGCTCAAGCCACGCTGGACCGTACCCGTAGCACTCGTCAACACGCCCTGGAGCGGGCCGATCGGACGGCCGAGAGTGCGGACCGGCTGGCGGTCCGGGTGACCGAGCTTCAAGATCAACTCAAGCGGGTCAAGCGCGATGCTCGACAGGCAACGGAAAAGCTCGCCCAGGAGAGAGCGAACCTGGACGAGCTTCAGCAGGCGGAACAGGCCGCCGAGGCCGCCGTCGCCGAGGCGCTCGCTCGGCTGGCCGGAGACTAGCCGGTACGGCGGTTCAAGATCAACACCGTGACTCCGCCCAGCGCGAGCAGCGCGGAGGCGACCGCGACGGCGTAGGACCAGCCGGACTGCAGCTGCTGCGGGTCGGTGCCGCCGTGCAGCAACAGGGTCGCACAGAGCGTCACGCCGATGGCCGAGCCGAGATAGCGGGCGGTGTTGCTGATCCCGCTGCCCAGTCCGGTCCGTCCCTGGGGCGCCGTGGCGGCCGTCTCCCGGCCGAGGGCGGAATTCACCACGCCGGCCGCGATGCCCGCGATCAGGAAGCCGGGCAGCATTGCGCCGACCGACTCCGCCCGGATCAAGATCATCTGGCCGACCGCGATGACCAGCAGCCCGAGAGCCAGCTGGGTGCGACCGTTCAGCCAGCTCGGTAGTCGGCGGGCGAAGAAGGCGGTGACGGTGCTGGCCAGGGACCAGCTGGTGAAGACGATCGAGGTGGCGAGGACGCCGAGTCCGAAGTTCGCGATCAGGAACACTCCCGACACCGACATCAGGCCGATCGAGCCGAGCCCGACAGTGAAGGCAGCCACCTGCACCGCGGTGAACTGCCGGTCCCGGAAGTAGCGCGGATCGAGCATCGGCGCCCGGCGCTTGAGCTCGACCACGATGAAGGCGCCGAACACCAGCAACGCGGCGATGATCATGGTCATCGGTTCCCAACGATGGGCGGCCGTCCGCAGGTCGACCAACCCGACCAAGATCATCACGGCAGCGACCAGGAAGACAGCTGCGCCGATCAGGTCCAGTCGCCGCCGGTCCGCCGAACGGGACTCCACCAGACCCCTGCCGGCAACGACCATCAGCGCTGCCGTCAGGACGGCGAGGCCGAGATAACTGAGCCACCACTGGCCGGCACGATTGGCGATCGCGGCACCGAACGGACCTGCCGCAATGCCGGCCCCGAGGGCGACCGCCCAGGCGCTGCCCGCGGTCGCTCGTTCGGCCGGCCGAGGGAATGCGTCGGCCAGCAACGCCAGCGCGGATGCGACCACCGCGGCCGCACCGACACCGGCCACCACACGGCCGACCACGAAGACGGTTGCCCTGACGTCGGCTGCGACGAGCCCGGCGCCGAGATCGACCACATTGCCGAGCAGCAGGACGGCTGCGCCGAGGACGAACAGCCGCCGACGCCCGTAACGATCGGCCAGGCTGCCGGCCAACAACATCGCCGCGGTGAGCCCGACACTCATCGAGCTGAGGATCCAGGTACGCGCCGCCGGGCCTGCGGCCAACGCCGTACTCAACGTCGCCAGGTCCGTCAACGGAAGGGTGTACGCCGCCAACGACAGAAATGTGCCGAGGGCGGTGATGATCAGGGTCGCGTTCCGGCGACGACTCGCGTCGACCGCCGTGGCCGTCGCGGTTAGGGGCAGGACGCGCCCGGCGATCCGACTGGACATGCTGGTGCCGCCTTCGCTCGATGAGGTTCAGCTGATCCGTCGCGCCGGCCGCCCTCAGGCCCTACGACTCAGGTGGTCTGTTGACCGAACCAAACTCTGACACAGATCTGGTCTGGTCACAAGACCAATTTCAGCTAGACTCCGGTCATGGCACTAGGCAGCGGCTACGACGCCCAGGACTGCGCGGTGGCGCGCGCACTCGAGGTCGTCGGCGAGCGCTGGACGATGTTGATCATCCGGGACTGCTTCCTCGGGGTGCGCCGATTCAGCGATCTGCAGGTCCATCTGGACATCTCCAAGGCGGTGCTCACCGACCGGCTGAACCTCTTGGTGGACCGCGGCGTCCTCGAACGGGACGGCGACGGCGGACATCAGGAGTACCTGCTGACCAAGGCCGGGCGAGCGCTGGCCCCGGTGCTCGCGACGCTGTCCTCCTGGGGTCGCACGTACGGGAATCCGGACGACCGCCCGACCCGGATCCTGGTCCACACCTGCGGCAGCGAGCTGGATGCCAACGGGCGGTGCCGGTCCTGCGACGTCGTCCCCCGGGTCACCGAGATGATCAGCCGACAGGACCCGAAGCGCCCGTCACGGCGCAGCGACCCGGTCAGCCGGCAACTGGCCGGAGACCACAGGCTGCTGGATCCGATTCGACCATGATCAACTTCGGCTGATCCCCGAGGAGGTCCAGCACGGTCGCCTCGTCGAACCGGACGAGTGCGGCGAAGAAGGCTCGCGTGACATTCGCCTCTACAACCCGCATCGGCGCGCTGTGACCGTGTGGCCATGATGCGCACGGTTCCCGCCGACTACCTGGTAGTGGGCGCCGGTGCCGTCGGGGTGGCGTTCACCGACGCACTGGTCGACCACGCCGACGTACGCGTTCTGCTGGTCGACCGCCGCTACGCCGCGGGTGGTCATTGGCTCCAGGACTACCCGTTCGTCCGCCTGCACCAGGCATCTGCTCTGTACGGCGCCGCCTCGACGCTGCTCGGCGGGGGAACGTTGCAGCGGAACGGGCTGGAGAAGGGTCTGCAGGAACGGGCCACCCAACCCGAGATCGCCGCCTACTACGTTCGGCTTCTCGACCGTCTGATGGCGACCGACCGGGTCGAATTCCTCCCGGGCAGTGAGTACGTCGGCGACCGTACCGTCGTCTCCCGGATCTCCGGCGACCGGTTCGAAGTGCCCGAGGCGTGCCGGATCGTCAACGCCCATTACCTGGCTCCCAGCATCCCGGCCGAGAAGCCGCCTCCGTTCGCTGCCTCCGACGGGGTCCGGGTACTGCCGGTCAATGACCTCGCCTACCCGGATCATGCGCCGAGTCAGTACGTCGTGGTCGGGGCGGGCAAGACCGCAACGGATGCGTGCATCTGGTTGTTGGCCCGGGGCGTGGACCCGGATGCGATCTGCTGGGTCAGGCCCCGCGAGCCGTGGATGCTGAATCGTGCCCGAGTGCAGCCGGATCCCGCGATCTTCCTCGGCCTGGCGGCCGACATCCTGCAGGCTGCGGCCGAGGCATCGTCGCTGGACGAGCTGTTCCTCCGACTGGAGGATGCCGACGCGATGCTGCGCATCGATCGCGCCGTCACCCCGACGATGGCCAAGACACCCACCCTCGCCACCTGGGAGCTCGATCAGTTGCGGACGCTGCAGAACGTGGTCCGGCGAGGCCATCTGGTCGCGGTGGATCGCGGACACCTTCACTTCGCCGGAAGTTCGGTCGCGATAGCGCCGGATGCCCAGATCGTGCACTGCGCTGCGGACGGACTGAAGTATCCCCCGCTCGTCCCGGTGTGGCGCCCCGGCGACATCACGCTGCAGCCGATTCGGGCCGGCTTCCCGTGCTTCGGCGCTGCCCTGATCGGCTATGTCGAGGCGACCCGCGGCGACGACGACCTGAAGAACCTGCTCTGCCCACCGTCGCCGTACCCCAACTCACCGGCAGAGTGGGCGCAGATGAACCTGCTGGGTACGAGGGCGACGATGGCCTTCACCGCTGAGCCCGACATCAAGGAGTGGTCGGCCCGAGTGGCCATCAACCCGGCCCGAATACCACCCGGGCACCCGCGATCCGACGCCCTCGACAACGCACTCGAGCGGATCTCCCGTTACACCCGACCGGGACTCACCGGGCTTGCCGAGCTCAGCTGACGGCCCGAGGCTGCGGCCCTGATCAGCGCGGCGTCATCGGCCCTACTGATCGCTCGGGTGCTCCGGACGCTCGGACATCCAGTCGTCGAGGGTGGCGACTCGTTCGGGATGACGCCGGCTGCGGGCGAGGAAGCCGGCGCCATGCTGCGGCATCGGGTCCTGGTCGGTCGGCTGATAGCGCAGATCGACGCTCCAGCGGACATGGTCAGCATCGTTCGGCGTCGAGCTGTGCACGAGGCGGTCGTTGAACAGGATCGCCGTCCCGGCACGAACGGGCAGCGCAACCGGCTCGCGCTCGACCGGCCCGAGGTCCTTGACGTCGAGCTCCAGGAAGCCGGTGCCGCTGTACCGCTCCTGGTGGTAGCCCAGCACGCGATGCCGTTGCGTTCTCGGATACACATGCAGGCAGCCGTTCTCCAGGGTCGCATCGACGAAGGAGATCCACACCGTGATCACCGGATTGGAGTTCGCGTCCGGCCAATACGACTTGTCCTGGTGCCAGGGGACCGCACCGGCAGCGATCTTGGGCACCTTCGGACGGACGTTGTAGACCGGGTTGGAGAAGATCTCCGGGCCGATCAGGCTCTCCACCGCATCCAGGATCCGCGGATTGCTCATCAACGTGTAGTAGCCCGGGATCCGGTCCCGCCAGCTCCTGCCGTACTGAAGGAAGTGTTCGGGTTCGAGGCCACCGAAAAGGCTCGCCAGCCGATAGGGAAAGGCAACCTCGGTCTGCGGATCGTCGATCAGGCCGGCATCGATGAGCTCGGCCGCAATCTGATCCACCTTCTCGGTGAGCGCGCTGCGGACCGGCGCCATGTCCTGTTCGGTCAACAGATCCGGTAGCACGAGGTAACCCTCGGTGTCGTACCGGTCGACCTGTTCTGCAGTCAGCGAGCCCTGGTTACCAGCACGCATACGTGCGTTCCCGGTCTCGTCGTCCTGACGCTTGATGGCAGCTCTCATACCCACAGACATTAGGAAAAGCCGTCGGCGTTGTCGTGGTGCAGGTCAACCGGGTAGTGGTATGAATCGCTCATGATCCTGCGCCCTGGCGAACAGTCGGTCGGGCTGCCGCTGCAGCACCCGCCGCAGGTGGTGAGTCTTGGCTTCGGTCTGCACGGCGTACGGGATCGGGTCGAGCACTGGCTGCTGCCGGAGCTCTACGCACTGCATGTCTACGACTGGAGCGGCGGGCTCAAGATCGGCGAGGTGCTGCACCCGATCCGCCCGGGAGACATCAGCATCATCCCGCCCGGGATGCCGATGGAGTATCGCTACAGCGGTCCGTCACCGCACCTGTACGCCCACTTCCGGCTCGCCCCGGACCCGTCACAGGTCGTCGTGCCGACAGTGCAACCACTCGGTCCGGCGGTGCAACAGTTTCGCGCCCGACTCGACGCGGTGACCAGGTCGGATGATCAAGCACAGCGGTCGGCGACTGTCTGGTCGCTGCTCTGGGAGACCACGATGCTGCAGCGGGAGCCCGAGCCGGCGGTCGGCGACCAGCACGCCGCCGTGGTCGAGGCGGTCGGTTACATCGAACGCAATCTGGCCGGCACGCTCCGGGTGAGCGATATCGCCCGGAGCGTGCTGGTCTCACCGAGTCATCTGAACCGTCTGTTCCATGCCGGCTACGGGATCAGTGTCTCGGCCTACATCCGCGATCAACGTGCCCAGCGCGCCGAGCACCTGCTGCGCGACACCACTCAGGCCATCGGCTCGGTGGCGGCCAGCGTCGGCATCGGTGACCTGCAAGCATTCAACAAGTTCTGCCG
>DATCVL010000530.1:0-11052 GCA_036566865.1 Microlunatus sp.
GGACGGGTCCGGACCCGATCTGTCTGCGGTCGAGGATCTGGTCGCGGCCGCGCGAGCCGGGCGGCCGCGGGCGGTGGCCCGGCTGATCACCGCGGTGGAGAACGATTCACCGGCGCTGCGACCGCTGATGGCCGCCCTGGCGCCGTACACCGGACGCGCGCACGTGATCGGCATCACCGGCGCTCCCGGAGTCGGCAAGTCCACCACCACGGCGGCGCTGATCGCGGCCTATCGCGCGCGGGAGTTGCGGGTCGGGGTGCTGGCGATCGATCCGTCGTCGCCGTTCACCGGGGGCGCGTTGCTCGGGGATCGGGTCCGGATGCAGCAGCACGCGCTGGACGGCGAGGTGTTCATCCGGTCGATGGCCTCGCGGGGGCATCTCGGCGGGCTGTCGGTGGCCACCCCGCAGGCGCTGCGGGTCTTCGATGCGGCCGGCTGCGACGTGGTGCTGGTCGAGACCGTCGGGGTCGGCCAGTCCGAGGTGGAGATCGCCGCGAACGCCGACAGCACGCTGCTGCTGCTGGCGCCCGGGATGGGCGACGGGATCCAGGCCGCCAAGGCCGGTGTGCTGGAGATCGGCGACATCTTCGTGGTGAACAAGGCGGATCGGGACGGCGCGCAGTCGCTGATCCGCGAGATCCGGAACATGATCTCGCTTGCCCAGCGGGATCCGGCCCGGTGGAAGCCGCCGATCACCAGGACGGTGGCCGCGACCGGCGAGGGGATCGACGAGTTGGTCGCCGAGGTGGACAAGCATCGTGCTCACGCCGAGGCCGACGGCAGCTGGCAGGCACGTCGGCTGGACCGGGCCGTGGCCGAGGTGGAGTCGCTGGCGATGGCGTACCTGCGACGGCGGGTGCGCTATCACCGCGCTGCCGAACTGGAGGAGCTGGCCCGAGCCGTACGCGATGGCGAATTGGACGCCTACGCCGCTGCCGACCGGGTCCTGCACTCCGTGCACCCAGGGTCCTGAGCGTCCTCGGCCGGCCAGGTCGCCGAAGCGCGAGATTCGACCAGTTTCTGCTCAGGGGGGTGCCGTTCCGGCGCGCCGTCGGTCAGATTGGTAGCCGGCACGGTAGAAAAGGTCGCGGTTTGCCGTACCTGCGTCCGGTCCCGGGCGCGAACAGCGAGGAGTGAGAGTCGTGAAGTGGATCAAGCGCCTGGTGGTCGCGCTGGTAGTGATCTTCGCGCTCTTCTACCTGTTCACCCGGCCGACCGACGCGGCGGACGCGGTTCGCAGCGCATTCGGTGCGGTCGGTACCGGCATGGATGCCGTGATGACGTTCTTCAGTTCGCTCTCCTCCTGACCCGAGCTGGGTGAGATGGCTGCGTTCTGGCACGCGTTGATCGATCCACGCGTTACCAGTCACCTGATCGCCGACGAGGGCGAAATCATCATCGACGAGGTGCGCCGGCATCCGATGGCTTTCGTGCTGCCGATCCTGATCACGGTGCTCGGTGTGTTGATCATGATCTTGACCTTCGTGGTGCCGGTGCAGATCGCCTGGATTCCGCTCGCGCTCGGGCTGTTGTTGATCATCACCGGCGGCTACAAGGTGCTGGCCGCCCACATGGACCGATTCGTGATCACCAACATGCGGGTGTTCCGGGTGAACGGGATCTTCTCCCAGCACACCGCGACCATGCCGATGTCGCGGATCCTTGACATCTCCGTACACAAACCGCTGATCGGGCGGATCTTCGCGTACGGCCACTTCGTCTTCGAGTCTGCGGCGCAGGACCAGGGCCTGCGGGACATCCGCTACGTCGGTCACCCTGACGAGCGGGATCTGACCATCCAGCGGGTGATCCAGCGCTCCGGCCTGCGATCCAGCATGCGGCCGTTGCACGAGTCCGATGATCGACGGCGCAGTCGAGATCGGCGCGGTGATGATCACGATGGCGACGACTACGACCCCACCGACGGCAGTCCGAGCGCGGACGATGATGCCGCGTGGCTGGCTGAGGGATGGTCCGAGGACGGCAGCGGCGACAGCTGGCGTCCGGAGAGCTGGACCGATCGTGATCAGGCCGAACATGATCAAGCTCGGCGACATGTGGAGGAATCCGAGGTCGGCACCCGGACCCGGTTGAGCAAACGATTCGGCCTGTCCGGACCTCCCGAGCCGGCCACGCCCCCAGGTCCGTCCGGCACCGGGCGGTCGACGCGGGCGGTCTCGGCCGCAAGTGCCGTCCGCCCCACGTCGGCGGCCACACCCGAATCATCCGACTCGTCGCAAACACCTATGTCGGCCGCGTCGTCGGACCCCGCCGAGGGTGACGACCCGTCGACCACCGGCAGGAGTTGATCATCATCACAACGGGGAGTTCGGCGGGCCAGGGTTCCACCGACCGATCGCATCACGGACCGGAGCGTCATCGGCTGCCCTTCGACCCGATCGCAGCGGCGGCCAGCTCGTGGGAACACCGCTGGCCGGAACGAGCGCGGATGGAGGCCGTCACCTCGTTGATGCGGGTGCATCAGCTGGTGATCACCGAACTCGATGAACGCTTGCGGCCGTTGGGGCTGACGTTCGCCCGGTTCGAGGTGCTGGTGCTGTTGTCCTTCTCTCGCCGGGGATCGTTGCCGCTGGGCAAGATCGGTGAACGGCTGCAGGTCCATGCGACCTCGGTCACGCCGCTGGTGAAGCGGCTCGAGGCGGCCGGCTACATCACCCGGACGCGACATCCGGAGGACGGTCGGGCAGTGCTGGCCGAGATCACTCCGGCCGGCCGCGCGATCACCGAACGGGCCAGCAAGATCATCACCGACGCCCGTTTCGGCCTCGGTTCGCTGGACGAGGACCAGTGCCGTGAGCTGACCGAGGTCTTCGTCGCGCCCCGGCACGCGGCCGGTGACTTCTGATCATGGGCGACCATCGACCATGATCAGGGTGGTGGCGATCGCCGACTCGGACTCGTACCTGAAATGGAGTGCGGCGACGCTGCAGGCGATGCCGGCCGGGTGGCAGAGCGAGCAGTGGTTGATCAAGAATCCGATTGCGCCGTCGCCGGCTCAGGTCCGGGCGGCGACCGACCGCCGGGTTGATCGACTGGGCTTCTCCCAGCTGGCGGCTCGACTACGGCGGCGGCCGCCGGATGTGTTGTTGCTGGCCGCGACCGGGCCGGTGGTGCAGGCGGTCCTGGGACTCGGCTTCCTCCGACGCGGCGGGCGCCGGCCGGTGCTGGTGACCGGGCTGCCCGGGATCAGCTATCCGGCCAGCGCACGAGCGGTTCAACTCCGCGCCGGCTGCGATCTCTTCATCCTGCACAGCCGACACGAGGTGTCGGAGTTTGCCGAGCTGGCCGGTGGGCTCGGGATCAAGATCGACTTCGGTCTGGCGACGCTGCCGTTCATCGAACAGTCTCCCGTCAGCCGTGCGTCGCTCGGCCGACCGGACGGGCACGGTGAGCGGGCCGCCGGGTCGTCGACACCGCCGCAGCGCAAGATCATCTTTGCCGCGCAGGCCAAGGTCCCGACCCAAGCCCGACAGCGCAAGGACATCCTGCGGACGTTCGCGACGCTGCCACCTGACCGCCGGGTGGTGATCAAGCTCCGGGCGCTGTCCGGCGAACAGCAGACGCATCGCGAGGATCTGCCGTATCCCCAGCTCTGGCAGGAGCTCGTACGCGATGAGGGATACGACCCCGATCGCGTCGAGTTCGTTGCCGGATCGATGGCAGACGCACTCGCCGATGCCGACGGATTCGTCACGGTGTCGTCCACCGCTGCGTTGGAGGCGATCGGCGCCGACGTACCCATTCTGATCTTGAGTGACTTCGGAGTCTCGGCAGAGATGATCAACGAGGTCTTCATCGGGTCCGACTGCCTGGGCCCGCTCGATGAGCTGGCCGGCCCTCAGCTGCGTCGACCCTCGACAGAATGGTTGCGGGACAACTACTTCCATGATCAGGAAGACGTCGACTGGATCGACAAGATCACCGAGCTGACCGAACGACGGGCCGGGTCCGGTCTGTCCGATCGGGAGGCGGCCGGTGTCGGCAGGGTCAGACTGATCAGGCGCCAGCTGCGGTTGCTGTTGCCACAGCCGGTCCTGCAGCTGACCGGGCGGGCAGCTCGAGCGATCAAGCGGAGCCGTCGGCGGCTGCTCTTGGGACCGGAGGCCGAGGCGGTCGAAGCCAACGAATTCCGTACCGAACCGGAAGGCTGACCTCGACGAAGTTGATCATTCCTGGGGCAGACGACGCCCCGTCGGCAGATTCCACAAGCTGCCACCCCAGGCATGCTCGGCCGTCAACCGGGGAGTCGCCCAGCCAGGATCCGGCTGGAAGTCGACCCACTCATCGGAGAACGGGCCGGACGCCGAGCTCAGCTCATCGAGTACGAGCGCGGTCTCGGTGTCGATCTCACCGCGGATCGAGGGGGCGAGGAGATGATCATCCAGCGCACGCCGGTAATCGTCGCGATCCTTCCACTGCCAGGAGCGATCAGGATTGACCCAGATGTCGATGACCAGGTCCATGGTGCTGATCCCGGTCGGGGTGGGCTGTGCGGGGAACTCGAAGTTGACGTACCAACCTCGAAACTCGCCGGTGCTGCTGTCCCAGCCGAGACTGATCCGCGACCAGCGGCCGGGCCGATAGAGAAACAGTTTGTCCGGTGCTTCGGGCACCTCGGCCACTTGAGCCTCTCCCGTCCGCAACGCGAGCATCTTGCGCTCGTCGCGGGTGAGTGACTTGGTGCCGGGCAGGTCGCGGTTGCTGGCCCGGGTGGCCACAGCTCCGGTCGGGATGTAGGTCGCGAGCTGGTCGTCGCTGCTGTGGACAACTCGCTGCGGCACGGCCGCCCAGAGCGCGCCGTGCCAACGGTCCTCGGAGATCAGCGTCGACCCGACGGCGAACACGGGGAATTCCACCTCGACACTCTGACAGCCGGCGCCGGACCCCGCATCACGGCGTCAGCCGACATGAGACGCGGCTCAGTCGAGCAGATCGGCTGCTCCGAGGATCGCCGTCGCGATGTCGGTTGCGCTGCGATCACCGGAGTCGAAGCTCAGATCAGCGGGGATGCCCGGCTTCAGCGAGCGATATCTGGCATGCGCCGACTGGTGGAATTCGCGTTGCCGGGACAACCCACGGTCGGGGTTGGCGGTGACGCGCTGCCAGGTTGCCGACAGTGGGGCGTCGATCAGGATGCGGAGCGGCACGGTATCGGGCGGAAGCTGCTGGTAGAGCGCGTCCTGCTCATCTGGGGTGTAGATCGGGCCGACGGTGATCACCACATCGACCGCCGACCGCATCCAGCTCCCGACCAGCGCACCGTGGGCGCGATGCGCGTCGAACCACAGTCCGGCCGCGCCGGCGCCGGGTGGGCCGACCATGTCTGCGACGTCATCGACATCGGCGATCACCACGGTTCGGCCCGAGCGGACGAGGCTTTCGGCGAGGAGATCGGCGATCGTGTTCTTGCCCGCCGCGATCGGTCCGGTGATGGTCAGCAGAGTTGGCATGCCGACGACCCTGCTGCACGCAACGTAACTGGGCAAGCGATATCGGGGACGCGGGGTGTCGGCCGCTCTGCTCGGCCAACGTGCCGGACCGAACGGGCAGATCCCGTTGCCGAGATCGAAGGTGCCGGCGATTTCGGTGCGGGCTGATCGGCGGGCATGTCGTCGCGCAGTTGGCGCCGGAGATTGCCAGAGTTGGCCGGGTGAGCGATGTTGCTGAATGCGCTGTGATCCTGACTGCCGGCTACGGCAGCCGTCTGTTCCCGGTGACGGCCGTGGTTCAGAAGAGCTTGATGCCCGTCCTGAACTACCCGGTCCTGCATTATGTGTTGGCCGATCTGGTTGCTGCCGGTGTCCGCGACATCGCGATCGTTGTCGATCATGGTGACCGAGCGATCGGCGAGTACGTGAGTGGAGCTCCGATGGCACGGCACGGACTGCTGTCGCGTGGTTGGGAGCGGAAGTACGAGCCGATCGCATCGGCACACGCCGAATTCGCGGATGCTCGATTCACGTTGATCGAGCAGGACGTCAGCCACGGCGACTACGGCACGGCTGTACCGGCGACGCTGGCTGCCGAGTTCGTCGGTGACCGGTGCTGCTTCTACGTCTCCGGCGATGACCTGCTGCTGGCTCCCGAAGAAGCCGGAAACGCGGCCGACCTCGCCGCGCTGCGGGCGGCTGCCGATGGCTGCGCCGCCGCGATGCAGGTGGCCCGCGTACCCGCCGAACGATCACATCGCTACGGGATGGTCGAGCTGCGACCGCGGGGCAGCGGTTGGCAACTCGCATCACTGTCGGAGAAGTCAGTCGGGGCTCGGGGCAGGTACGCCAACATCAGTCGCTACTACTTCACCCCGGAGGCGTTCCGGACCGTCGCCTCGATCGGTACGAATCCGGAGACGGGGGAGCGCATGATCACCGACGCCCTGGCCCGGTTACAGCAAGCCGCACCGGTCGGCGTCGCGATCGCCGCCGGCAGCTACCACGACTGCGGATCCGTCGACGGCTGGCACGAGGCCAACGTCGCGATGCGCCGCCGGAACGGGTAGCACGAGGTATCCGCCACGCATGGTGCCCTCTGATGGGTGGCGGGACTCGAAGCTGTTCAGCTCCTCCGCGGAGAGTGGGAGTCCGCCTGACCCCTCTGGAGTTTGATCTTGGTCGGCGACGCTCGGTCGACGGCGAGCGGGGTGCGACAAAACCGTTGTGCCGCGCTTGTCGGAGGCAACAGGATGACCTGCATGGACTGGGATTCCAAGACACAGGATGAGTTGTGGGACGCCGAAGCGGCGCAGGAGTACGACACTCCGGATGAGGGGATGTTCTCTCCGCAGGTGCTCGGGCCGACGATCGACCGGCTGGCCGAGTTGGCCGGTGACGGGCGGGCCCTGGAATTCGCCATCGGCACCGGACGGGTCGCCATTGAGCTGGCCGAACGCGGGGTGCCGGTGGCCGGCATCGAATACTCGCAGCACATGATCAACAGGCTGCGGGAGAAGGTCGACGAGACGACGATCCCGGTGATCAACGGGGACATGGCCAGCACCCGGGTGGACGGCGAGTTCAGCCTTGTCTATCTGGTCTTCAACACCATCTCGAACCTGCTGGAGCAGGATCAACAGGTCGAGTGCTTCCGCAACGCGGCCCGGCATCTGCGCCCGGGCGGCCGGTTCGTGATCGAGCTGTGGGTGCCGTCGCTACGGACGATGCCACCGGGGACGAAGGCGTCGGTCTTCACCGTCGAGGACGATTACATCGGCCTGGACACCATCGACACCCTGACCCAGCGGGTGGTGTCTCATCACTTCAGATTCGGCGCCGGGCGCGAGGCCCGGGTCGGCCGAACCCCGCACCGCTACATCTGGCCGTCCGAGCTGGATCTGATGGCGCAGCTGGCCGGCTTCGTACTGGAGAGTCGCCATGCCGACTGGGACGGTTCGGAGTTCACCGGAGAGTCGACGTCCCATGTTTCCGTTTACCGGAAGGGATCCGTGACTGGATAGGGCGGTGTCGTCGGCTGAACGCCAACAGACCGACGGCTGTCACCGTGCCCAGTCGATCATGGTCGGGCGATCATGAGTGCGCCGCGAGCACCCGATCGCACAGTTCGCGTACGGCGCCCCGCCCACCTGGTGCCGACAAGACGATCTTGGCCGCGGCGAGCACCTCGGGGTGTGCGTCGGGCACGGCGATCGGCCAACCGACCACGGACATCGGACCCAGATCGTTGATGTCGTTGCCGACATAGGCGGCCCGCTCCGGCGCAATGCCGGTGTCGGCCAGCCACTTCTGCAGCGCTGTGGTCTTGTCCTCGACGGCGTTCAACACCTCGACCTGCAGCTTGGCGGCTCGTCCGAGCACCACCGGATTGGTCTCCTTGGACAAGATCAAGAACGGGACGCCGGCACGACGCAGTCGCTCCACCCCGAGGCCGTCGCCGCGGCTCACCTGAACCAGTTCGTTTCCGTGGGCATCGACATAGGCGGTGTCCGGGGTGTGCACGCCGTCGAAGTCGGTGATCACGGCGTCCACATCGATCGGCAACTCCTCCGGGCGTGCCTTCTCCAGTACGCCGCAGATCGCGTCGGCCAGGTGGAGTTCCTCGACCGTGTCGATCTCCAACGACCCGAATTCGGACACGTTGATCACGCCGGTGCGACCGAAGAATCTGTGCCGATGAGCCAAGAATCCGTCGGTACGCATGACATAGAAGGCACCGGTCTCGCGGAAGTCAGGACGACGCTGCTGTCGCAGCGGACGATAACCGGCGTCATGGTTCTGACCGATCATCGGTCCACTGCCGGCCGCGATCGCCGGATCGGCGTCCCGCCAGAGGAACTCGTAGGTCTCGATCGCCGAGAGCACCGAGTCGGCTTGATCGGCGATGACCATCTCGACCGCACGGTCAAGATCAACCGGGTCGATGAACGGGCTGGTGCACTGCACGAAGGTGATGACGTCGGGCTGTCCGGCGCGTTCGGTGATGACGCCGATCGCGTGCTCGAGGGCGGCCTCGGAGGTCGCGGTGTCGCCGGCGATGTCCGTGGGGCGTTCGATCACCTCCGCGCCGGCCCGGTGGGCGACGTCGGCGATGGCCGCGTCGTCGGTGGTCACATAGACGGCGTCGATCAGAGCTGCGGCCAGGCAGGTCCGGACCGCGCGGGCAACCAACGGAACGCCACCGACCGGACGCAGATTCTTACCCGGGACGCCCTTGGAGCCTCCTCGGGCGGGGATGATCGCGACTGTCGACATGGCGCGCACGCTAGGAATCAGAGCTTGCTGGTGGGTGAACTGCAGACGACGTGTTGCCGACCAAACCTGCGCATTCGTTCGGATTTAGTAGGACATCCTAGTATTTGCCGTGGAGGTGGGATCGATGACGAGTCCTGACGAAACCCACGGCACCGACGCGGGGCGGCGGCGCTGGGCGGAGGCCTACACCAGGGCCGAGGCAGAGGGTGCGGTCCGCGACGCCGACTTCAGCACCCTGTCCGGGACGGCGGTCGACCCGGTCTATGGTCCGACGCAGGGCCAGGACGATCCTCGGATGGAGCGGATCGGCTGGCCCGGACAGTTCCCGTACACCCGAGGCCTGTATCCGACGGGCTACCGCGGGCGGCCGTGGACGATCCGTCAGTTCGCCGGCTTCGGCAATGCCCGGCAGACCAACGAACGCTACAAGATGATCTTGAGTGCCGGCGGCGGTGGGCTGAGTGTCGCCTTCGACATGCCGACCCTGATGGGCCGGGACTCCGACGATCCGCGCAGTCTCGGTGAGGTCGGGCACTGTGGGGTGGCGATCGATTCCGCGGCCGACATGGAGGTGTTGTTCGACGGAATTGATCTTGGTTCGGTGACCACCTCGATGACCATCTCCGGACCGGCCGTGCCGGCCTTCTGCATGTACGTGGTCGCCGCAGAGCGTCAGGGGGTTGACATCACAAAACTCAACGGCACCCTGCAGACCGACATCTACAAGGAGTACATCGCCCAGAAGGAGTGGCTGTTCGCACCGGAGCCGCATCTGCGGCTGATCGGCGACCTGATGGAGTACACCAGCTCGACGATGCCGGCGTACAAGCCACTCAGCGTTTCCGGCTATCACATCCGGGAGGCCGGTTCGACGGCCGCGCAGGAGCTCGCCTTCACCTTGGCCGACGGCTTCGGCTATGTCGAACTCGGCCTGTCCCGAGGGCTCGATGTTGATCAATTCGCGCCCGGCCTGAGCTTCTTCTTCGACGCCCACGTTGACTTCTTCGAGGAGATCGCCAAATTCCGGGCGGCCCGGCGGATCTGGGCCCGTTGGATGCGGGACCGCTTCGGGGCGAAGACGGCGAGGGCGCAGTGGCTGCGGTTCCATACCCAGACCGCAGGGGTTTCGCTGACCGCACAGCAGCCGTACAACAACGTGGTGCGGACCGCGGTGGAGGCGATGGCCGCCGTGCTGGGTGGCACGAATTCGTTGCACACCAACGCATTGGACGAGACGTTGGCGCTGCCCACTGAACGCGCCGCAGAGATCGCGTTGCGGACCCAGCAGGTGATCGGCGAGGAGACCGGGGTGACCCATGTGGCCGATCCACTCGGCGGTTCGTGGTACGTCGAGGAGCTGACCGATCGGCTGGAGGCCGAGGCCGAGGAGATCTTCAGCCAGATCGAGGAGATGGGCCAACCGGGTCGGACCTCCGAGCATCCGATCGGCCCGATCACTGCGGGGTTGTTGCGCGGCATCGAGGACGGCTGGTTCACCGGCGAGATCGCCGAGGCCTCCTTCGCCTACCAGACCAAGCTGGAGAAGGGCGACAAGCTGATCGTCGGGGTGAACAGCCATACCGAATCGATCACCGATGAGCTGGAGATCCTGCGAGTCAGCCACGAGGTGGAGACCGAGCAGCGTCGGTTGTTGACCGAGCGACGGCACAGTCGTGATCAAGCTGCAGTGGACGCGGCGCTGGACCGGATGATCACCGCGGCGCGTGGCGAGGCGAACCTGATCGAACCGATGCTGGCTGCGGTCCGTGCCGAGGCGACCATGGGGGAGATCTGCGACGGGCTGCGGGACGTCTGGGGCGAGTACACCGAGCCGGCGCGGTTCTGACCCGTCTCGGGATCCGACCCTGGTCTGCCGGGCCACGCGTTCGGGCAGCATGATCATTGCGGGCGGGTGCTTCCCGATCTTGGTCAAGACAGGAGAGAACCCATGCGGATTGCGATTGCCGGAGCTACCGGACGAATCGGGCGGCTGACCCAGGATGTGCTGGAGCAGCAGGGACACCAGGTGGTGCCGATCAGTCGACGTCAGGGAGTTGACGTCGTGAGTGGTGCCGGCCTGCAGGAGGCGCTGGCCGGCGTGGCCGTGGTGATCGACACCTTGAACACCGGCGCCCGGGACGAGGCCGACGTGGTCGACTTCTTCACCTCGACCACGCGCCGTCTGCTCCAGGCCGAGCAGGCTACCGGTGTCGGGCACCACGTCCTGCTGTCGATCGCCGGCATGGAGAAGGTCGCCGGCAATCCGCACTACGCCGGCAAGAGGGCTCAGGAGGCGGTGCTGGAGTCGGGCCCGACGCCGTACACC
>DATCVL010000531.1:0-6710 GCA_036566865.1 Microlunatus sp.
ATGCCGCGGGAGCCGACCTCCCGGGCCAGTGAGCGGGCCATCCCGAGCAGGCCTGCCTTGGATGCGGCGTAGTTGACCTGACCGGCCGAGCCGAGCAGCCCGACCACCGAGGAGATGAAGATGATTCGGCCGAAGCGACCACGGATCATCGGCCGGACCGCCCGCTTGGCGACCCGGAACGAACCGGTCAGATTGGTGTCGATCACCTGCTGCCAGTCGTCGTCGGTCATCCGCAGCACCAGGGTGTCCTTGGTGATGCCGGCGTTGGCGACCAACACCTCGATCGGACCGTGCGCCTCCTCGATCTGGGTGAAGGCGGCGTCGATCTGACCGGCATCGGTGATGTCGCACTTCACCCCGAGGACGCCGGCGGGCGCTTCCCCGCTGCGCGAGGTCGCCGCAACCTTGTGCCCGGCCCGGGCGAAGCGCTCGGCGATCGCCCGGCCGATGCCGCGGCTGCCGCCGGTCACCAGCACGCTGCGTACCGGTTCGGTACGGTCGGCCGCATCGGTCGCGTTGTCTTGACTCTGATCCGCGTCAGTCACGCCGGTCACCGTATCGTGTCGGCCCGGTCGCGCGCCGCGCGGCGGAGCCTGGTTTGCCCGAGACACGCGGTCCTACCGCGAGAACGGCCCGCCGCCGCGGAGGACCGGTCGGCCCCGACCGGCCCGTCAATCCTGATCATGGTCCGGTCGGAGCGTCCACCGCGACCAGCAAGCGATCGTGCCGACCGAGCTTGCGATACACGTTCTGCAGATGCTTGCCGACCGTCCGATCCGAGATGCCCAACGCGTGCCCCATCGCCCGCGCCGTCATGCCGGAGCGGAGCAACTCGGCGATCTGGCGTTCCCGGATGGTGAGTTCGGCCCAGTTCCTGGGCCGATCCGTCGACCCGGCCTGCCCGATGTAGCTGATGTCTGGCCGATAGAGCCGGTCGAAGACGAACAGCAATGGGAGCACGGCGGAGGCAGCGTCCAGGGCATCATCGTCGAAGTCGCGATGGTCGCGGATCGCGACCCAACCCCGACCGTTGTCCGGGTGGGTGACGTCGAGGATCATCGACAACTGCTGCTGCCCGACGGAGTTCCTCGCCAGTTCGAGAATCGCTTCCTGGGCGTCGCCCTGGCACTGGGGCAGTTCGGTCGAGCGATGACGGGTCAGGTCGCGGGACGAACGGATCTGAGTCTGCGGCGCCGGATGCGGGTCCGTCGCCGGAAGTGCTTGCTCATAAGCGAAATCGCGGCCGCCACGAGTCTTCCGCCAGACCGCGAAGGTATTGGTCGGCCAGTTCGTCTGCATCCAGAAGACGTCGTCGCTGCCGAGCAGAATCTGTAGGTGATCAGCGACAACGGGGATGTACTGGTCGCGGGGAACCTCGAGCAGAACTCGGCTCAAGGCAATCAGTGCAGAAGAATCGGACATTCGCATCTCCCGATGGGGCCGGCCCCGGACGAGGTCCATCGACATCTTCGCGCATTGCAGGGCCAGCCGTCACCGGATGCGAGACCGAATCGGCCGGTCAACGCCCGGTGGGAGTGAACGTCAGCACCCGCCCGGTCCCCTGAACGATGAACTCCTCGAATTCACCCAGCAGGCTCGGTGGGATCGCGACCTGGTCGGCGGCGTAGCGTACGTCGACGGTGTACGGCAGACCGCTCGCGGAGGCAGCCTGTTCCGGTCGCGCGATCCCACGGAACGCCTTCAGCCAGGCGGCGTCGACCTCGAAGACCACCAGCGATCCGCCGGGCCGCTTCTCGACCAGCCATTCGATCGCACGTTCCAACGAACCGACGTTGACGAACACATCATCCGAGGCGCCGCCCGGGATCGTCACCCGACCGGACGGATCGACGGCGAAGACCTGCTTGCTCACCGCGGGCGGAGTACTGCCGCCCTGGACCCGGAAGACCACCGGATTGCCGGAGCGGCTGCTGAACATCATCCGGATGTCGGCTGCGGCCGGTTCCCAGTCCGGCCGAGCCGGCAGCCGGTAATGTGTACCGACCGAAAGAGTGGCACCCTCTCCGCCCGGCCCACCGAACGCCTTCTCGAACGCTGCGGCCGCCTCCGGGTCGCCGGCGATGTCGGGCAGAGCTCGGCGGCCCACGCCGGGCGTCGTCCCGGCCGCCTGCTCTTCCAGCGCAGTGGCCTGTGTCTGCTGCGCCTCGGCTCGTTCCTGCATCCGGGCCGCACGATCCGCGCGGCCCCGGGCGGCTTCGGCCTGCGCGCGGGCCAGCAACTCCTCGGCCTCGATCTGTTGGGCCCTGGCCTGGAGGGCCAGCGCCCGCTCCAACTGTCGATCCAACAACGCCGCCGAGTCACCGGCGCCCGGCGGCCGGGCCAGCAACTCGGCATCGGCCAGGAGCTGAACCGCTGCCCGCTGCTCGGCGGCCGAGTAGCCCGCCAGCCGACCGACGAAGGCGGCCAGGTCCGCATCGCTGCCGAAGGTGCCGCTGACCAGCCGCCGTGCGGCCGACGGCTCCAGCCGACCCAGTACCTCGAGAAAGGACACCGCCGGAGACGGGTGCGCGGACAGTTCCGCGGTGAGCCGCCGGATCGCCTCCTGGTCCAGCGGCGTCTCGGTCAGCCAGGCCAACCGGGCGACCCCCTGCTCGGCGGCCGGAGTCAGCACGACACCCTGCAGCTCGAGCACCCGACGAGCAACCGTGGTCGGCGCCCACTGGTCGATGATCTTGATCAGATGATCTTCGAATGCGGTGTACAGGCCACCGGCCTCGGCGGATCCGACCAGTCCGGAGACAACTGTCCGCAGCCGGCTGAGCGCAGCGGTCGCCATCGTGGTGAACGTTGCCAGCGAAACGCCCTCGGCCTTCAACTGGTCGATGATGTCCTTGGCAGTCGTGGCCGCCGAGCGGCCGAGCCGGGTGAGGACGGGGCGCAGGGTCAGCTCACCCAGCGCGCCGACCGCGGCGCCGATGCCGAGGTTGCGTACGTAGGTCTGCCAGCCGGACAACTGCCCGTCGTGGAACGCGACCCGGACCAGGTCGTGGACGAAGGTCTCCCCCACCGCCGACAGCCCGCCGCCGACCGCGCCGGCCGCCAGCCGTTCGAGGACCAGGCCGGTCCAGACCCTGGTCACGGTTCCGGTGCCGATGATCTTGGCGATCGGGGCCGCACCGAGTGCGCCGAGCCGAAATCCGACAGCCGCGATGTAGCCGTCCGCGGCCGCCAGGAAGAAGCCCTCCCAGGTCAGTTCCGCCTTGCCCAGCAGGACTTTGGCGAAGTAGAGCAGTTCGCTGGCGGTGATCGAGATCAGCAGCGCGGTTCCGCCGCCGGCCGCGTCGATCAGGAACGCGATCACGCCGACTTCCCAGGCAACGGCGATCAGTCCGATGCCGGTCACGATCAGGCCCATCGTCTGGTAGACCTTCGCGCTGCTGCCCAGGGCCCAGTAGGTCAGATTCGCCTCGAAGTCACCGGCGGTCTGCTCGAAGGTGTCGCCGACCGGCGTCCAGCTCCCGCCGGGCCGTTTCTCCACCGCGCGCAGCACCAGCAGGTACGACGGCACACCCCACTGCTCGATCGGTCGGATCGCCTCCAGCCGCCAGCTGCGCCGGATCTCGACCGACTCCAGGTCGTCGGCTGTCAGCTTCGCCTGCTCGGCGACCCGGCGAAACACCTCCTGCCCGAAGCTGTCCGGCGTGTACGTGGTCGCGGCCCCAGCAGTGTTGATCTCCCGCAGCGTGTCGATGGCGATCTTCGGCACCAGGGCACGGATCCGGTCCGCAGCGGCGGCCTTCAGCTGTTGGCTCTTGGCGGTGACGACGTAGATCGACAGCGCCTCGGCCAGCACGGCAGCATCGTCGGTGCCTGCCTTCACCCGGTGATCACCGTCCAGCCAGAGCTCGCCGGTAGCGGGCTGGTAGCGGTTCGCCCAGCGGGACTCCCGTAGCCGGGTCAGGGACATCCGCAGTTGCTGAACCCGCGACCGGTTCCCGAAGCCTGCGGCCTGCAACTGCCGCAGCAGCCAGAATCGCAACAACTCCTCGCCGGACCGATCCGCGGCATCGAGCAGCCGATCCAGGTCCCCACTGGCGACCAGCTCGTCGGCGACGTATTCGAAGGCGGTGCCGCCGTCCGGACGGGATTCGGGTGGCTCGCCGTAGTAGTCGCGAAGCCAGTGGTAGAGATCCCAGCCCCAGTGGAAGGTGGTCGGATCGGTCGTCAACCGGTTCCTGATCTGAGCCGCCCGAGTGCGCGCATCCGGGCGCTCCCGGGCAGCGGTGATGGTGTCGTTGTCGAGTGGCAGGTCGAGCACGGCGACGACGAGTTGCTGCCCGACGGCCAGTTGCTGCGCGGCTGCCGGCAGGTCGGGGTCTTCGGCCCGGTAGACGCGGCGAACACGATTCAGCAGCGGATCGGGCGGCAGCTGGGACTCGACCTCGGCGAGCATCGCAGCCGCCGCCGTTTCGGCGCTGAACGGAGGGTGCACGACACCGCCGACCAGGCCGACGGTGATCGTCCGGTTGGCCAGCTCGGCGGCGTACCGATCCCAGCGCAGGTAACGCTGCTCGAAGGCGCTCCGATCGATGAACGGCTCCACCTCGGAGAGGGTGAGCAAGCGCCGTACCAGGCCGCCGGTGGTGACCACGTCGGCAACGTCGATCCGCGGGACCGGCACCGCGGCGAACACCACCCGGGCACCGTGCAGCAGCTCGCCGCCGCCGGGTGATCGGCGGGCGTTGACGTGTTCCAGCGAAGGCAGCCCGGCCACTGCTCCGGTGGGGTCGAGCTCGGCGAGCAGCCGACGGTCGCCGTCGGCGGGACTGATCGCGTACAACGAGTTCTGGGCGTGAGCCAGCTCCAGGTAGCGGTCGTTGACCGCCTGCTCCAGCGCATCCAGGGTGGTCGAGCGCAGCGTTTCGACCAGCCAGATCGTCGCCGACAAGCGGCGTCCGGCCAACCGTTCGATCAGTTCCTGCCGGACCAGGTCGGGGATGGGGTCGATGCCGGCACCGTTCACCAGCCGGACCGCGACCAGAAAGGCCCGGATGCTCACCGGAATCGTCACGGCGCGCAGCACTCGCCAGTCCCGGCCGACGATCAGCGGACCGGTCCGGGGCTGCCACAACGGCACCCGACGACGTACGGCCGGAGCCCGCCGGATCGGCGCCGGCGTACGGGCCTGCCGGTGGGTCGCCGCCAGCAGACGCGCGTCCGCCTGCCGCCGGGCCGAGTCGAGGGCCTGTGCGAGCCGCTCGCGCAGGACGTCCTCCAGCCGGTCGAGGTCGTCGGGACTCGGCGTACCGGTGATCGTCAGCGTGACGGGGACGTGGACGTGGACCGACGTACCGGTACCGGACGAATCCTCGTCGGGTCCGTCACCGCCGAGCCGACCGGGGTTCGCCCGATCGGCGCTCGCCGGTTCGCCGCCCACCGGATCGGCCCGTCACCGCAGGGCGCCGGTGACCAACGACAGGACCCGGAGGCCGCCGATGATGGTGCCGTCCTCACTGCGCTGGACGATGTCGAAGGCCTGCAGCGACCCCTTGTCGTCGTCGCGTTGAAGGGTCAGGTTGGCGACGTCGACCTGCCGGTTTGCCGCCAACCTGATTCGGCCGCCCTCCGCGGCATGCCAGCTCAGTCTGTCCGCGTTGCCCACCCGTGCCACCGCTGCCTTGGTGGCCCGGACCGACTCCCGCAGATCGACCGTGCCGCCGGCCAGTTCGAGGCGGCCGGCGATCGATTTCCGGGTGAACGTCAGCGCCGTGTCCGGACGATCGCCGGACGAGGTCAGGTAATACCAGGGCCTCTTGTTGGGCTGCGCCACCCGAACCACGTTGGCCCGCGAGCGCAACAGCCAGTTCTCCCCCATCCCGATCGCGGTCTTGCTGTTCAGGGCGTGGAGGTCGAGCAGGGTGGCCTGACCGTCAGGCCCGGGCATCACCTTGATCTTGAGGTTCTGCATCTTCTGGGTCGAGGCGAGCAGGGCGATGTTGCGCTGGCCGTGATGGGCGTTGTTGGCGACGTCGAACGGGTCACTGCTGCCCAGCACCTTGCCGTCGCCGTCCGCGTACACGTTGGCGATCAGGCACAGGTGTCCACCGGTCGAGTTCGCCAACTCGGTGGCGGTCGGTTTCCAAGGCACCTCGCCGGGGAGTTGGCAGAGCGCGACGTGTGAGTCGGTGGGTGAGGACCCGCCTGAACCGGGCGAAGCGGTGACGACCGTCCCGTTGAAGCTCCGGATCGCCTGAGCCGGGGAGGTGATCCCGACGAACGGGTCCAACAGGTAGGCGTCAACGCTCACGAAGCTGACTGCGGACGTGCCGCTGTTGGTCACCCGGACCCGGACGCTGGTGTCGGTCCCGACATGCGTGGACGTCTGGGTGACCCCCGCCCCGCCGTCCAGCCAGATGCTGGCGTTGTCCCAGAAGGGCGGGTTCGTACCGGTGTACGGGCGGGTGCCGTTGTCGGTGCTGGGCGTGGACCCGAAGTCGGTCTTGAGGTAGAGCATGTCGGTTTCCTTTCGTGGTCCGGCAGTGGTTCGCTGATCTCAGGCCAGGTAGGAGATCTGGAAGCCGGCCATCGTCACCACATCGGCTGCCGCGGCGCCGGCGAGTTTGGCCAGGACGAAATAGCGGTACGTGGTGGTGTCGACGACCGCGAAGGCACCGCCGATCGACACCGTGTGATCGAACGGGTCCGCGTCGCCGCTGACGGTGACGATCTGATCGCCGGCCGTGGCGGGG
>DATCVL010000532.1:0-12351 GCA_036566865.1 Microlunatus sp.
GCGACGAGGGTGCCACCGGGGCGCAGCACCCGCCGAACTTCGGCGAGGGTGCGATCGAGATCCGGCACGTGGTAGAGCATCCAGGCCGCCACCACCGCGTCGAACCGATGATCCGCGAAGGGCAGCGCATCGGCATCGGCGACCTGGGCGGCGACTCCGCGCTCGGCGGTCAGCTCCACCATCCGCTCGGACTGGTCCGTCGCCAGCACCTCGGTGCCGGGCAACTCCTGGCTGATCCGTTCGGCGAGCCGGCCGGTCCCACAGCCGATCTCCAGCAGGGATTGCGGGGAGACCGTCCGCAATGCCGCCAGCGCAATGTCCTGCGGAGTCACACCGTCCACCGGCGGATGCCAGATCGACATCCGAGTGGTCAGGCCGGTCTCCCGGCGATACTGCCGGCGCACGGTCTCGCGTTCGTTACCGATGGGCATGCTGTCACCGTACGGTATCCATGATCAGCAGGGTCACGGCCGCCGGCTGACGGGCATCGGGCAGCGGATCGAAGCGGTCCTCCACCCTGCCATCGGCGGCGAGGTTCTGCGTGATGATCAACTTGCGGATTCGGGCCTCCCTGTCGACCGTGTTGACCTCGCCTCGTCGGCAACATCTGCAGCCGAACAAGATGCGGTTGGCCGCACATCAGCGTGGACCAGGCGGGATGATCGTTGGCGTACGTGATCCCGACCTGGAATTGGTGACCGATGCCCGAGATCTACTATCAACACCCCGGCACCTGGTTCGGCGACTGCATGCCGATCTTCGCCGACGGTGCCTACCAGCTCTTTCATCAGCGCGACACCCGTCGGCCGGGACCCTTCGGCGAACCGTTCGGCTGGGCGCTGGCCAGGACCACCGATTTCGTGCACTACACCGATCTCGGCGAGGTGCTGCCGGGTGGCAGTGACGATGATCAAGATCAGTTCATCTTCGCCGGTAGCGTGTTTGCCGCAGGCGATCGGTATCACGCCTTCTACACCGGCTACAACCGGGACTACCCGGCAGCCGGCAAACCGGCCCAGGTGTTGATGCATGCGGTCAGCGACGACCTCGCCAACTGGACCAAGATCGACGGTGAGTTGGTTCCTCCGCAGCCCGGCTATGACCCCGACAACTGGCGTGATCCGTTCGTCCTGCGGGATCAGGACAACGACCGCTGGGTGATGATTCTCGGTGCCCGCAAGGGCGCCGATCAGCGCGCGGTCAGCGGTCGTACGGTGTGGCTCACCTCGGACGATCTGGACTCGTGGGACTTCCAGGGCGACTTCTGGGCGCCGGATCTGTACACCATGCACGAGATGCCGGATCTCTTCCGGATGGGCGATCGGTGGTATCTGCTGACCACCGAGTACAGCGACCGGAGCAAGACCGTCTACCGCATCAGCGAGAGCCTGAACGGGCCGTGGAGCGCGCCGGCCGACGACGCCTTCGACGGTCGGGCCTATTACGCCGCGCGGTCGGCCTCCGACGGTGATCACCGCTACCTGTTCGGCTGGGTGGCGACCAAGGAGGACGAAGCTGATCTTGGTGCCTGGCAATGGGGCGGGACCCTGGTCGTACACGAGGTCTATCAACGAGCGGACCGCTCCCTGGGTGTACGGATCCCGGAGCCCGTCCGATCGGCACTGGCAGCGACGACGCAGTTGATCAACGATCCGGTTTCGCTGGTCCGCGCCGATGGCCGTCAGATCCGGACGCTGGGTGAACTGCCCCCCGAAGGTCCGTACCTGATCAGTCTGCGGCTACGGCCGGAATCCCTGCGCAGCTTCGCGATCCGGCTGTTCGTCGATGATTCCGGTACCGACGGCTACGCCTTCACCGTCCGGCCCGGGGAACACAAGATCGACTTCGATCAGATCCCCAACTATCCCTGGTACCGCTACGACAATCGTGGCTCCGAACGTCCGTTCACGCTTGAGCCCGGTCGCAGCTACGACATCGACATCGTGGTGGACGACACCATTCTGACCCTCTACCTGGACGGGGTCGCGCTCAACGTGCGCGCCTACCAACGCCCGGGGCGCGGGCTGTCGGTCGAGGTGGTCGACGGCAGCCTGCAGGTGGAGGCGGCGTCGGTGAGCAGCTCGACGATCAGCTGATCGCGTTGGCGCGGGTCAAGATCAAGATGTCCATCCGGCCCTGCTGGACGACCTCGCCGCGCTGGTTGCGGAGCTTCAACTCACGCTGGACCACGCCGGTGTTGCCCTTGCTGGTCAGTCGGATGCCGACGATGTCGACCGTGCAGGTCAGGGTGTCGCCGATGAAGATCGGATTGGTGAATCGCCAGTTGTCGATCCCGAGCAGGGCCACCGAACTGCCTTCGAAGACGCCGATTCGGGAGATCAGCCCGAGGCAGAGCGAGGCGCCGAGCATGCCGTGCACGATGCGCTGCCCGTAGCGGGTGCCACTGGCGAACTCCGCGTCGGTGTGCACCTGATTGTTGTCGCCGGTCCAGGCGGCGAAGCTCATCACATCGGCTTCGGAGATGGTCCGACCCGGCGTGGTGAACTGCTGGCCGACCGAGAAGTCCTCGAAGTAGAACGGTCCCATGGGGGAATGATGTCAGCTGCTCCCGCGATCCGAGCTCAGGGGCAACGCGGGACCGGCGTGCTCCAGGTCGTGTTGGAACGATTGGCGATGTAGTAGTCGCTGACCCAGCGGTTGTCGGAGAGCCGATTCCAGACCTGGGTCGTCTGCACCGTCGACCCGAGCTGCTGGCACATCACGTACGCGATCGCCCCGCGTGGCAACGCGTTGCCGGTGACCGGGTACGAGGCACCCGGGCCAGTGCGGGCGGTGAGTGAGGTCGCTGCGGTGACCTGACCCGGATAGACACACCGGGTCAGTCCGGCGGAGAAGCCGGTGTCCGACGGCGTGGAGGTGTAGTAGTCGCTGACCCAGGAGCCGTTGGTCAGTCGATTCCAGACCGAGCTGGTGCCGACCTTCTCGCCGACTCCCTGGCAGACCACCGGCAGCGACGCGCCCTCGGCGTAGGTCTGGGTGATCGGATACGAGGTGCCTGGGCCGCCGCGCGCGTTCAGCGACGACGCTCCGGTCACCTGGTAGCTGCGGGCCACCGTTGCGACCGGTGCCTTGATGATGTCGTTGTCGATGTTCAGCGTGACACCGCCCCAGGTCTCGTTGTGATCACCGCGATACTGCTTGGCTCGCTGCCAGTTCGCCCAGTACGAGTTGGCTGCTGTCGGCCAGTTCGTCACGCTGGCGTTGCCGTCCCATCGGGCCATCCAGACAGCGTCCGGACGGGCGTAGCTGGTGGAGTTGTACGTGTCCGCGAGATCCCGGATGCCGGAGTCCTGGTGGGCGTAGATGCCGGCCAGGTAACCGGACTTGTGCAGTGCGGTCGTCCACGCCGACACGTACCGGCGGACGGCGGTCTGGCAGGACGTGATGCTGCGGTCGTAGTGCTCGACGTCGGCGTAGAGCGCACTGCCCGGCAGCAGCCCGAGCGCCTTCGCCTTCGTCACCGCGTCGTTGCCGTCGGAGGTGCCGCGTGTGGTGGCATCGGTGGCGGTGTAGCGATTCGACTTGGAACCGAAGATGCAGGACGGTTGGTAACCGAAGTAGGTCGGCAGCAGCTTCCAACCGCTGCTGGTCACCTGCCGCACCCAGGTCGAGGTCAGATTGGGCTGGGCGCAGCCGCGGTTGTTGCCGCCGAAATAGATGTTCACGACCGTGTACGGCGAGCTGCCGCGCCAGGCGGCGAGCGCGCTGGCCGACGGCGCCGTACAGGTGTCGAAGCCTGATCCGCTGGCCGGGGTCGCGGCAGCTCCGCTCGGGTACACGACCGGCGAATCCGGCAACGCCGCGGCCGGCGTCGCCGCGAACCCCGCGATCAGCACCGCAGCGGCGGCCGCCGCGCAACCTCCGGAGAGGACCTTGACCCGAGCCGGCATGGCGCACTCCTCTGTGCATCAGCCCATTTCCTGACGGGACTGGTGTCGGCGGCACCAAGGTCAGGCGTCGGGGAAATCGCAGGTCTGCGGGCAGGAACTGGGAAGTCGATCTTGCAGCTCAGTCTAGGTCGCTGCGCCGACCCTCGTCGGTCGTTCATCGGACAACCGTGATTTGTGTCCTGGACACGGTTGGATGCCGGGGACAGGGTGCTCGCCACGGAGATCACCCGGCGGATGCTGACCGGATCCGCCGAGCTGCCGAAGCTGAACCGGGGCCGGTTCGTGATCAAGTCGGCGAACTGATCAACCGGGAGCTCGATGTCTTGTCTGCATTGGGACGTGGGCCGTCCATTCAGGCCATTGCAGCCGAGCTGATGATCACCGAGGCGACCGCCAAACGCACGTCTCCCGGGCGCTCGCTAAGCTCGGCTGCAGTTCGCGGACGCAAGCCGCGATCGTTGCCCGGGATGTCGGTCCGGCCTGATCGGGAGTTGCGAGTGCTCAGTCTCACCCAGCTCGAGGTGCTGCTCGGTGTCGTCGACGCCGGCGGCTTCTCCGGCGCCGCACGGCGGCTGTACATGAGTCAGCCGTCGATCTCCAACCACGTACGCAATCTGGAGAATTCGCTCGGCGTCCAGTTGGTCGAAAGGACACCGCAGGGAGCCAAGCCGACTCCAGCCGGCGAACAGATCGTCGACCATGCGCGCCAACTCTTCGAGGTGCTGAATCGGTTGGAGCGCTCGGCCGCCGATTTCCAGGGGTTGGACGCCGGCCGGATGGTTGTGGCCGGAACCACCACGCTCGGCAGTTACCTGCTGCCTCGATTGGTGGCAGAGTTCGCGCGGCAGGCGCCCCGGGTCAGCTGTCAGATCAGGGTCGGCAACGAGGACACCGTCGAGACCTGGCTGCTGCAGGGTGAGGTGCCGCTCGGCCTCTGCGTTGATCGGCCACGCGCGGAGCAGCTGACGGTCGAGCCGATGTTCGACGAGGAAATGATCTTGGTCAGCTCGGCGGAGTCCGCGTTGGCCGGACGATCGCTGACCACCGATGACCTGCTGGGTGAACGATTCCTGATGCGGGAAACCGGGTCGGCGACCAGACGGCAGCAGGAGGCTGCGTTGCGGGCCTGGGGGCTGACCTCGGTGCAACGCTGGGAGCTGTGGGGGACCGACACCCTGAAGGAGTCGATGCACGCCGGCCTCGGCGTAGCGCTGATCTCCGAGCATGCCGTACGCCGTGAGCTGGAGGCTGGTCTGCTGGCGCAGTTGGCGCTCCGGCCGGCAGCCCCGGGACGTACGGTCTCGCTGGTCCGGCGTGCCGATCGGGTGCTGACGCCGCCGGAGGAGCTCTTCGTCGCGCAACTCCGAGCGGTCGGCTCCTGGCCGAGTTGATCATGGGCGGGATCAGTACTTGATGCAGGCCGAGCGCAGTTCGGTGTAGAAGTTCCAGACCTCCGGTGAGCACTCCGGTGCACCGAGCTGGGAAGCCTTGGCGCCCATGTGCGGCAGGTGCGAGTAGGCACCGACGCCGGGTCGGTTGACGTGCAGCATGCCGGCCTGGAAGTCCTGCAGTGCTTGGAAGATCAGCGCTGGATCCTGCGTGAAGATCGTCCCGGACATGCCGTAGCGGACCGAGTTCGAGATCCGCATCGCATCGGCGTAACCGTCGCAGTCGATCATGGACAGCACCGGCCCGAACACCTCCTCCTGGGCCAGCTCGCTGTCCCATGCGACATCGACGAGGATGGTCGGCTGAACGAAGAAGCCCTGCATCTGGAGGGGAGCGCCGCCACCGACGACAACCCGGGCGCCGTCCCTGGTTGCCTTGTCGATCGCCTCCAGGCAGGCGCGTTGTCGATCTTCGCTGACCACCGGCCCGATGTCGGCCCACTCCTGATCACCGGGCCCGATCCGCATCGCCTGCACCCGTTCGACCAGCCGGGACAGCAGGGGCTCGCGGATCTGCCGATCGGCGATCACCCGGCTGGTCGCGCTGCACCGCTGCCCGCTCTGGCCGAAGGCGCCGTGGATGATCGCGTCCGCGGCAGCGTCCAGATCCGCGTCGGCGAGCACGATCAGCGCGTTCTTGCCACCCAGCTCCAACTGGGTACGCAGCAGGCGTCCGGCCCCGGCCCGGTTGATCGCCTGACCGACCGGAAGCGAACCGGTGAAGGAGATTCCTGCCACCCGTGGATCATCGACCAGCGCCTCACCGACCTCGCGATCGCCCTGCACCAGGTTGAGCACCCCGGCGGGCACGCCGGCATCGTGGAAGGCCTGCACGATCAACGCCGCGGTCAGCGGTGTCAGCGGCGACGGCTTGATCACCGCCGTACACCCGGACAGCAGGGCCGGAGCGATCTTCCAGACCGGGATCGCCACCGGAAAATTCCACGGAGTGATCAGCCCGACCACGCCGATCGGACGGCGGAAGGTCATCACGACGGTGCGCGGCTCCTCGGCCGGCGTGGTCTCGCCGTTCAGCCGGCGACCCTCACCGGCGGTGAATTCCAAGATCGCCAGCGCCCGCCTCACCTCGCCGCGCGCCTCGGAGATCCGCTTGCCCTGCTCCTGGGTGATCGCGGCAGCAATGGTCTCGATCCGCTCCTCGATCAGACTGGCCGCCCGAGTGAGGAAGGCAGCGCGCTCGATCGGCCCGATCCCGTCCCAATCCTGCCGCGCCGCCTCGGCGGCACCGACGGCCGCCTGCACATCCTCGGCGGTCGAGTCGGCGAATTCGCCGATGACGTCGTCGGTGTCCGCAGGGTTGCGGTTGGTACGGGTTCGACCGCCGCGGCTGCCGACCCAACGGCCGTTGACGAAGTTGGCGAGCTGATCTTGGTCGACCTGCACGGTGGATGGGGACACGGGGTAACTCTCCTTGATCGACAATCGTGGACTGCGACGGCCGTGGATCAGGTCATCCGGACGGCAACACGGGGCGCCAGACCCTCGTTGGCCGCAGTCACGGCACGATCGATCTCCGGCAGCGGGTAGGGCGTCGACACCAGACCGTCGAACAGCTCGGTGATCTTGGTTCGGTGGAGGAAGGCCACCGCTTCGACCAGATCATCGACCCGGTAGTTGTGGCTTCCTACCACCGTCGTCAGGTTCTTGACGTAGCGGCTGGGCTCGAAGCTGATCTCCGGTGCAGGGGACACGCTGCCGATCAACGCGATCCGGCCGCCGAGATCGATCAGCTCGAATGCGGTCAGAACCGCCCGGCTGTTGCCGGACAGCTCGAAGATCACATCCGCGCCGAGCCGACCAACCGTGTCGGCAAGATCATCCGGACCGACTGCTTCGGCCGCGCCGAATCGACGAGCCAGCTCTCGACGTGATGGGTCGACGTCGGAGGCGATCACGGTCCGCACTCCGCGATCCCTGGCGTACCCGATGGCAGTCAGGCCGAGCATCCCGCATCCCAACACCACAACGACATCGTCAGCGTCCAGCCCGATCCGCCGGGCAGCACAAGTGACCGTCGCGGTAGCGCAATTCGCCGGAGTGGCGACGCCGGCCTGCAGTTCGTCGGGTATTCGGACCAGTCCGGTGCCGGCGAGCAGATGGATGTGGCTGCCGAAACCGCCGTTGAGCTGCCAGTGATCATCCATCAGCTCGTGACCGTACTTACGCACCTGCAGGCACTTCTGGCCGATGCCGCGACGACAGCGGCGACACTCCCCACAGCTGGTGCCGATCGTCCAGGTGATCCGATCGCCGATACCGAGCCGATCGCCGGTGGCATCGGTGACCGAACCTCCGATGGCGACGATGCGGCCGATGGCCTCGTGACCGAGCACGGTGGGCACCGGTGTCTCCCGATCACCGTTGACGGTGTGCAGATCGCTGCCGCAGATGGTCGCCAGTTCGACCTCGACCAGCAGTTCGCCGGGCCACAGCTCGGGGGAGGGTTGATCGACCAGCGCGAAGCCGGAGTGGACGCCGGACCAGACCGCCGCCCGCGGTGACGGCAGTGGATGACTCACAGCGGGCGACAACATGTCGTTGGAGTAGCTCATGGAAATGTCCTCTTGATCAACGCCGGATGGCGGATGCGACAACGGCACTGGCAGCACAGGCGACGGCCACGATCGGGAAGATCAAACTCGTGTTGCCGGAATTCGCGTCCATGATGTGCCCGACGATCGGCTCGGCGGCGCCGGCGAACAGGTAGGCGAAGAAGTTGACCGTCCCGGTCGCGGTGCCGGCCATCCGTTTGCCGGCCAGATCCGGGCAGAGGGCCCAGAAGGACGACTGCGGTCCGTAGACGAAGAAGCCGGCCAGGAACATCATCACCAGGCCCAGTCCGGGTCCGGGCTCGACCACGTACATCGACAGCGCGGTGAGCGCACCCAGCGCCATGAACAACATGATCGGACGATCCCGGCGGGAGCCGAAGATCCGATCAGACAGTTGGCCGTTCACCAGGGCGCCGACGGCCATCCCGATCGGCAGTGCCACCGAGACCCAGAGGCTGTCCAGTCCGGAGAAGTAGACCGGGACCCAGACCAGCAACCCGTAGCGGGCGGCATTCTGGAATCCGATCGCCACCCCGGTCACCCAGATCTTGGGAATGGACAAGACAGCCTTGTACCGCTGGATGGATCGGGACGAGTCGATCTTCTTCTCCGCGGTCTCGGTCTTCTCCACGTCCTGGGCGTAGGAGGCCGGCGGCGTGATCTTGGCCTCAGCGGGATTTTCCCTTGCCACCAAGAAGAAGACGATGCCGCCGAGCAACATCAACAACACCGGCAGCCGGAACAGCCACTGCCAGCCGAGATCGAAGGTGTCCACCACCAGGGTCGAGGTGACGAAGACCAGTACCGAGGCGCAACCGGCTGCGAGGGTGTAGAAGCCGTAGCTCTTGCCGCGCTCGCTCGGTCCCCACCAGTTGGAGATCACTCGACCGCCGGCCGACCAGCCCATCGCCTGGACGAAGCCATTGGCTCCCAGGCTGGCGGCCATGAAGGGTGGGGTGATGGCGAAGCTGGCCAGCCAGTTGAAGATCGTCGACAGCACCGAGCCGATCGACATCAATCGACGGCCACCGAACTTGTCGGACAGATTGCCGTTGACCATCTGTCCGATCGCGTACGACCACAAGGCGATGCCGCTGATCGTACCGACGGTGGTCTTGCTCCAGCCGAAATCGGCCTGGATGCCGGGGATGGCGAAGCCGAAGGCTTGTCGGCCGGTGTAGAAGAAGAGATAGCAGAACATCGCGGCCAGCAGCATCCGCCACTTGTAGCGGCCGAACCTGCTTTCCGAGATGGGGGTCTGGGCCTCGGGTACGTCTTTGTCGGTGAGAGCCATGTCCTCGTTCCAATCGTCGGACCGGGTGTGTCAGCTGATCAATTCGCTCGGCTGTCGACTGACCAGCGTGGTGGCGACCCAGAACGCGTCGTAGTTGTGGATGACGGCCGGTAACCCGTACGACTCGTCGAGGCGTTCGGGACGGGGCAGCGTCCGGTTGATCAGGAACGGAATCTGCAATTCGCCGAGGGCGCCGTGGGAACGCAGCGGAGCATCAAGACCGGTCAGGTCATGCCAGGCGGCGAAACGGCCGAGCGCCGTGCCTGCCTCCGCCAGCACCACAAGATCACCAACGCGGTCCGGTGGCAGGGCGTAGCGTCGGCAGGCTTGATCACGCAGTTCCACCGACTGGATGCCGGGCAGTTCGCCGAGCCGAGCGGCGATGATCTTGGAATCGGTTCCTTCGGGCAGATAGACGCTGGCGAAGGAGCCGAGCGCCCCGTGGTGCACGGTGTACGGATCGGTGATCGGCAAGATCACCCGGATGCCGTCGGAGCCGTCCGCGGACGGCGGCACGCCGAGCGCACGCCGTACCTCTTCCTCGACGAAGATCACGTTCGGTTCGCCGTCCGGTCCCGACTTGGCGCTCATCCCGTGATCAGCGGTGAGCACCACGATCGCCCCTTCGGCCTCCAGCCGCTCGGCGTAGTTGTCGATCATGGCGTAGAAGTCGTTCGCGATCTCCGTACCGGGCGCGTGCTTGTGCTGGATGTAGTCGGTCAGCGACAGGAACATCAGGTCCGCGCCGCGGGTCTGCAGGATCCTCCATCCGGCAGCCAGGGTGAATTCACTGAGGTCGGCCGAGTAGACGTCGGGCAGCGGCTTGCCGACCAACCGGAGCACGTCATCGATGCCGTTCTCGGCCACGGATGCCTGGTCGGCCCTCTCTGCAGAGAAGCAGATGCCGCGTCGCGACGGCGGTACGAAGATGCCCGCCCCAGCGGTGCCCTGTGCATCCACGCGCGGGCCGTCCTCGACCAACCCGGCGCCGAGCAGCCGACGCAGCTTGTCCTTTGCGGTGACCACCACCACGTCCAGTCCTGCCTCGTTGGCCGCGGCGAACAGCGTCGGCGCCCGGAGGTAGGCCTTGTCGTTCATCAGCACCTCGGTGCCGGTACTGCTGTCGAAGATGTAGTTCCCGCTGATGCCATGCACCGCCGGCGGCTGTCCGGTGGCGATCGACACGTTGTTCGGGTTGGTCAGCGCGGGCATCGCGCAATGGGCCGGCCAGTTGCTCGCGCCGCGATCCAAGGCCTGCTGCAGCCACGGCATCCGGCCGGCGCGGAGAGCCTGCTGGTGATAGTCGGGTTCGCTGCCGTCGATGCAGATCACCACCACCGGCACATCGGGTGTGGTGTAGGTGCGGCCGTTCACGCTGAACGTTGTTGAGGTCACAGAGGGGCTCCCGCGAGGTGCTGAGGATTCGTTCCTTCGGCACCTTGCCGTGACCGAACTCGGGGCGGAACCCCGCTTCCGGCTATGGCTGCCATAGCCGGAAGCGTTGGTGGATCTCGCCGGTCGGCCGGGCGTGACCGCGAGCGGGATCCGGGCGGACGTACCGGGTTACGGAGTCAGAACTCGACCCGGGTGGAGTCGCCGACGTCCGGACGGTTCTTCGTGACCGCAGCCTTGGCATACTTCACGGCCGCCACCACCCGCGGGCTGTCCACCGACTGCAGTTCGGCGGACTCGACATGCACCTTCAACAGCGCGACGGCCGGATCGTCCCGTCCGCGGTCGAACCAGGCGGCAGCGTGGCTGTTCCAGAATTCGTCGATCAGGGCCGGGTCCCTGATGATCGACCCGGTGCCGGCCACCGACAGGTAGTTGCCGTGACCCTCGATGGCGACGTTGACCGCAGGCTTGCTGCGCACCTGCTCGGTCTTGTCCGACGGATCTGGCGTGAAGAAGTAGAGGTCGCCGTCGAAGCTGCGTCGTTGCAGACCCAACGGACGGCTGACCAACGCGCCGTCCTGATCGATCGTCGTCAGCACGGCAATGTGTGCCTTCTCGATGACCTCGGCAACCGCCTGTCGATCTGCCTCGGTCCGTTCCCCTGCAGTCAGGTCCTGGTCGCTCATATCCATCAGCTACCCAGCTGGACGCAAGGCTAACCCGCCGCGCGCCAGTTCGTAGCGGGTGGTCGGCGTTTGCCACGCAGGGGTGGGTTTGCTCCCTTTCGATCCGGACTCGGTGTCCTGGCCGATCGCTAGGGTCGGCGGATGAGCCTCGATGTCAAGGACGAACTACAACTGAAGCTTCGGGTCGGGCGGGCCAACATGGACCATGACCTGGCACGAGGACGGGTCCGTCGCCGAAGGCGCGGACATGTGGGCCACGCCGGAGGAGTCCAGCGACTACATCACCGGTCTCTATCGTCGCGCGGCCGCCCACGCCGACCGGACGATCGCCGAATTTGATCTTGACACTCCCGCTCGGGTGGCGTGGTGGTCGGAGCCGGACACCACCCTGGGGTGCTGTTGATCAGGATGGTGGCCGAGACGGCGCAGCACGCAGGCCCGAGCGCTTTGATCATGCTCGGCGTCGGGCCGGGATCGGCGTCGGGCCGGGATCGGCCCTGCGCCGGCCGAAGATTTCGGCACAGGGGCGGCGAAGAACCCGCGTTGGTACGAAACCTGATCGACATCTGGGCTGGTCAGCTCGCTGTTGATGATCATGGCTAGGCCGCTTAACACGGTCTCAACACGTCAGGGTCGCCGGCGTAACACGGGTTCGGGGAGGGTGCTGCCAACACCCGACCGCAAGGAGCAATGCGATGTATCGGACCCCTTCGGCAGCCGACGTCACCCAGGTTGCCGAGCATCTCGGCATCCAGCTGACCGATGACGAGGCCGTGATCTATCAGCGACAGCTGGCCACCATGATCGGCGAGTTCGACGACTTCCTGCAGAGCCGTCCGGCCACCCGACCACCGCGCTACCCGGGCGACCGGGATCTGGGCTATCGACCAACCACAGAAGAAGATCCGTACGGCGCATGGATGTGGAAGTGCTCCATCCCCGGCGCCGAGTCGGGCCTGCTGGCTGGGAAGACGGTCGGCTACAAGGACCACATCGCCGTCGCCGGGCTGCCGCTGACCTTCGGTGCCTTTGCGCTCGAGGGCA
>DATCVL010000533.1:0-3063 GCA_036566865.1 Microlunatus sp.
TACACGTCCGGTGTCGATCGATCGGCCGGGGCATCGGTACGGATCGACCCGTGGCTGCGTGACTGGCTCGAGGTACGGAAGCGTTCCCATCCCGATTGGTCCGCGCAGTTCGGCGACAGCGATGCCTGGGACTTCTCTGTCGACTCGTTGGACCGGCTGGAACGCCGGCTGCTGGAGCGATTCGAATCGGTCCAGGAGTTGCTGGCCGTCGACAACTCCGAGTTGGCCGAGGGAGCGACCTGGTATCTCGGCGAGGTCGCGGTCCGGCACCGCGACTCGTCCTGGATCTACCACAGCGAGGAACCAGATGCGCCGGCCGAGCAGACGGCAGCGCAGAATCCCTGGATCGGCAGGCCGTACGTCAAGCAGAATCACGGCAACCTTCACGCCGAGATCCCGATCGGACTGATCCGCGCGGTCGTTCGAGCTCGACAGCCCGGCACGCTGCGGCAGCGGTTCGGCTCCTTCGAACCGTGATCCGCCCCGGCCGTGAGACCGGAGCGGATCGATCGATCAGCTCTTCTGCTGCTTGACGGCCTCGGTGACCGCGGGCAGCACGGTCTTCAGGTCGCCGACGACGGCGAGGTCGGCCAGGGCCAGGATCGGCGCCTCGGGATCGACATTCACCGCGACGATCGCCTTCGAGGTCTGCATCCCGGCGCGATGCTGGATCGCGCCGGAGATGCCGGCCGCGATGTAGAGCTGCGGCGACACCGTCTTGCCGGTCTGGCCGACCTGGTAGCTGTGCGGATACCAGCCCGAATCGACCGCGGCGCGGGACGCACCGACGGCAGCACCGAGCGCATCGGCCAACTCCTCCACCGGACCGAAATCGCCACCGGTGCCGCGGCCGCCGGACACCACGATGGCGGCCTCGGTGAGCTCTGGGCGTCCGCTCTCCCGCTTCGGCTCGGACTTGACGATTCGGGCGCCCTTCGACGCCTCCGCCACCTCGAAGCTCAGGACCTCGACCTCCGAAGTCGCCGGCGCGGCCTCGGGCGCGACCGCGTTCGCCTTCACGGTGATCACCGCAGTGCCGTGGGTGACCTTCGACTGCACGGTCCAGTTGCCGGCGAAGACCGACTGGGTGGTGACCGGGCCGTCGTCGCCGGCCGTGACGTCCACCGCGTCGGTGATCAGGCCGGAGCCGAGCCGGACCGCCAGCCGCGCCGCGATCTCCTTGCCCTCGAGACTGGAGCCGATCAGCACCGCGGTCGGCTGGACGGACTCGACCGCGGCCGCCACGGCGTCGACCTTGGGCGTGACCAGGTAGTCGGAGAACGCCGGATCGTCGGCCGTCAGCAGCTTCACCGCCCCGTACTCGCCGAGCGTTGGGGCGGCAGCTGCGCCGTCCGGACCGAGCACCAGCGCGACCGGATCACCCAATCGGCGTGCCAGCGTCAGGAGTTCCAGCGTCGGCTTGGCCACCGCGCCGTCAACCACGACCAAAACTTGCGACATTGCCATTCCTTCTCTGACTTGTCAGAACGCAGAGCGGCCCAAGCCACAGCAACGTTTCGACAACTCTGGGTGCGGGTTCAGAGGTACTTTCCGGTGACCAGAAATTCGGTCAGCGCAGCGGCGCCGGAGCCGTCGGCGTCGACCACCTGCCGGCCGGCTTCCTTGGCCGGCTTCGGCGCGGTATCGAAGACCGCGGTCCAGGCGTTCTCCAGACCGACCTCGAGATCAAGATCAAGATCGTCCAGCTCCCACTCGTCGACCGGCTTCTTCTTCGCCGCCAGGATCCCCTTCATCGACGGGTAGCGGGCTTCACCGGACTGGTCGGTGACACTGACGATCGCCGGCAACGTGACCTCCACCGTCTGGCTGGCCACATCGCCGTCGCGACGGATGGTCGCGGTGTCTCCGGCCAGGCTCAAGGTGCTGCCGAAGGTCGCCGCCGGCCAGCCGAGGCGCTCGCTGATCATGGCCGGGATCACGCCCATGGTGCCGTCGGTGGATGCCATCCCGGCCACCACCAGATCCGGCGCGAGCTTGCGGATCGCGGCCGCCAGGATGGCGCTGGTCGCCAGCGCGTCCGAACCGTGCACGGCCTCGTCGTTGATGTGTACGCCGGAGGTCGCGCCCATCTGCAAGGCGCGCTTGATCGCATCGTCGGCGTCGTCCGGTCCGAGGGTGAGTGCCACCACCTCGATGTCGTCACCGTCATCGGCGATCTGAAGGGCCTGCTCGACGGCGTACTCGTCGAGCTCGGACAACAGGCCGTCGGTGGCCTCCCGGTCGACCGTGCCGTCATCGGCGAAGCCCCGGTCACCGGTGGCATCGGGGACGTACTTGACCAGCGTGACGATCTTCATCTCTCGCCTTCTCCCTCGACTCACGAGCTGCTGTGGACGCTTATATTACTCACCAGTAACCAAGCGTCGGGTCAGCCTAACCGACCGCTGAACGCGACCCTATTGCCTTCTCCATCAGGATCGCCGAGGCGGGTTCCTCCAGCACCTGGTGCGGCTGCCGCTCCCCGGTCTCGCGGAACCCCAGGGCCCTCCAGAAGGGCAGCGCCGTCCGCGCGTTGGTCTCCACCACCGCAAGTCGGAAGCGGCGGATCTCCGGCCAACCGGACACCAGCCCCTCCACCTCCTGCCAGGTCTGCCGACCGAGCCCGGTGCCCTGCAACTCGAACCGCACCAACAGCAGGCCGACGAAGGCGCAGTCGGCGGCAGGGTAGCCGCGCAGCAGATCGACCACCGAGGCCAACTCATCGCGCCCGGCCCAGCCCGGATGCCAGCCGCCGAGCACGTGCTTGGACTTCAGCTCGAACCCGTCCGGGCGGACCACGGTCAGGCTCAGGGCGTCGCTGGGCATCGGCGGGTAGCCGGTCACGCGTTCTGCGTAGCCAGGATCGGATTCCAGCAGCTCCTGCAGGTCGGCTTCCTGGTCGGCGGTGAACGGTCGCAGCTGCACCCGGCCAGTCTGGCCGCCGGAGCCGTACGGCGCCACCCTCTTCTCGGCGCCGCCGCGGTCGGGCCGCGTGACCGGCCGGCATCGGGCAGCAGCACGGCAATGTCGTTGAACGCGCCCCGACACCTCATAAGATGTCCA
>DATCVL010000534.1:0-4542 GCA_036566865.1 Microlunatus sp.
CCAGATAACGGAAATCGAGGCTCGGGTTGCCGATCGCGACGCAGGAGAAGTCCCACACCCCGGCAAGCCGGCCGACCGGACCGTCGAGCACCAGGTTGCCGATGTGGAAGTCGTTGTGCAGCAGCACGGGCAGGTGCGGACTGGCAGCCAGGCGAGCGACCAGATCCTCCCTGGTGGCGCGATAGCGAGGCCAGAGCTCTGCCGCCAGTCGCTTGCGGTCGAGCGGGAACAGGCCCTCCGCGTCGAAGCTCGGCACCCTCAACTCCTGGACCGCAGGCAGGTCGATCGTCGCGTGCATCGCGGCGAGAAAGCGCGCCAGCCCGGCCGCGACCCGGTCCCGGACGATCGGCTCCGCCGCGGCGAAGGCAGCGGGCTCCAGGGTTGCCCCGTCGATCCGCCGGTAGGCGGCGAAACGGGTCTTGATCCCGGTCCGGACAATACGCGGAATGGGCGCCGGAAGATGATCATGAAGGCAGTCCAGCAGGGCCAGTTCACGGCGGAACGGAATCCGCTCGTCCCGCGGGAACCGCAGAATCCAGCCGTCCCGGGTGTCCAGCACGACATTCTCCCAGCCGGACCGTACGGCAGCGCCTTCAAGATCAACATCGAGCCCTTCGGCCTTGATCGCGGTGATCATCGATTCCCGGTCCTGGCTGCTCAGAAGGGGCGCCTCGCACATGCCCGGCACCCTACCCGGCAGCAGACGATCGTCCGGTACCAATTTCGGACCAGTGGTTTCAGTCGGCCAATGGGCCGAACGGTGCCCCCAACGCTGCCAACTCCGACTCGCCGCCGTCCTCGGCGGTCAGCACCCAGATGCCCTGTTCGGTCACCGTGATCGTGTGCTCGGTGTGTGCCGCCGGCGAGCGGTCGTCAGTGATCGCCGTCCAGCCGTCGTCGAGCAGATGGTTGTCCGGTTCACCCAGGGTGAGCATCGGTTCGATCGCCAACGCGAGTCCGGGAATGATCACCGGTCCGCGGCCGGCCCGACCGGCGTTGGGCACGTCCGGCTCCTGGTGCATCGCCGAGCCGATGCCGTGCCCGACGAACTCCTCGACAATGCCGTACCGACGATCATGATCAACTTCGAGCTGGTCGACCCTGGCCTCGATGGCGGCCGAGATGTCGGTGACCCGGCCGCCCAGGCGGGCCGCGACAATGCCGTGCCACATCGCCGACCGGGTTGCCTCGCTCAGCCGTCGCTGATCACCGTTGACGGTGCCGACACCGACCGTGATCGCGGCGTCGCCGTGCCAGCCGTCCACGATCGCACCGCAATCGATCGAGATCAGATCACCATCGACGAGCCGGCGATCGCCAGGGATGCCATGCACGATCTCCTCGTTCACCGACAGACAACACACTCCGGTGAAGCCCGGGCGATCTTTGGTCGCACCGTAACCGAGGAAGGACGGCAGCGCACCGGCGGACTTGATCACCTCGGCGGCGATCGCGTCGAGTTCGGCGGTACTGATTCCGGGGCATACGGCAGCTCCTACCGCCTCCAGTGCACGCGCCACCACCAGCCCGGCTCGACGCATCAACCGCAGTTCATCGACGGACTTGATCTCCGGACGACTGCGGCGGAAGGGAAATCTCACGAGCCGTCCCCTGGATCCGCGTCGTCCCGGCCCGCGTCAGCCGCCTCGCCTGTCGGCCCTGCCGGATCGGGCCCGGCCTGCGCCCCGAAGGGCGGGTAGGGCTGGAAGACCAGGAAGTAGGAGTAGGTGCTGCGCTCGACGCTGCGATCCCGGGTGCGATCCGTCCAGCGGTCGAACAGGGCGTCGAGCTCCGCCCCCATTTCGTCCCGCTCCTCGGCGGTCAGCCGGATCTCCGAGTCGGAAATCGATCGCCGACTGCCGGCCGACTCCTGATGATCGTCACTCTCGTCCAGCGCCCGATCCACCAGATAGGCCGCCCAACTACGCAGCTGGTCCTTGTAGACCGTCACCGCCGCCGGGCCACCGGGCATCTCGCCGAGCGACTTCAGGTTGAGGTGGTAGCCGTGCTCGGCGGAGACCTTCCAGACTCGATCCCGTCGGTCGCGGGCCTGATCCGGTGCCTCGATGACCATCCCGTACTTGGCCAACTGACGCAGATGGAAGCTGGCCTGGTTTGCCGGGATACCGAGATCCCGGGCCAGGTCGGCGGCGCGGGACGGTCCGGCCGCTGCCAGTTCGGACAGAATCCGGCTCCGGGTGGGGTGCGCGATCGCCCGCAGCATCCGCGGATCGCTGACCGGGACCCCACCCGTCTGACCGGACCTGTCGTCATTCATGCTCCGACCCTACCAATCCCGCACCACAAATTGCGCACTGACCCTTGCGCACTTGTAATTGCGCATCATAGAGTGCTGGTCATGAGCAGCGTTCCTACTCCTCGCGTCCAGGCCACCTCCGTCGGTGACCCGTACTTCAACGGTCAGATCGCGCGCCAGCGGATCGACCAGTTGCATGCCGACGCCCAGCTGCGTCGGCTGATCAAGGAGCACCGCCAACTGCATCCCCGGCACGGACCGCGGATCCGGGTGGCCAACGTGTTGCGTCGGGTCGCCGATCGGCTGGCGACCGCTCCCCCGGCCGGCCGTACCGAGCCCGTCGGTGCACGCCGTCCCGCCCTCTCGCTGCCGATGCACGGGCGCTGAGTGGTGACGAGAAGCCTCGTCGCGCGGGTGGGCCGGTGAGTCGGGCCACCGGGCATACCGGCAAGATCGGCTACCGATCGCTGGCCCGCAATCACGACTTCACGGTCCTGTGGATCGGCCAGACGATCTCCGGACTGGGCAGCTCGATCACCACCTTCACGTTCCCGTTGGTGGCCTACGCGCTGACCGGTTCGGCGCTCATCACCTCGATCGTCGGCACCGCTCACCTGGTCGGCATGCTGGGCATGACCCTGCCTGCGGGAGCACTGGCCGACCGAATCGATCGTCGGCTGCTGATGCGGATCTCCGCCGGCGCCGGCGCCCTGTTGTACGCCGCCCTTGCGGCCGCCGGGCTGGCCGGCCGGATGACGGTGCCGCACCTGGTCGTCACCGCGTTGCTCACCGGCGTGACCGAGGGCCTGTTCCGACCGGCAGAGACCGGAGCCGTACGCAGCGTGGTGAGCACCGAGGAACTGCCCACCGCACTCAGTCAGAATCAGGCCCGCCAGCACATCGCATCGCTGCTGGGCGCGCCGACCGGCGGCTTGCTGCTCGCGGTCGGACGTTGGGCACCTTTCGCCGCCGATGCTCTGTCGTACGCGGCCAACTGGCTGTTGCTCGGCCGGATCCGTACTCGGCTGCTGCCTCGACCGGACGGTCAGCAGAGACCGGCTCGGTCGGCCTTCGCGGAGGTGATCGTGGGCTGGCGGATCTTGTTCCGGCACCCGATGTTGCGGGTCCTGGCGATCTGGGCTCCGCTGACCAATCTGGTGATCAACGCGATCTTCTTCGCCGCAAACCTGCGACTGATCTCGGCCGGCTTCCCTGCCTGGCAGATCGGGCTGACGGAAACCAGCGTCGGCGTCTTCGGCATCCTCGGCGCGCTGTGCGCTCCCTGGCTGATCCAGCGCATCCCTACCGGGGTCTTGGTCATCCTGTCGGCCTGGGCATTCGTGCCGATCCTGGTGCCGATGGCGCTCTGGAACACGCCCTGGACGGTGGCCGCCGCGCTGGCGGTGGGCATCTTCCTCAACCCGGCGGGCAATGCGGCCATCTCGTCGTACGCCCAGACGCAGATTCCGCAGGATCTGCTCGGCAGGTTCTCCGCGACCATGAGCTTCACGTCGATGTCATTGATGCCGCTGGCTCCGGTGCTGGCCGGCGCGCTGCTCAGCGTGCTCGCGGGTACCACGGCCATCTTGATCTTGGCCATCCCCTGCGGCCTGGTCGCGTTGATCCCGACCATCGCTCGGGCAGTCCGTACGGTGCCTCGACCGAAGGAATGGGAGCAGCTGCAGCTGGCCGCGGACGAACAACCGGCCTGATCGCATCGAACTCCGCGACGGCCAAGACCTGGTCGGACGGTTCATCGTCTGATGATCTGACTGCTGCGGGACGCGGCGTCCGTCAGCACCTGCATTGACGAAAGCCCGCTCCGGTTGGAAAACGAACCCGCCACCGAGGATGCTCACCAGCGAAACCCAGCTGCGGTCGGAAAACGATCACCGGCATCAGGCGTTCGGCAGACGAAAGTCCGCTCCGGTCGGAAAACGACCCGAAGGCCGAGGAACCTCACCGCCAAAATCGTCTCCGGTGGGAAAAAGCACCAGCCCACAGAGCGGCGGGCTGAACGAACCCGACACCGGTCGGAAAACGACCGACAGCGGTTGGGCTGGACCGCGAAGCCGTCTCCGGTTCGACACGGGTGCCGATGACGCGGCTGCGTCTGAGCAAACGTCGCCCGGAGAAGGGCGGTGGGTCAGACGCGGGCGTCCAGGGCTACGAAGATGCGCTTGGTGACTTCGTCGACCTCGCCGAGGCCGTCGACCTCGAGCAGCAGGCCGCGGCGGGCGTAGACGTCGAGCAGCGGGGAGGTCTCGGCGGCGTACTTGTGCTGG
>DATCVL010000535.1:0-5586 GCA_036566865.1 Microlunatus sp.
ATCCGGTTCGGGGTGCGTTGTCGGCAACAAGGTCGTGACCGTCTCGATCAGTTGGTCGACGCCCGCCCCGGTGATCGCCGACCCCAACGACAGCGGCTGAACCAGCCCCTGCCGGGTCAGCTTTCGTAGGCCGGCGGGGAAGCTCGCGACACCCAGTGCCTGCCCGTGATTGACCCACGCGTCGAGCACGGATGGGTCGTGATCGGCGAGCCGGGCCGTCAGGTCCTCGGCGACGAATGGGTCGGACAGATCGCTCGGGATGAAGTCCGCAGTCGCCGTACCCGGATGATCAACGGTGCCCAGTGGAATCAGCGCGGTGGTCAGCCGCCGTCGGATCGCGTTGATGACCCGATCGGGATCGGCGCCGAAACGATCGATCTTGTTGATGAAGAACACAACGGGTATGCCGAGCCGGCGCAGCGCCCGGTAGAGGACGATGGTCTGAGCCTGTACGCCTTCGACCGCCGACAAGACCAGAATGGCGCCGTCGAGCACCGCCAAGGATCGGTCGACCTCGGCGATGAAGTCGGGATGTCCCGGTGTATCGATCAGATTGATCGTGACGTCTCCGACGGTGAAACCGGCCACTGCGGTACGGATCGTGATGCCACGGCGCCGTTCCAACGCGAGCGTGTCTGTCTGCGTCGTCCCGTCGTCGACTCGGCCGACGTGGTCAAGCGCGCCGCCCGCGTGCAGCAATGCCTCGGTGAGACTCGTCTTGCCCGCATCGACGTGGGCGAGCACGCCGAGATTCAGCCAACTCCGAGTGGCAGCCGACTCTGTTGGCGCGTTACTGCCGGCGCGGTCCTTGCTGGGTGAGTGTGAGCGATGCATCCGTCCTCATGTTCTGGAAAGTGATGGTCAGAAACACGAGATCCCGCATCGGTCACTCCTTTCATCCATGACTGGCGCTTTGCCGTCGGCTCAGTCCATCGCCGAGCACGATGTCCGTCAACTCCTTTACGGCGCGCCGGCTCACCACGGCCAGCGTGCCGGAGGTCGTTCGAGCCGCTCTGCGGCGCGTTGCCCACCTCGGCCGGACGAATGCGGTCGAGCTGCGCGCGATCATCCAGATCGTGCACGATCTCCGGCGTGCCGACGGCACGCCTCGCCTCGACCTGAGCTCGTATGAGGAGACCCATCAGGGACAGCAAGCACTCTTTCGTCGGGGCCGGTGGGCCGGGGAATTGCGTGACTTCGACAGCTTGGTGATGGCGGTGACGTATCAGGGCGCCATCGACACCATGATCAGCTACCTGGAATCCCATCCGGACGCCGATCCCGAGCAGTACGCCGACGCTCTGGCTGATCTTCTGATCGCCGCCATTCGCGCGTAATCGACGGGTGAGCCGAAGATCAACAGCCGAACCAGCGGCGGTCTGTTCTGACCGCCGGTGCCGGCGACCCATTGCCGGGTCCGGGGTCCGTTACCGAGAGTCCTGATCTGACAACGACGGCGGAGCCTGCTGGGCGGGTTCCTCGGAGTTCTCCACGTAGCTGCGCAGGATGTCGGTGGCACGCTGCAGAAAGTCCAACACCACAACAGCATCCTCGTGGCTGAGGTCGGTGCCGAGCGCTCGGAAGCCGTCGTTCACTTCACGCAGAGTCTTCTTGACCTCGTTGCGGGCATGCGTTGTGGCTTCGACATTGGTGCGACGGCGCGATGTCCCCGCCTCGTTCTGCGGTGCCGGGGATCGTACGAGGTGGCCAGCATCGACCAGCCGGTCGATCAAGGCGCTGACCGAGGCCGTCCGGATGCCCAGTTGGTCGGCGAGTTCGGTCGGGCTGATCCTGTTGCCGGCGGCCGTGACGAGGTCCATTGCCTGTACGTCGGTGATCCGGACCCCGAGCTGGCGAGCGGCTGCGGACTGCATCTGTCGGCCCGCCTGCAGCAAGGTGCGCACTGCCAGGCTGAGCTCGTAGGAATCCTCCGCGGCCATTGAAGGATCCTAACCACACGGTTCATACCGCAAAGTGCGGCCGCCGCCGGACGGCGGCGATCCGGGCCGACGATCGGGGTCGCCGTCCTCCGTCCACGGCCGGCTCATGATTGGAGCTCTCCGCGGACGATCGACTCGGGCGAGTGGCCGGGACTGGGGTCGTTCTTCGGCTCGGCGGACACATCGACCACGGTGAACGCGGTCAGATCGAGCCCGGCCGGGATCTGGTAGCTGCCACTGTCGGAGTTCAGATACCCGACCGACCGCATCTGGCTCAGGTCCGCGGTGGCAAGCCACACCTCGCGGTTGCCGGCGAAGGTCTGGTCGGTCCGCAGGTCGACGCTGAGAACCTTCGTACCGGATGGTGTGATCTCGACCTCCGCCGTACCCGAAGATCCCGGCCACTGCGGCTGCGCCGCCAGCTCGGCGCGGCTGACGATCTCCGGAGTGGAGCCGGCCCCGGGGAGGAGAATCCCGCCGGCGAATCCGACCACCGCAGCGATCCCGGCCGCGACGGCAATCTGGATCGCCCGGCGCCGCCGAGAGGGCGGCCGAGGCTGCCGCGCAGTGGCGTCGGTGTGGCTCGCCGGTCGGATCACCGGTCCGTCAGAGGCCGCCGGCTCGGCGAAAGGTTCGGAAGCGGTTGCCGGTGCCCCGTTGATGCCCCGATCAAGATGGAGCTGGCGGAGCGTCGCCTGCCAGACCCGGTCGGGTGGTCCAAGTCGCGGACCGGCTCGATACGGGTCTGCGGTCAGTTGAAGCTCAGCGGCCGTTCGTTGCCATACGGCGGCAGGCGGTTCGAGCATTGGCTCGGACGTCATGGCCTGGTGGGTGCGCTGGGCGACTGCGGTCAGTCGCTTGAGTTCTTCAGCGCACTGCGGGCAGACGGAGAGGTGGCGCTCCGCGGCCCCGATCCGTTCGCCGATCGCCAGCAGTGCCAATTCATCAGGATCGACGTGCATCGAGGTCCACCTCCAATCGGGTCCGCATCTTCAGCAGGCTTCGGCGTATGTGGCTCTTCACGGTGCCCGCCGGCATGCCGAGTCGGTCGGCGATCTGAGTGTGGGTCAGGTCTTCGAAGAAGGCGAGCCACAGCACCTGCCGCGGCTCGTCGTCGAGCCGGACGAGTTCGTCGGCGATCATGAGCCGCTCGGCCGTCGCATCAACACCGGCCAACTCCGAGGCAACTGTTGCGCGGGTCCGGGCGAGCCCTTCGGCATGATCGAGCAGGCGCAGCTCGCGTTGCCGCCGGCTGATGGAGTCGGCGATCTTGTTCCGGGCGATCCCAACCAACCAACTGCGCAGCGGCGCCTGATAGGGATCGAATTGAAGTCGGCCCGTCCACGCTGCAACAAAGACCTGCTGGGTCACGTCCTCGGCGTCGGCGCCAGGGCCGAGAGCTCGCCGCGCGATGGTGTAGACCAGCGGTGCCCAGCGGCGATAGATCTCCGCGAAGGCCTCCTGGTCGCCGTCACGAAGTCTCCGGATCAGCAGCAACTCACCCGGCGGCGCCGAACCGTTGTGGCTCATCGGCCCGCCTCGGAAGTGTCGGCCTGGGCCACGCTGGGAACACGACGCCGACTCATCGCGGCACTGCCGTCAGGATCAACAGATCTCGGTAGCCGATATCGCTCCGGTACGGAGGTGCGCAGGTGATCAGTCGTAGCCGGGGTGCGCCGTCACGTCGGAAGAGTTGAGCGAAATCGGCCGAGGCCTTGGCGGTCCGCTGGCGGCCGGTGACAACGTACGAGGTCCGATGTCCCACTGTGTCCAGCACCGTGATGCGGGCACCGGCCGGCACCATGACAAGTCGGGCAAACGGGCCAAGTCCTTGCCGGCGGGTATCGATGTGACCGGCGATCACGGCCGTCCCGTTCCGGTCTCCGGGCGCCGGACCGAAGCGATACCAGGCGGCGCGCAGGGTGGTGGTCGGCATGGCCATCGAGCCGTCGGACGCGACCCCGACCGGTTGGACGGCCAGGTCCAGGCCGATGCTCGGGATGCGTAGTCGGGCCGGCCTCTGAGGCGGCGTGGACTGCTCGGCCGTCTGCAGCCCTGCGGCCTTCACCGGCACCGAATCGCGGACCGGACCGGAGTGGCCGGCGGACCCGGCCCGGTCTGATGGCTGCCGCGGCAGTGCGCGGGTCCGTGCCGAGACGCTGCTCGTGTTGCTCGGCTCGCTTTCACTGAGTTGCACCCCCGGCAGCACGGCGGCAGCGGGGGTGAACTGGAGAGCCGCCGCGAGCGCCAGCACGATGGCTGCTCGACGGCTCCAGTTGCCCGTACCCAAGGCCCGTCCTCCCGCCGTCGCCGGTGGCTCCCTGGTGAAGGGGAGCCGCAGGCGGCCGGCTCGGGGGGGACCTGGCCGCCCGCGGCGGGGTTGGTGGCTGTCGGTGTGCATCTGGACGCTCTTGGTCGTTGTCCGCGAGATCGCTTGAGTGTCTAGCGCAGCCGTACGGGCCGGATGGCTCGTCCGATGATCAGGACCGCGACTGCGGCGAGCGCCAGCAGGCCCGCGCCGATCCACGGGGCTGATCCAGCTGCTACCAGTCCGGCCTCACCGGCGGGAATCCCGCTTGGCGCGTTGTGCAGGCCCGAGATGGTCTGGACCGCCAGCTTGAGGTTGTTGTCCTTGGCACTTCCCCACGCATAGACGATCGTGTTGGTCCCTTCGGCGACCTTGACCGGAGCAGGGCCGATCAGCGGTTTCGTCGTACCGGCCGCAGCAACTGCGGTTTCCACTGTTCCGGCAGGCAGATCGAGCACCTTCTGGTCCGGATTCGACAGGTTCTGGATGACAGGCTTACCTCCGGCGAGGACGTCTACCGCCGGTGCGGCGGCCGTATGGCGAACGGTGAGACGGCCCTGACCGGCTGCCGTCTTGGAGATGTCGTTGGTGAACAGGGTTGCGGTCGGATCGCCGTTGGCTTTCAGGTGCGCGACGGCGGAGTAGTTCTCGCCGGTGCGCAGGGTGACATCGACCGGGCCGATGACGGGTTTGGAGTCGTCCTTTGCGTCTCCTGCGGTGATGGCCACTTCATGAGCGCCCGACGGCACGGACAGCGGGCCGGCGACCGTACCCGGCTTGAAGTTGTTCAGGACCCGCGTTCCGTCGAGGTAGACATCGACGGTCAGCTTCGGTACGCCGTGGATCACCGAGATCTGGCTGGTGCTTTCGGCATATGCCGGGTTGGTCATGGTCATGGAGGCGCCCACCAACAGCGCGGCCGCACCTGCAGCGGCGAGAATCCTCCGGGGTCGTGGGATGTTTGACATCCGACTCACTGCTCCTTCGCATCGACGTTGATGCTTGTTGTTCCGTTCGAACGGGTCGAACGGATGCGGTCTAGCTAGAAAATCTAGTCTTATTCTCCGTCGTGCGCGACTGGGGTGCGGACCGGGTCAGCGGGCCCTCGTTGCCGGTCGAGTGGAGTCGGATGGCGACGGTGATCGACAGCACGGCGGCGACGACGAGTAGTGCCGAGATCGCAGTCGGGGTCGAGGCCGGATTACCGGTCAATCGGGCAACGGCCACCCAGGTCAGTCCCCAGCAGAGCGCTGCGGCGGGTGCGAGCCTGCCTCGGCCGCGGACGGCCAGCAGCACACCGACCGCGCCGGCAACGAGGACCACGACCACTGCCCAGAG
>DATCVL010000536.1:0-15059 GCA_036566865.1 Microlunatus sp.
CGAAGCCAACTGTGGTTGGAAAACGTACGAGTGATCCTGGCGGGAGGTGGGCGGAACCCAACTGTGGTTGGAAAACGCACGGGTTGAGGTACGGGTGAGGCGTCAAAACGCAACTGTGGTTGGGAAACGTACGCGAACCCACCGAGGCTTCCGAACTCGTCCGCGGAGGACAGGTACGCCCTCGCGCCCGGACTTTGGGTGCGGCGCTGATCCGGGGCAGGAGTAGCAGGGCAGCAGGTCTGGGCCGCTCCGATCGCCGGTCGTTCAGGTGGTTTGGGCAGTCCAGGTGGCGATGGTGCCGCCGGCCGGGGGAGCGGACAGGGTGAGGGTCCCGCGGTGGCGGGCGGCGCGGGCTTCCAGGTTGGCCAGCCCGCTGCGCTGTGGATCGTCGGGCATCCCGTCGCCGTCGTCACTGACGGTCACCGAAAGCCAGCCGTCGGCGACCTCGACCTCGATGGACGTCGAGGTCGCGTGGGCGTGTTTGGCCACATTGGTGAGCAACTCGCGGACGCAGGCGATCGCGTCCTCGGCCAGGGCGTCGTCCGGGGTCAGATCCACCAGACCGGCGAACGCGACGCCCGGCGTGCTGCCCAGCATCGGAGCGACCGAGGTGACGACATCGAGGATGGACTGCCGCAGACCGAGGCCGACGGCTCCCGGGGCGTCGCGCAGGGTGAAGATGCTCGACCGGATTCGTCGGATGGCGTTGTCCAGATCATCGACCAGTCCGCTCAACCGATCGACGGCGGCCGAGTCGGCTGGGAGCTGGCCGATGGTTCCCTCCAAGCTCAGTCCGACGGCGAACAGCTGTTGAATGACGTGATCATGGAGATCTCGCGCGATCCGTTCGCGATCTTGCATGATGATCATCTTCTGTTCGGCCGAACGGGCCTCGGCCAGCTCGATCGCCACGCTGGCCTGAGATGCGAAACCGGCCATCATTTCCAGCTCCACATCGGTGAACGGGCGTCGGCCACGCCTGCGCGCAACGGCCAGCACACCATGGGAATTGGCCGCACCGCGCACCGGGACGACGATGATCGGCCCGGTGTCCATCGCCTTCACTTGGTACGGCGCCGGAGGCACCGGCAGGCTGGCACCGTCGCTCGCCATGAACGGTTCGCCGGAGTTGATCACCTGACCGGAGATCGTGGTGGCGAGCTGGAACCGCCGTCCGATCAACTCGTCAGCGCCCACCCCACACGCGAACTCGATGACGAAGCTGTCGCGATCGTCGCCCACCAGGCAGACGTTGGCCAGCTCGGCATCGGCGATCTCCATGGCTTGACGAGCGATCGCCTGCAGCGGATCCTCGCCGCTGGAGGTGATCAACTGGGCCTGGATGTCGCCGGAGGCGCGCAGCCATCGCTGCTGCAGTTGTGCCTCCCCGTACAGCCGGGCGTTGCTGATCGCCGTGCCGGCGGCGCCGGCCAGAGCGACCATCAGCTCCTCGTCGTCGGTGCTGAACTCGCCCTTGGCGCTGTTGGTCAGATACAGGTTTCCGTACACCTCACCGCGGACATGGATCGGCACCCCGAGGAAGGAGGTCATCGGCGGATGATGGTCGGGAAATCCGACCGAGCGAGGATCACGGGAGATGTCGTGAAGTCGGATCGGTCGCGGGTCGTCGATCAGTGCCCCGAGCAGACCCCTGCCCTCCGGGAGATGTCCGATCTGCTCGGCGACCAGGTCGTCGAAGCCGACATGGATGAACTGCTCCAACTGCCCGTGCAGACCGATGACTCCGAGCGCCGCGTACTCGGCATCCGCGAGGCGCCGTGCCGCATGCACGATCCGCCGGAGCACCTGCTCCAACGCCAGGTCCCCGGTGACGGACTCGATCGCCCGCAACAACGCACGAAGTCGGCCATGCGCTCGTCGGACGCCCTGGGCACGTTCAACGAGTTGGTCGATCAGCTCCTCGAGCTCGAGCCTCGGACCGGTACGGAACGGCAGACTGGCGTCGTCGCCCGCTCTCATGGGGGTCAGATTACGCTCGCCCCACCTTCGGTGCTCAGCGGGTCAGGCCTGCTCGGTGATCACGTCGGACAATCGGCGACGGCGCGCGGTCGGACTGGCCCCGGCGGCGCCGATGAAGAGCACCACCTGTGGGTAGAACCCGTTGGATTGCAGGTCCCGCCGGGTCCGAGGGTTGTCGGTCAGCAGGGTGTCGGGCATCGCGGTCAGGCCGTGCCGCTGGATCAGCAGCAGCATTCGCTGCAGGCATTCGCCGCTGCGAAGCCAATCGGATTCCTGGTCGCCGGCAGTGCAGATCAACACCGTGCTCAACGGAGGCGACTGATCATCAAACCTGGCCAGCACCGGGGTCGGGTCCGCCCAGAGCGCGACGTTCTCGGGCAACCAGGCCAACAACTCGGCCGACCGGGCACCGTCGACCTCGATCGCGCTCCTGGCTGCCGACGTCGATTCGAGCAGCTCGGTCTGCTGCCCGGCGGAGGCGTTGATCAAGGTGGCGGACTCGGCGGTCGCCGCCTCCGCCAGCAACCGCGGCAGCTCATCCGGGATCGCGTCCATCGGGACTGCCGCCGAGCCGTCGACTTCATCGAGTACGCCGGCCAGCTCGGCGAGCCCTGCTTGATCAACATCGACCGCACCGGACGGAACGATGGCCACGCCGTGGTTGAGGCCGGCGCTGTCGGAGATTCTCCGAACAGTCACCCCGATCCCGTCGGCCGCCAACCGGATCCGGGCGTTCGTCACCGCGCAGCCCAGGCTGATCATCAACTGTCGGCCGCTGGGGTCGAGCAGGGGAAGTTGCCGGGAGCGGTCGGCGTGCACCCGCAGTTCGTCCGGTGTCAACAGCAGCCGCCAGGGCTGGGTGTTGAAGATCGACGGCGCCATCGCAGCCTTGACAGCAGCGCGACGAAGCGCGTCGGAAGTGTCCGGGCCGCCCATGATCAAACCTCGTGCCGAAGGGTGAGGTCGGACGTTGCGACTCCCATCGGCCATCCGAGTGACCCAACTGTGCCCAATACGCCGCCGCCACGCCAGCGACCAAAGACCTTGATCGGGGTCAGAACTCCACAATCGCCTCAACCGGGAGGTGATCCGACGGGTACTGACCGCTCGGCGCAGCATCCACCATCCGGGCCGAGGCGACCTTGATCAGATCATTGGCCAGGATCCAGTCGATCCGGACGCCATCGGGGTCCGGTGCTCCGTAGTTGTTGAACGTACCCAGCCGCGGCCCGCGATCGGTGGCGCTCAGATACGCGTCCCGCAGGCCACCGCCGGTCAGGATGGCGTACGGCTCGGAATCCTCGCCTACGTTGAAATCTCCCATCACCAGCAGTGGTTGATCTTGGTCGACGGACTCCGCCCGCCGGCGGAGCAGGTGAGCAGATTTCACCTGCGCCGCGGCGATTTCATGATCAACATGCGTGGTGATCACGGTGAATGGTCGGCGGTCCGATCGGCGCCGGAATTCGGCGATCGAGAACATCCGTGGGAAGTGGGTTCCCCAGGTCCGAGAACCCGGCACGGACGGGGTATCCGACAACCATTGGTGATCGATGTTGATCAATTCCACGGTCTCGGAGTTGTAGAAGATTGCGGAGTATTCCTCGGCGTTCTCCGAACCGTCGTCGTGATGCCGGTGTTCGCCGATGAGCTGGTACGGCGCCCCGAGTCCGGCCTCCAGATCGCGGAGTTGATGATCAAGTCCCTCCTCGGTGCCGAGGATGTCGGGGGCGAGTTCGGTGAGCAATCGGATCATCGCCCCGCGTCGCCGCGACCAAGGCTGCGGATCGTTCTCGGACGCAAATCGAAGGTTGTAACTGACGACTTTGATGACAGCTCCTTGGATTTCAGTTCCTCTGATGTTGCCGCGCCGGTCCGTCGCCGCCTCGGCCCGACACGCAACAAGGACAGCCAGGCCGGCCGCTCAAACGCAACCTATGCATGCCCGTCGAGCGCGCCAGCGCGAGACCGGCACCGCAGCGCAGCGGAGGTGCCGTGTGGACCCCGCTGTGGAGGTAACCACGCCCGGGGCCCGGGGGTCGCCCCCCGGAACGCAAGACGCCGGTACGGCTCGCGGCAGCAGGCACTGACGAGACCGCGAATTAATTGGCAAACGCAGCGTCGAAAGAGGATTCCGACGGCTTGATCGCGTTCATTGCGCGGGCGAATTCGAGCGCCTCCGGCGCACCATCCAGTCGGTCCATGCCGGCGTCCTCCCACTCGATCGAGATCGGTCCGCCGTAGCCGATGGTGTTCAACATCCGGAAGATGTCCTCCCACGGGGTGTCACCCCGGCCGGTGGAGATGAAGTCCCAGCCGCGCCGCGGATCGGCCCAGGGCAGATGTGAAGAAAGCCGACCATTGCGACCGTTGTTCATCCGGACCTTGGTGTCCTTGCAGTCGATGTGCCAGATCTTGTCCTTGAAGTCCCACAGGAAGCCGACGGTGTCCAGGCCCTGCCAGACCATGTGCGAGGGGTCGAAATTCAGCCCGAATCCGGGTCGGTGGTCAATGGCGTCCAACATCGCCACCGTGGTCCAGTAGTCGTAGGCGATCTCGCTCGGATGCACCTCGTGGGCGAATCGGACCCCGACCTCGTCGAAGACGTCGATGATCGGATTCCAGCGATCGGCGAACTCCCGGTAGCCGGCCTGGATGACGTCGTCGCCGACCGGCGGGAACATCGCCACGTAGTGCCAGATCGGCGAACCGGTGAAGCCGATCACGGTGTCCACCCCGAAGGCCGCCGCGGCCCGTGCCGTGGTCTTCATCTCCTCGGCTGCCCGCCGCCGTACGCCTTCGGGATCGCCGTCGCCCCAGACCCGCGGATTCACCATCGACTTGTGCCGATCGTCCAGGATCGCTTCGCAGACGGCCTGACCGTTGAGGTGGTTGGAGATCGCCCAGCAGCCGAGCCCGTTCTTCTCCAGGATGTCCTTGCGATTCTTGACGTACGCCTCGTCCTCGGCGGCGCGCGCGACGTCGAAATGATCACCCCAACAGGCGATCTCCAAACCGTCATAGCCCCATTCGCCGGCCAGCCGGCAGATCTCTTCGAACGGCAGATCGGCCCACTGCCCGGTGAACAGCGTCACCGGCCGATCCTGCTTCGGCTCGGCCACTCCGGTGGCCTCGCGTCCGAGAGCGGGGCTGTTGCTGGGGCTGGTCATGGTGCTGGTTCTCCTGTACGTCGATGGACATCGTCATGCAATGGTTCGAAGCTCTTCGGGTTCGAAGATCTTCGCCAACCTGCGGTCGGCCGGTCAAGACCGTGATCAGGCCTCGATCCTGATCATGGTCGGTCGTCCTCATCGGTTGGCTGATGATCATCAGCGGCGACCGGGGAGCGATCGCCACCGGGCACCCAGAGCACCTCGTGCTCGGTACCGTTCACCACCCTGGTGAGGATGAAGAGCAGATCGGACAGCCGGTTCAGGTAACCGATCGCCAGGGGGTTGATGCCGCCCGGCCGATGCTGATCTTCGCTGGACGGTTCGGTGCCGTACTGCTGGATCGCCTGCCAGCCGGTGCGTTCGGCGCGCCGGGTGACGGTCCGGGCGACGTGCAGTTGGGCGCCGGCCGGGTTGCCGCCCGGCAGGATGAAGGACCGCAGCTTGGGCAGGTCGGCGGTGAATTCGTCGCACCAGCGTTCCAGCCGGTCGATGTAGTCCTGGTTGATGCGCAGCGGCTCGAAGTCGTACGAGCTCGCCAGCGGGTTGCCCAGATCGGCGCCCAGGTCGAAGAGCTCGTTCTGCACCTGGGCCAGGACGTCGCGGACCGGCTCGGGCAACGCGCCGGTGGCCAGCGCAACGCCGATGGCGGCATTCGCCTCGTCCACGTCGCCGTACGCGGCGACCCGCGGGTCGGTCTTCTCGGTCACCGACATGTCCACCAGCCGGGTCTGGCCGTGATCACCGGTACGGGTGTAGATCCTGGTGAGATTGACCATGGCTGCACCCTAATCTGCGCCACCGGAGGACGGTGCGGCCGGTCGCGACCGGCCCGCGGTAGGTGTCGCGGGCGAGCAGGATGTGATCTCCCCGACAGTCAGAAATCGGCGGGTTCGCGCGAGCCTTCGAGGTCTACGATCGATCGGGTCGCTCGGGATCCGGTACAGGGCCGGACGAACTGCTCAGCACTGAGGAAGTGACCGAATCATGGCGGTGATCCGCCCGTTCGAATCCATCGTGTCGACCGACATCGAGGCGGCCGGTGGCAAGGGAGCCAACCTCGGAGAACTCACCCGTGCCGGGCTACCGGTTCCGCCGGGCTTCGTGATCACCACCGAGGGGTACGGCAGTTTCGTCCGCCGGACCGAGATCCAGGACTTGATCATCGCGGCGTCCGGCCGGGTGGTCGGTGATGATCAAGAGTCCGCGGAGTCGGCCGCGGCCGAGATCGCAGAACTGTTTGCGCAATCGGACGTGCCGGCCGACCTGGTCGACGAGATCAGCACCGCCTACGCAGAACTGGCACGCAGCAGCGGAGAAGACGACCCGGCGGTCGCGGTCCGGTCCTCGGCCACCGCCGAGGATCTCGCCGACGCGAGCTTTGCCGGCCAGCAGGACACCTACCTGAACATCCGCGGCGTGGATCGGCTGATCGCTGCCGTCCGGGATTGCTGGGCCTCGCTGTGGACGCCGCGGGCGATCGCCTACCGGCAGCAACACGGCGTCGCGGCGGACGGGGTCAGGCTGGCCGTGGTGGTGCAGGTGCTGATCGACGCCGATGCTGCCGGGGTGCTTTTCACCGCCAATCCGACCAACGGCCGGCGGGACGAGACCGTGATCGCGGCTGCCTGGGGGCTGGGGGAGTCGGTCGTCGGCGGCACCGTGACCACCGACAACAGCACGCTTCGCCGGGTGAATGATCACTGGGTCGTGCGCTCCCGTGACATCGCCGACAAGCAGGTGCAGACCGTACGCACGGCAAGCGGAACCGAGGAGGTCGAGGTCCCGCTGCAGCGCCGGCGGGCGCCCGTTCTGACCGAGGCAGAGGCCACCGAGTTGGCCGAGCTCGGCCGGCAGGTGGCTGAGCACTACGGCCGACCGATGGATCTCGAGTGGGCCCGGCACAACCACACCTTGTGGCTGGTTCAGGCTCGCCCGGTCACCGCGCTGCCCGACCCCGTCGGCGATCCGCCGACCGACTGGGAGGTGCCGGATCCCAAGCGCATGTACTTCCGCGCCAGCATCGTGGAGATGATGCCGGAGCCGCTGACCCCGCTCTTCGGCGACCTGATCGGGCCGGCGGTGGTCGGGTCGTTGCATTCCCTGTTCTCCGAGCTCATCGACGATGTGCCCGAGGACATGACGATCTTCCCGACCGTCAACGGCTACGCCTACTACGGCTACAGCTGGAAGGCACTGAGACACCTGACCTGGAAAGCCGCTCCGATCATGGTCCGGATGTTCCAGAGCGGGCAGGCCAACGCGGAGCGACGTTGGCGGGGTACCTACCAGCCCGACTATCTGCAGGCGGTCTCCGACTGGGCGGCCAAGGATCGATCGACGTTGTCGGCCGAGGAACTGCTCACCGGCGTGCGGGAGCTGTTGCTGGCCGGCTGCCGCTACTACACCGGGGTGCAGCAGGTGATCCCGGTCGCGGCCAGCAGTGAAACCGCCTTCACCCGGATGTACAAGCCACTGCGAAAGCCCGGTGAGCCGGAACCGACCACGTACGTGCTCGGGCTGGAGAGCTCGCCGATGCGGGCCGAACGCGAGCTGTATCGACTCGGCAGCTGGCTCAAGGACCAGCCGGAGCTGCTGGCCGCCCTGAGTGCGGACGGCGACCCACGCGAGTTGGTCTTCGGTACGCGTCCGGACTCGATACCCCAGGACAGCTGGCAGCAGTGGCAGGAACGGATCGGCACCTACCTGGAGGCCTTCGGCCACACCATCTCCGATCTCGACTTCGCCAATCCGGTGGCCGCCGACGATCCGTCCGCGGTGTTGGAGACGCTGCGCTACTACGCCGGTCCGGACGCCAAGGATCCGTCCGAACGGCAGCGCCGGCTGGCAGCCGCCCGGGAGCAGGCGACCACACAGCTGCTCGAGCGGCTCGACCCGGTGCGACGCAAGATGATCGAGCCGGTGTTGCGCAAGGCCCAGCAGTACGGCGGTCTGCGTGAGGATGCGTTGGCCGACGTCGGGTTGGCCTGGCCGCTGATCCGGTCGCTGTTGGCCGAGCTCGGAGGCCGGCTGCAAGCCGCCGACGCGCTGGCCGACCCGCAGGACGTGTATTGGCTGTACGCCGCCGAACTGGACGACGCCGCGGCGACGCTGGACCGCGGCCAGAAGGTGTCGGCCGATTTCTCCGCACGGATCGGCGAACGGCGGATGGCCTGGCGCGGCCGCCGTACGGTCATCCCTCCGCAGTTGCTGCCGAAGTCCGGTGCCGCCAAGCTGTTGGAGCCCTGGATGCCGTCGGTCGATGCCGACGGCCAGGACGGTCCGACGCTGCGTGGGCTGGGTGCCAGCGGCGGCACCGTCACCGCCCGCGCCTGCCTGATCACCGATCACGCCGACTTCGCCAAGATGGAGCCCGGGATGATCATCGTCGCCAAGATCACCACCCCGGCCTACACGCCGTTGTTCGCGATGGCCGGCGGTGTCGTCACCGACGTCGGTGGACCGTTGAGCCACAGCTCGATCGTCGCCCGCGAGTACGGCATCCCGGCGGTCCTCGGAACCGGTGCGGCGACTCAGCGGATCAAACACGGCGACGTGATCACAGTCGACGGCACCGGCGGTGTGGTCACCCTGGCCGATGCCGACGGCCAGGAAGTTGATCATGGTCACCCCGAGGGCGATGCGGCCGGCGACGGATCGCGGCCCGACGGCCGTCGCCGGCAAGCCGGACTGATCGCCGCCGGTGCCGGTGCAGTCGGTGCGATGATGATCTTGCGTCGACGGGCCCGGCGTCGCCGGCTGGCGCGATCGGCTCGCTGACACCGCGGGGTCCGTGCCGGCGGGCCTCGACCGAGTTCGCCGCAACCGTCGACAGGAACCAGGTAAGGGGTTTACGATCGCCCCAGTTCGGCTGTCAATTGTTGCCCGGTGCTGGCTGCCGGCCTGACTCTCGGAGGTTCCGTTGGCCGATCGCGATACATCCGTCCCGGACGAGACACCCCGGGCGAGGAACTGGAGGTTCGGTCGTCGGACGGCGCTGGGCACCGCAGCCGGTGTGACCGCAGCGCTGGCGATCGGCACCCGCAGGGCGTTGGCCGACGGCACCGCGCCGATCGGTCCGCGGCAGGACCCGACCAACACCAGCAAGGTGGCCGGGGATCGGCATGTCGGCTACAAGTCCTTCACCGGCTCCGACCTCCGCGCCGGCCGACACGACGGCACGCAGTGGAGTCGGCATGGGGTGAGGATCGGCCGCCCGAGTGGATCCCGGGACTACATCGACCCGTTCGCCGAGGACGCCGCCGCGGTGCATTACGAGACCGCGACCTGGACCTCGCCGGTGGTCCGGACGAACTTCGGCTACACCGAGTTGATCTCATCCTGGGAGGTGGACACACCCGGCGAGACCTGGGTTGAGATCACCGTCCGTGGCCACGACGAGAACGGTGACCTGTCCGGCTGGTACATCCTCGGCCGCTGGTGCGCGAAGGATCCCGCCGACGGTGGCGGCATTCACCGTACCTCGGTAGATGATCAAGGAACCGATCTGGCGACGGTCTGGACCGACACCCTGCACGTCTACCAACCGCACGAACTGTCCGACTGGCAGTTGCGGGCGACCCTGCTCCGGCCGGCCGGAAGTCATCAGACTCCGGTCCTGCAGACGATCGGTGCGGTGGCCTCCCGGCTGCCGGACGACCCGACCGTCCCGGTCAGCCCCGGCGGCAGTGCCTTGGGCAAGGTGTTGGATGTGCCGACGCTGTCCCAGGAGGTGCACGACGGTCACTATCCGCAATGGGACAACGGCGGTGAAGCCTGGTGCTCGGCCACCTCGACCGCGATGGTGATCAAGTACTGGCACACCGGACCGACCAAACATGATCTTGCCTGGGTCGACCCGCCGGTCGACGCCGAGGTCGACTACTCAGCTCGCAACGTCTTCGACTACACCTACGACGGTGCCGGCAACTGGCCGTTCAACACCGCCTACGCCACCACCTGGGGACTGAAGGGATTCGTTACCAGGTTGAGGAGTTTCACTGAAGCGGAGGAGTTGATCAAGGCCGGGATCCCGGTGATCATCTCGGTGTCGTTCGAGAAGGACGAGTTGGACGGGGCCGGATACGGCACCAATGGGCACCTGATGGTGGTGGTCGGCTTCACCGACGACGGCGACGTCGTGGTCAACGACCCGGCTTCTCATCTGATCCCGGACGACGGCGAGGTCCGATTCACCTATCGACGTGATCAACTGGAGAACGCCTGGGTGCCGCATTCCGGTGGCACGGTCTACGTGATCCACCCGGCTCGGCTGCCGCTTCCCAGGGTGCTGGAGCGTCACGAGCCCAACTGGTGATCATCACCGGGGCTGACCAAGGAATCGGCGCAGCACCTGGACGAAGATGTCCGGCTGCTCCGAATGCACCCAGTGTCGGGCGCCCTTGATCTTGACCGATCGGACCTGGGGGAACAGCCGCTTCATCGTCGGTGTGTACTCCGGCCTGATGTAGTCGGAGTCCGCGCCGGCGACCCACAGGGTCGGCCCCTGGTAGCTGTCGCGGCCTTCGCGCCCGATCGGGAACGGGTCCGGCCAGTCGGTCAGCCGATCGAGTTGATCACCGAGAAGCCGCAGGTTCATCTGCCAGTGCCACCCCGGATGATCGGAGTCGCCGCGGCGGAGATTCTGCAGCAGGAAGCTGCGTACGGTCGGGTTGGGGACCCCGTCCCGCAGTTGATCATCGGCCTCGACCCGGGACTGTAGCTGGTCAAGGTCGATCGACCGCATCGCTGCGACGTAGCCGTCGAATTCGCTCTTGCCGCGATAGTCGACCGGCGCGATGTCCACCACGCACAACCGCTGGACCAGCTCGGGATGACGCAGCGCCAGCGCCATCGCGATCTTGCCGCCCATCGAGTGTCCGACCACCGCCCACGGATCCTCGCCGCCGGCGTCGGCGAGGTAGCACCCGAGCTGATCAGCCAGCTCGGGGAAGGACAACTCCTCGGTCCAGTCCGATCGCCCGTGGTTCGGCATGTCGATCAAGGTCACGGCGTAGCGGTCGCTGAGCTGTTTGGCGACGGAGGTCCAGTTCTTGCCCTGTCCGAAGAGTCCATGACAGAAGGCGACGCGGGGCTGGTGTTCCTGTGGATGTTGATCAAGGACGGTGGCGTACAGGCCGTGCTTCAGTTCGTGGACCATGATCATTTCTCCCTGATCATGGTCGCCTCGACCAACAGGCCGTGTGCCAGTGCCGGCGTTGCTCCAGTCCGCTGCCAGCACCCAGACCAGGGTCTGCGGGCCAGACCACCACATGCGGCGTACCCGGGCGAATCAGCTGGTCGCAACCAGGGCAGCGATAGTCCTTGGTCGCGGAGGCGCCGGAGACCGAGCGGACGATCCAGCGGCCGTCGGATTTGATCACTGCGCTGGCATGGCTCGAGCTCAGCGGCCGGGCCTGCCGGAGATGTTTGCTGGGGCGACGTCCGGACGGCATGATCAACGCCCGAGCGTACGGAGCTGGGCCAGTGCCGCGGCCGGATCGGCCGCGCCGGCCAGCCGTTCGAGCAGCAGCGACGGGCGGTCACCGGGTTCGGCGGTCTCGGCGAAGATCTGTTGCTGGCCGGCCAGCACCCGCCGTGGCCCGAGCTCGGCGAGCACGTCGAACGGCAGCGGCATCCGGCAGCCCCGGCTCATCCCGGTGTCGATCATGTCCGGGGTGGCATAGGAGATCTCGACCATCCGACAGACGTCGTTCAGGTAGGGCAGCAGCAACGCCTCCGGCAGCTCCGGCGACCGGTCGACCAGTACCCGGGGAGCGGGCCGGTCGGCTCCCGCGCCGATCAGGATCCCGTTGCCGGTCTTGCGGCCCAACCATCCGGCGGTGACCAGCTCGACCAGCAGCGCGGTCGGCGCATGGCGGCGATCCCGGGTCTCGTCGTACATCCGCTGCAGCGCCGACGCGGTGACATCGAGCCCGACCAGGTCGAGCAGGGTCAGCGGCCCCATCGGATAGCCGGCGCGATCGACCATCGCCTGGTCGATCTGCTCGGCAGTGGCGAAGCCGTCCTGGAGCAGCCGGACGGCCCGATTCAGATAGGGCACCAGCAGCGCGTTCACCACGAACCCGGCGCGATCACCGCAGACGATCGGCGTCTTGCCCAGCCCGGTGACGAGCTCCAGTGCGCGCCGCTCGGTGGCCGGTTCGGTCAGTACGGTGCGGACCACCTCGACCAGTGATTGCACCGGCGCGGGATTGAAGAAGTGCACCCCGACCACCCGCTCCGGGGACCCGGAGGCCCTGGCGATCGCGGTGATCGGCAGCGAGGAGGTGTTGGTGGCCAGCAGCGCGTCGGGCGCTGCCAACGCGCCGAGCCGGGAGAAGATCGACGTCTTCAGCTCGAGGCTCTCGCTGACCGCCTCGATCACCACGTCGGCCTCGGCGACGGCGTCGATCTCGGAGCCGTACTCGATCCGGTCGATCAGTGCCGTGCGATCGGCCTCGGTGATCTTGCCGCGCTCCAGGGCCCGGCCGGTGGAGGTCTGCACGATCGACCGGCCGCGTTCCAGTGCTGCGTCGTCGGCATCGATCCCGATCACCCGGAAGCCGTGCCCGGCAAGGACCTCGGCGATGCCGGCACCCATGGTGCCGAGACCGACCACGGCCGCGGAGCCTGACCTGGGCGAAGGAATCGGTGCTGAACTGCTCACGCCGCCGAGTCTGTCAGACCTCGATCCCGATGGACGCGTCGGCTTGCGTGTCAGGTCCCGGGGAGGAATGCTCTGGCGGCTGTCGGAGGGATGTGGTTGGTTATCGCCGTGTCCGATGCAGCGATTCGGGTGGAGCAGTTGGGCAAGACCTACCAGGTGCCCGAACGGGAAGCCGGCGTACGCGCCGCGATGGCGGCCCTGGTACGTCGCAGGACCCGTGCTGTCCATGCCGTCCAAGGGATCGATTTCAGCATCGGGGCGGGCGAGGTGGTCGGCTTCCTCGGTCCGAACGGAGCCGGCAAGACCACCACCCTGAAGATGCTGTCCGGCTTGCTGCATCCGACCTCCGGAAGGGCCGAGGTGCTCGGCTTCACGCCCTGGCGGCGGGAGCGCAACTACCTCGGCCGGATGACCTTGATCATGGGCCAGCGCAGTCAGCTGCAGTGGGACATCCCGGTGGTCGACTCGTACCGGCTGAACAAGGCGATCTTCCAGATCGGCGATGCCGATTTCGCCGCCCGGTTGGACGAACTGGTCGAGCTGCTCGAGTTGGAGGAGTTGCTGCGCAAGCCGGCCCGCAACCTGTCGCTGGGCGAGCGGATGAAGTGTGAGTTCGCCGGATCCCTGTTGCATCGTCCGCAGGTCCTGTTCCTGGACGAGCCGACGATCGGGTTGGACGTGGCCATGCAGCGCCGGATCCGGTCGTTCGTGGCGGAGTACAACCGGCGGACCGGTGCCTGCGTGATCTTGACCAGCCACTACATGGCCGATGTCGAGGCACTCTGCAAGCGGGTGATCGTGATCCACCACGGCCGACTGCTGTTCGACGGTGCGCTGAGTGAATTGGTGCGGACGTTCGCGCCGGACAAGACGATCGAGGTGGAGTTGGCCGAAGGCAGTACGACCTCGGCCGCCGATGTGGCCGCGCTGCTCGGACCTGCCCTGATCAGCGAATCACCGCAGCGGACGGAGACCGGCTGGCGGGTGCAGGTGCCGGCGGCCGAGACAGCGGCGGTGGCGGCGCGACTGCTGTCCGGGCTGCCGGTGGCCGACCTGACCATTGCCGAGCAACCGATCGAAGCCGTGATCGAGCAGGTGTTCGCGGTGCCGAGCGCCGACCCGTCGACCGAGGGGACCCGGTGAGCGGGTCGCCGGTGCTCGGGCAACCCGGGGACCGGACATCCGACCTGCCGGACTTCGGGCGGTTTTCGCCGAGCACGCTGTGGCGCTACTACCGCGGTGAACTCGCCGCCTCGACGGCGGTCAACATCGCCTATCGCGGGGCGTCGGCGATCTGGGTGCTGACCTCGGTGATCCAGCCGATCGTGCTGATCGTGGTCTGGCGTACGGTGGCCGGCCCGACCGGGCAGGTCGGCGGCTACACCGCCGATCGGTTCGTCACCTACTTCGCGCTGATGCTGCTGGTGGACCATCTGACCTTCATCTGGTTGATGTGGGAGTTCGAGTGGCGGGTCCGCGAGGGTGCCTTCTCACCGCTGCTGTTGCGGCCGATCCACCCGATCCACAAGGACGTGGCCGACAACGTCTCCTACAAGCTGGTCGGGTTGGTCGGTATCGTGCCCGCGGTGGTGATCCTGCTCATCGCCTTCGACGGCGATCTGTCCGGGATCACCGCGGCCGGGCTGGTCGCCTTCGTACCGGCGTTGATCATGGGCGCGGTGCTGCGGTTCCTGATCGAATGGGTGCTGGCGTTGAGCGCCTTCTGGCTGACCAAGGTGTCGGCGCTGAACAACCTCTACTTCTCGGTCCGGACCTTCCTCAGCGGCGGATTCGCGCCGCTGACGGTGCTGCCGGCGACGATCGGCGCGGTGGCAGCGTTCTCGCCCTTCCCCTGGTCGCAGGCGTTCGTGGTGAACGTGGCGATGGGGGAGACGACCGGTGCCGAGATCTGGAAAGGGTACGGAGCCCAGGCGGTCTGGATCGTGCTGGCGTTGATCTTGCTCCGGGTTGTCTGGTCCCGTGCGGTCCGGCGCTATTCGGCGGTGGGCGCATGAGCATCGAGGAGGTCAGCGACGTCGGCGGCGTTGCCGGCGCGACCCAGAGCGGCGGGCTCCGTCACAGTCTGCGGATCGTCCGGACCTACCTGCGGCTGGGCGTGCTGAACATTGTCCAGTACCGGGGCGAATTCTGGGTGGCGGTGGTGAACGCGGCGATCACCCTGGCTGCGCAGGTCCTCGGACTGGCGGTGATCTTCGGCCAGACCGCCGAGCTGGCCGGCT
>DATCVL010000537.1:0-1573 GCA_036566865.1 Microlunatus sp.
CCGACCTGCTGGAGCCGGCCGAGGAGCTCGCCCGGCGCGGCTTCGTGGTGGACGAGCACTACCAGGAGCTGATCGCCGACAACGCCGAACGGTTCGCCAAGTTTCCGGCCAGTGCCGAGTTGTTCCTGCCCGGTGGCAGGGTGCCGGCGGTCGGCGACGCCTTCCGCAATCCGGATCTGGCCGACACCTACCGGCGATTGCGTCGCCGCGGGACGCACGAGTTCTACCACGGTGAGATCGCCCGGGCCGTGGTCGAGACCGCCCAACGGCCGCCGACCGCGGCCGGGGTCACGGTTTATGCCGGGCAGCTGACCAGGTCCGATCTGCATCGCTATCGGGCCCGGATCCAGCCGGCGACCCGTAGTCGCCTGCACCATCAGCAGGTGTACGGGATGAGCCTGCCCAGCTCGGGTGGGATCGCGGTGGGGGAGATCCTGAACCTGATCCAGGCCTATCAGGAGAACACCGGCATCGGGCTGGCGGAGCTGTCCGAGGTGGACTATCTCCATCGATTCGCCGAGGCCAGCGCCACCGCGTTCGCCGACCGGAACCGCTGGGTCGGCGATGTCCGGGGTGTGCCCGTGGAGGAGTTGCTGAGCATGGGGTTCGCCCGCGAGCGGGCCCAGCTGTTCGATCCGGATCAAGCGCAGCCGCGGCCGATTCCGTTCGGATTCCCCGACGGCGATTACGACGGCGGATCGACGGTCGGCCGGCGGCAGTCCGAGCCGTACGAGGGTCCCCATACGACCCATCTGAACGCGGTGGACCGGTGGGGCAACGTGGTCGCCTACACCCTGACCATCGAGCAGACCGGTGGCTCTGCGATCACCGTTCCGGGCTACGGATTCCTACTCAACAACGAGCTCACCGACTTCGACTTCGTGCCGCTGACCGACGGCGTACCCGATCCCAATCTGCCCGGCCCGGGCAAGCAGCCCCGGTCCTCGATGAGTCCGACCATCATCACCCGACATGGCCGGCCGATCCTGGCCTGCGGTACGCCGGGAGGAGCGACCATCATCACGTCGGTGGCCCAGATCATCCTCGGACACCTGGAACGCGGGCTGCCGCTGGTCGATGCGATCAAGGCGCCGCGGTTGAGTTCCCGCAACGGCACCACCGAACCCACCGACCAGGGCCTCGCCGGCTCCGCCACCGGCGCCGGTCTGACCGCTCTGGGCCACCAACTCGTCGACGGTCCGGAGATCGGCAACGCGTCCGGGATCGACGTCGACGCTCCGGACCTCACTGCTGCCGCCGAAACCGACCGCGGTCATGGCGGCAGCGCCCGCGTCGTGCGACCCGATTGAGATGGTGGTCGGTGGGCCGGCGTTCAGCGGCCGTAAATGCCCCAGACTCCCTGGTGGCTCGCGCCCGGCTCCAGGACGACCACGCCGTCGGCGGTGATCTCGGAGTTGAACGCGTCCGGTCCACACGTCATCGGCTCGACCGCCAGGCCGATGTCGCGGCGGTCGTCCCCGGTGTAGATCTGGGTCCAGCGGTGATGGCTGTCGGCCCAGATGAAGGTCTCCCGGTCGCCACGCGCCAATCGGACCCGCCACCGGCCCTGCTC
>DATCVL010000538.1:0-17448 GCA_036566865.1 Microlunatus sp.
GCCGACCTCGCCGATCCCTTCGGTGCAGTCGTTGATCGTTTCCGGATGTTGATCAACGAGCCATTGCGATCCCTTCATCCCGCCGGCTTCCTCGTCCGCGGTGAAGACCAGGCGGATCGGTCGCCGTGGGGCGGCGCCGGCACGAGCCCGAGCTCGTACGACGCTGAGCACCATCGCATCGAAGTCCTTCATGTCCACCGCGCCGCGCCCCCAGACGCAGCCGTCCTTGATCTCCCCGGCGAACGGGTCGACCTGCCAGTCGGCGGCATTGGCCGGTACGACGTCCAGGTGTGCGTGCACCAGCAGCGGCGGCAGGCTGGTGTCGGTGCCCTCCGGTTCCCAGCGGGCGACCAGGGTGGTCCGGCGGGACTCGGGCTCGTACAGCTCGCTGGCGATGCCGACCTCGTCGAGCAGTTCGGCCACCCGCTCGGCGGCGTCCCGCTCCCCCGGGCCGGCCTCCGGGCCGTAGTTGGAGGTGTCGATCCGGATCAGTTCCCGGCACAGGTCGACGACCTCGGCTTCGGGCTTGTAGTCATGATCAACTGCGGAGTTGCCGGAGGATGCGGTCATGAGCCGATTCTGTCATCGCCCGTCCGGCCGGGCGCAGACGGCCGCAGCGGGCGGTCGACGCCCCGCCGGACCAGCGACAGGTCAGAGCGTGCCGGCGACCCGACCGATCAGATAGGTCACGGACATCGCCACCAAGCCGCCGAGCACATTGCGAAGCACGGCCCGCGGGGCCGGTGCACCACCGAGTTTCGCGCTCACCGCGCCGGTGATCACCAGTGCGATCGCCACCGACACGACGGTCAGCGGGATCCGTACCGACTCCGGAGTGAGGATGATCATCAGCAGCGGCAGCAGCGCTCCGACGGTGAAACTGAGGGCGGAGGCGAGCGCGGCCGTCAACGGATTGGACAGGTCGTCGGCGTCGATCTTGAGTTCGGCCTCCAAGTGGGCCTCGAGCGCGTTGTGCTCGGTCAACTCCTCGGCGACCTGCCGGGCCAACGGACCGGACAGTCCCTTGCGGCGATAGATGTCGGTGAGCTCGTCGAGCTCGGCCTCGGGCATCGTCTCGAGCTCGCGCTTCTCCTGCTCGATCAGCGCCTTCTCGGTGTCCCGCTGGGTGTTGACCGACACGTACTCGCCGGCGGCCATCGACAGCGCGCCGGCAACCAGACCGGCCAGACCGGCCAGACCGATCGCTCCGCGTCCGACCGACGCGCCGGCCACCCCGATCACGATGCCGGCAGTGGAGACGATGCCGTCGTTCGCACCGAGCACGCCGGCCCGCAGCCAGTTCAACCGCTGGTTGATCCCCTTGCCCTGCGGCTCGGGGTGGGTCGAGCCGGGGTGGGTCGAGCTGGGGTGGGTCGAGTGGGGCGCCTGCTCGCGCTGGTCGGACGAGGTGGGAATCGTCTCGGTCATGGCCACAGCCTAGGACCTTTTCTGGAACGATTCCAGAAAAGTGAGCCTTGCCTAACAACGGTCCGCAACGCTGTGGTCCGAACGCCGAGGATCCGCCGAGGTCGGGCACCACCAGACGGCTGGCGAAGGTGCAGAACCTCGGCGGATCCGGGATCATTTTCCGGGCCGAAGAGCCCCGCGCCCCGGCCCTCGGATGCCGACTTTGGGTCACCGGCCGCGATTGCTATAGTTCATCAGCCGCCGCGTGCGGCGACCCTTGTCCGGGTGGCGGAATTGGTAGACGCGCTAGCTTGAGGTGCTAGTGCCCAGTAATGGGCTTGGGGGTTCAAGTCCCCCCTCGGACACAAATCACCTCTTCGGCTCGAGGCCTTCGCGAACACCGATTTCGTCTCGCCGGTACCCCTCCCCCTGCTGGTCGCCCGCTGCTGATCATCGGGCTCCCCGCCCCTCGCATCGATGCCCACCGACTTGATCATGGTCATCTCTGGTAGTCGGCGAACTGCTCCACCAACATCTCGGCCCAGCGATGATTCGAGTCCCTGGTCCGTCCGGCGATGTGCGGTGTGTGGACCACATTGGCCCGACCGAGCAACGCGTCGTCGGACGGCAGCGGTTCGAGGTCGAACACGTCGGCGGCAAGGCTGAGTTCGTCGGCGATCACTCGCCGGCGCAGCTCCTCGGTGTCGACGATCTTGGCGCGGGTCGCCAGGATCACCAGGCAGCCGGTCGGAAGTCGGCGGATCAATTCTGCGGTGACCAGACCTTGGGTGCCGGCGGTCAGCGGGACCATCGGCGCGAAGATCTCGGCATCGGTGACGAGTCGCTCGGCGAAGTGCTCGCGACGGGCCCCGGAGCGGTGGAACGCCAGTTCGGGCGCGTACGGGTCCCAGGCGGCTACGTCGGCGCCGATCATGTGCGTGAAGGCGGCATAACGGCTGGCGATGTTGCCGGCGCCGACGATGCGTACGCGTTTGCCGCTGATGGTGCCGTTGCTGAAGCGGGAATCGTCGCTGTACTGCTGCGCCTCGTACTGCCACGCGTCCTGCCCCGCGATCAGCGCTTGATGCCGTTGCGGGATCCGGCGCAGCGCACCGATCGTCAGCCCGAGGGCGAACTCCGCAACCGACTGTGCCCAGAATCCCTCCGTGTCGTGCCCGACCCGGCGGATCTTGCGGGCAGCCAGCGATTCGGCAAGACCCGGCGGCTCCTCGTACCCGAGACTCGCGGCCACCTCGCGCAGGGCCGGGAGCGTGTCCAGATCCGCCTCGGTCAGACCGATACCGAGGGCGATCAGCCGTTCCAACTGCTCCGGGTCGGAGACGATCTGCGCCACCGACCTTGCCTCGTCGCTCGTCGGTCGAACCAGCTCGACCTCGATCGATGGCTCCAGCAGGCGGTGCAGCTGATCGGCCACGAAGGGCCAGATCGACTCGAACTCCGGTGTGACGACGATTGCTGTCTTCATCTATCAGTCCTGATCTACCGGTCCTGGTTGGGTCGGGCCATCGTCCGTGGGCATGGACGCGGGCTCACCGTTGATAGAGCACCGGATTCAGTGGCGACGAGACCACGTCGCCCGGCCGCATGCCGGGCATCCAGGTGGCGAGATCCCGTACCTGATTGGCATTCGTCGGCTCGGTGATGATCATGTCGGCGTCCACATAGATCATCGTCATCACCCTCCGCGGCTCGGCTGACGCATTGGCGCCCGCCCGATGGAAGGTCCAGCCGAGGTGATAGCTGACGTCGCCGAGCCGATACGGCGAATCGTCCACCGCAAACGACTGTGCGCCGAGGGCCTGCTGCAGTTGCTCCTCGGACTCGTCACTGATTGCCAGATCGCGTCCGAACTCGAATCCGTGGCTGCCCTGTGCGAAAGTCAGCGGCCCCAGCTCCGCCGGAGTGTCCTGCAATGGCACCCATACGGTGATGCAGCGGTCGGTCGCGAACGGCCAGTAGTACTGGTCGGCGTGCCAGGGGGTGATCCCGCCGCCCGGCTCCTTGTACAGAGCCTGGTCGTGGTACATCCGCACCCCACGCACCCCCAGCAGCTCGGTCGCGATCCGGGCCAGATCCGCGGAGTACGCGAATTCGGCCACCTGATCGTTGCGCTGCCAGATATTCGACACCTGCAGGAAGGCCTTCCCGTACGTGTCGCGCTCCTCCAACGGCAAGTGCTCGGTGTTCAGCTCGACCACCGCATCGGAGATCAGTGGCGCCCAATCGTCGACCACGTCGGGATCGATGACACCCCGCAATTTGACGCAACCGTTGCGGTCGAACATGGCCTGGGTCCGAGCATCCACAGCGAAATCGCTGCGAACGGTCGCGGGCGTCGAGACAACCATGGCTCAGCTCCTTCATGATCAATAAGGGCGATCCTGCCATGACCGGCGAATCGGTTGCGCTGTCCGGCGGCCACCATCCACCCAGCGGGATCGAACCCGCCCGAGACGGCGGGGTGATCTTGGTGTGCAGTCCTCAGCCGGCCCTTGCCCCGGAAGAACGCCCTGGGTTACGGTCTAGTCCAGTTTGGACCGAGGGGGCTGAATGCAGGTGCCAACGGCAGAGCAGTACTGCCGGCAGACGATGAGACTGGCCGAAACGGCCGTCGGGACCCAGCTCGACCCGGTGCGGACCGCCGCCGCGCTGGTCGCCGACGCCATCGAGACCGGGCACCGATTCTGGGCCTTCGGGACCGGGCACTCGCATCTGCTGGTGGAGGAGATCTGGGGACGGGCCGGCGGGATGACCGCGGTGCATCCGATCTTGGAACCGTCACTGATGCTGCACGAAGGGCTGCAGAAGAGTTCGGTGCTGGAGCGGTCCCCAGGACTGGCGGCTGCCCTGCTCGAAGTGCACCCGGTGGCAACCGGGGACTGCCTGCTGGTGATCTCCAATTCGGGACGCAATGCCGTCCCGGTCGAGGTGGCCGAGCTCGCGCACGATCGGGGTGCCAAGATCATCGCGCTCGGCTCACGGCGGCACAGCGATTCGGTCTCCTCCCGGGCGCCGAGCGGCAGGAAGCTGCTCGAGGTGGCCGATGTGGTGATCGACAACTGCGGCGTTCCCGGCGACGCCATCATCGACAGCCCGGACGGCCGGACCGGCGCCACCTCGACGGTGATCGGGGCGCTGCTGGTCCAGGCCCTGGCGACCGAGACGGTCGGGCTGCTGCAGAGTCGGGGTGCCACGGTCGAGTTGTTGATCAGCAACAATGCCTGACCAGGGCTGGCAGGCAGCTGCCTGCACGGTCAGACTTCCCACCCCGACGAACGGCAGGCTGGCCGGGTACGCCGCCCGGGTCGGCCAAGCCGGCGGCACCGCCGATCAACTCGAGGCCAACCTGCTGCTGATCAAGGACAGCCGCGCGCAGTTGCTGTGGATCAGCATCGACACGGTCGCCATCCGGTCCGAGTTTCGGGCCGCGATCGTGGTCGCCGTCACGGCCGCGGCGGGCATTGCGGCGGAACAGATCGTCTGCGTGGCATCACATACGCACTCGGCTCCGGCCGGCTGGGTCGGCAGTATCCACCCGGGCTTGCCGGCGGAGCTGGACGAATCGGCGATTCGATCGGCGGCCGACGCCATCGCAACCGCCGCGGCCGGCCTGCACCCGAGGCCCACAACCATCGCCTGGGCCGAAGGATCGGTCGAGGGCGTCGGCAGCAATCGGCACGATCCGAGCGGCCCGACCGACCAGAGCATCGGCATCCTGCTGGTCGGGCCGGTCGACGATCCGGTGGCGCTCGTCTACGACTACGGCTGCCACCCGACCGTCCTCGGTCCCGACAATCTGAGTTGGTCGGCCGACTGGGTCGGCGCAGCGCGGGGTCACCTTCGCCGTGAGCTTGCGGCCGACCTGCCGATTCTCTTCCTGCAGGGCTGTGCCGGGGATCAGAGCACCCGCTTCCTGCGTCGCAGACAGTCGATCGACGAGGTCGCGCGGCTGGGTGGCCTGGTCGGTGCCGCCGTCCTGGCAGCACTGCCCGGAATCCCGATCCGTGGCGGCGGTCTAGGGGTGGCCCATAGACAGCTGAGACTGGCGACCCGTCGGCCGGCCGACTCCCGGACGGACCGGAGCCGGACAGTGTCCGGGCCGGACCGGTTGGAGGCTTCTCGCCGGGAGGGACGACACGCCCAGCGGGCCATGATCAACTCTGGCCTCCCGGCAGAAATGATCTTGCCGCTGACCCTGGTCTCCATCGGCGTACGGAGTTGGCTGCACTGCTCGGTCGAACCGTACAGCCTGATCGGCCGGCAGTTGCGAGAGGTCGTCGCCGGGCTGCGGCTGATCGGCTACAGCGATGACTACCACGGTTATCTCTGCGACCCATCAGCCGCCGACAGCAACCAGTACGAGGCCATGTCGTCCTATTTCGACCGCGACGGCAGCGAGGAGTTCTGCCAAGCCTGCTTGGACTTCGCCCGCGCTCACTGAGCACTCCTGCACGACTGCGATGCCGGTCCGATGCGATCCGCCGAGGTCAGGAACCTGCTGCCCGGGCGAGTCCGTACCGACTCGGCGAATGTCTGCGACAGCCGCGGGGCAACGTCAGCGGTTGTCGGTGCCGACCTGGTAGGAGAGGTCGACGTCGTAACGATCGCCGCGGTAGATCGACCGTCCGACCTCGATGACGGTGTTGCGGTTGTCGCGCTGGGTCGAGGTCACCAGGAGGCAGGGCTCCGCCGTCGACCACCCCAGCAGCTCCACCTCATCGGCTGTGGGGAGCACGGCAGTGGCCGTGGCCTGGACGAACCTCGGCTCCGCGGACCAGCGTTCCTGCAACGTGTCGTACAGCGAATGCTGCTCGAGATCGACCTCCTGCAGTCCCGGGAACCGTTCCAGCGACAGTGTGGTCCGCTCCAGCCCCATAGGCTCACCGTCCGCGGTCCGGATCCTCACCAACCGCAGGGCGCGGGTGCCCACCTCGACCTCCAACGACTCGGCCAGTCGCGGTGTCACCCGGAGCACGTTGTGTTCCACGACCACGGCACCCGGAGTCAGCCCGCGTTGGCGCATGTCGCGGCTGAACGAGGAGCCGACGGCGCGCGGTGGGCGGCGCTGAGCGCACACGAAGGCACCGGCGCCCGGCCGGATGGCGACGACACCGTCGGCGTCCAGTCGCCGCAGTTCACTGCGAACAGTCATCCGCGCGACGCCGTAGCGCTCGGCGATGGCGCGCTCGGACGGCAGCGCTGCTCCCCCACCCAGCCGGGTCGCGAGGGCCTCGAGGATCTCCCGCAGTTGATCACCCTTCGGCTGCTCCGGGGCCAGGCTGAGCGGGAGCCCCAGATCATCCAGCGTTTGATTGGGCCGCCGTGGCATCTGTTCGCACTCCCTTCATCGGAAGTTCCTGGCCCGTTGGGGAATGGCTCCCGCGCTCCTGATCATCGGCCAGCCCGTGACGACGCATCAGCGCGGCACCGACGACCAGGCACAGCCAGCCCGGTACGGAGCCCGCAACAGCACACCGGGATCGAACTGACGCAGCGAGCCGGCCGGGTGCACCGCCAGACGGCGTCCAGCACACAGCCCCTCGACCACCGCCGTCCAATGCCGGTCAGCGGTCAGGCCTCCTACCAGGGCCACCGATCGGGAGCCGGACTGCTCGGCCGCCGCGGCAATGCTGTCGACCAGCTCCGCCGCGGCCCGGGCCACGATGGTGGTTGCGGTGGCGTCGCCGTCGGCGGCAGCAGCGAGCACCGGCACCGCGAAGCCGGCGATCCGACGGACGCGGTCGTCCTCGCCGAGCAGCCGGGTGGCGGTGGCCAGATCGAGTGGACCGTCAAGATAGGTCGTGAGTTCGGCCGCCAGGACGGCCGCCTCGGTGACGCCGTCGCGGTGCCGGTAGGCCGCCCGCATACCGGAATTGCCGATCTGCCAGGCACTGCCCCGATCGCCCAGATCGGGACCCCACCCGTCCACCCGGACGACACGACCGGCCTCGTCGATGCCGATCACGATGGTTCCGGTACCGACGCTTGCCACCACGCCGGCGCGGCCCAGCGCATAGCCGTGCGCCAGGATTCCGTCCTCTGCAAGGGAAATCTCCGCTGTCGGCCAGAGCTTCCGCAGTTCCGCGCCGGCAGCCTCCAGCTCGTCGGCCAACGGCAGGAAGGTGCTGCCGATCGCGACCACGTCCACGGCTTCGACCGTCGAGGCGGCCGGGTGCTGCTCCCAGGCCTCACCGATTGCTGCCGCGAGCATCCTGCCGGCACCCGCCCGCCCGGCGCGGTCCGGAGCAAGTCCGGCAGCCGTCGCGACGACGCCGTCGGACCAGCACCGAGTCGCCGACTTGCCGACGTCGACCACGACACCGGTCATCGGCTGTCCCGTTCGGACCCGGTTCGCATCGCCAACAGCATGGCCAGCACGCTAGGAGGGACTGCGGCAGGGTGTCAATACCGGACTAGTCCGTAACCCTCGGGGTAGCCGTCGACAGTGCGTCGAGCAGGGTCCGGGTCAGGACTGCACTTCGGTGGTGCCCTCGTACAGCCCGATGTTGTTGCCGTCCAGGTCGGTGAAGATGGCCCACCAACTGGTCTCGGTGATCGGCGACTTGGCCATCACCACGGTGCCACCCTTGTCTGTGACCTTGGTCAGGGTTTCGTCGATCGAATCGACCTCGACGTACGACCGCGGCTGGGTGAAGCCGTCGCTCCGCGGCGCAAGCCCGCCGCCACTGATCTTGTTCGGTGCCTGCCACATCGGGTAGTCCTCGAAACCCGGCGGTGCTGAGATCTGCCAGCCGAACAGGTCGCCGTAGAAGGCTGCGGCCCGATCCTTGTCGCCGACCGGAATGTCGATGTGGGTGATATCGCCGTGCGCCATCGTGACCTCCTGGTGTCGTCTTCAGTCTGCACCCGCAGCGCGGCGGCCGTCGACGTTTCATAGCCGGATGATCATGATCGCCGGTGCCGGTCGGGGTCGCGCGGTGCTCACCGCCCGTTGGTCACTTCGGTCGCACGGCCGCGGAAGTGATCCATGGTGCTGTTGATGCCGAAGCGGTCCATCATCCAGTCGAAGGCCGGCACCGGCAGGAACCGTGCCGGCGCCACCGTACGGACCAGGCGCGGCAGCAGCAGTTGACGTTTGCCCGACTCGATCGCGTCGAGGACCTTCCGGGTGACGTACTCCGGCCGCAGGATCGGCAACAGCCGCGGGAGTTTCGTCCGCACCCCGTCGAACATGCCGGTGTCGATGTAGTACGGGCAGACCACCAGCGAATTCACCCCGGTCCGCAGCTTGCGCAGCTCGGCACGGAGCGACTCGGCAAAACCGAACGCGGCGAACTTGCTGGCCGAATAGTCCGTCTGTCGGGCGACGCCGACCAGTCCGGCCGCACTCGCCACGGTGACCACGCTTCCGCTGCCGCGCTCGATCATGCCGGGCAGGAAGGCGCGGGTCACCCAGAACAGGGCGAGAGTGTTGACCCGGAAGGTCCGCTCGATCGCCTCTTCGGATGCATCCAGCAAGTCCTTGCCAGTCACGATTCCGGCGTTGTTGATCAAGACGTCGACCCGACCGGCGGCGACGCCCGCCACTCGCACAGCCTCGCGATCGCCGACATCGACCGCTTGCGACTGAGCGTCGCCGCCCGCGGCCCGGATCTCGTCTCGAACCGTCTCTGCGGCCTGGGCGGCCAGATCCCAGATCAGCACCCGGGCTCCACGATCGGCGGCCCCGAGCGCCATCAGCCGACCGAGCCCACTCCCGCCGCCGGTCACCAGCACCGTGCGGTTTCGAAGTTCCTGGCGCATGGCGCTCCTTCCAGCGGGGCGGGGTCGGCTGTGCTGCGATCGCTGCGCCGAGGATGATCACCGGGTGCCGTCGATCACTGCTGGTCGCGATCGTGCCACATCCGTGCCGTGGGCGGACCGCGACCACGCAGAAGCTGCCCGGCAACGGCGTACCGAAACCAAGATCAACTCCGAAGCAACTGGTCGGACCACGGTCGCGGGAGATCGCTCTCGCGCCGGTGCCGGTAGGCGACGGTTGCCCACCAACGACCCGCATCCGCCGTTGTCGATCAGCGATGTGCCGGCACTCGGGCTATTTCGTGATCTTGGAATCCTCGCCGCGGCGGCGACCGAAGAGGAAGTAGGCCAGCGGGACCACGCCGAACGAATTGATCGCCGTCACCGCCACCACCCAGGTGGCCTTGCGTCCCTTGATCTGCTCGGCCGGCCGACGAGCGATGTCAACGACGGCGGCGATCTTGAGCGCCGTCTCGGCAGTTCCTGCGACTATCAGCACCTTGCGCTTGCGTGGATCCAGATCCTGCCAGCGTCTCCGATCAGCCATGGCTCACTTTCGCACGCCAGCGACCCGAGGTCCAGGGCGTCGCCGACGGCGTCCCCGGCGGGCCGAATCGGCTGGCAGACCGACGGCACCCGAAACGCTCACCGACAACGCCCGCACACCTGGAGACCCCGGGTGGGCGGGCCGTTTCGATCTCGCCTGTCACGACGCCGGGGTACGGCCTGGAAGAGCTCGGGCGAACGCTTGACTTGGATACCCCTAGGGGGTATATCTAGAGACAAGCGGGCTCCGCGGACCAGGCTCGACCCCACTGTGGGGTGCGACCACGATCCGACCGGAGTCGGCCTCGCCTCTCCTCACCCAAGGACATCGATATGAATCAGGCTCGCCCCGACCGACCGGGCCACCGGACGCTCGACACACCTGTCGGCCCGGACGGACATGACACCGAACACCAGGGCCATGCCGAACACCAGGGCCATGCCGAACACCAGGGCCACGCCGAACACCAGGGCCACGGTGACCATGTGGGTCAGTTCCGGCGGTTGTTCTGGATCATGCTGGTGATCGCCGCTCCGGTGGTGGCAACCTCCGCCATGTTCGCCATGTTGCTCGGATATTCCTTGCCCGATTGGGGATGGCTCAGTTGGGTCTCCCCCGTCCTCGGCACGATCATGTACGTCTGGGGCGGCCGTCCGTTCCTCACCGGCGCGGTCGGCGAGCTGAAATCACGGCGGCCCGGGATGATGCTGTTGATCGCGCTGGCGATCTCCGTTGCGTTCGTCGCCTCCTGGGGCGCCAGTCTCGGCATTCTTGATCATCAGCTCGACTTCTGGTGGGAGCTGGCGCTGCTGATCGTGATCATGCTGCTCGGGCACTGGATCGAGATGCGATCGCTGGCGCAGACCACCTCTGCCTTGGATTCGCTGGCTGCGCTGCTGCCCGATCAGGCCGAGCGCGTGACCACCGACGCCGCCGGTCGTGAGCTGGTCGACACGCTCGACCCTGCTGATCTCTCCGTCGGTGATCTGCTGATCGTTCGCCCCGGCGCTTCGGTTCCCGCCGACGGCCAGATTGTCGACGGCAGTGCCGAGCTGGACGAGTCAATGATCACCGGGGAGTCCAGGACAGTGCGGCGCGGCGTTGGCGATCCGGTGATCGCCGGCACCGTGGCCACTGATTCGGGGCTGCGGATCAAGGTCACCGCGACCGGAGAACAGACCGCATTGGCAGGCATCCGGCGTTTGGTCGCCGAGGCCCAGAATTCGTCGTCCAGGGCGCAGCGGCTGGCCGATCGCGCTGCAGCATGGCTGTTCTGGTTCGCGCTCGGTGCCGCGGTGATCACTGCGCTGGTCTGGACCCTCGCGGGCCTACCGGACGATGCGGTCGTACGCACCATCACGGTGTTGGTGATCGCCTGCCCGCACGCACTGGGGCTGGCCATCCCGCTGGTGGTCTCGATCGCGACCGAGCGGGCCGCCAAGGGTGGTGTGTTGATCAAGGACCGGCTCGCGCTGGAGACCATGCGCCGGGTCGACACGGTGCTCTTCGACAAGACGGGCACGCTGACCAAAGGCGAGCCCGCCCTCATCGCGATTGCCGCGGTCGACGGGTTCACCGAGGACGCGGTGCTCGGCCTGGCTGCGGCTGCCGAGAACGCCAGCGAGCATCCACTGGCCAAGGCCATCGTGCGAGCTGCCCAGCAGCGCGAGCTGACACTCGGACGGGCCACCGACTTCGATTCGGCACCTGCCGTCGGTGTCACGGCCAGCGTCGACGGTCACACCATTCGGGTCGGTGGTCCACGCCTGTTGGAGGATCATCGGGCCGTCGGACTGCCGGCCGCCACCGGCTGGCATGATCGCGGAGCCACCGTCCTGCACGTGTTGCGTGATCATGATGTGGTCGGTTCACTGGCGCTGGCCGACGAGGTCCGGAGCGAATCCCGGCAGGCCATCGATGCATTGCACAGCCAGGACGTCCAGGTCGTGATGATCACCGGCGACGCGGAACCGGTCGCCCGGGCGGTCGCCGGCGAACTCGGCATCGATCGTTTCTATGCCGGCGTCCGCCCCGAGGACAAGGCCGGCGCGGTGTCGGAGTTGCAGCAGGAGGGCCGAACGGTGGCGATGGTCGGCGACGGGGTGAACGATGCCCCGGCACTGGCCCAGGCCGATGTCGGCATCGCGATCGGTGCCGGCACCGATGTCGCGATCGCCTCGGCAGGCGTGATCTTGGCCAGCTCCGATCCGCGGTCGGTGTTGTCGGTGATCCAGCTGTCGCGGGCCGGCTTCCGCAAGATGAAGCAGAACCTGTGGTGGGCGGCCGGCTACAACCTGATCTCGGTCCCGCTCGCCGCCGGCGTGCTGGCCCCGATCGGGTTCGTCCTGCCGATGTCGGTCGGAGCGATCCTGATGTCACTGTCGACCGTCATCGTGGCCCTGAACGCGCAGTTGCTGCGGCGGTTGGACCTGACTCCCGAAGCCAGCACCCGACAGCTGACCGGTGACCGGTCGTCGAAGATCACTGCCAGCTGATGCCCCGGTAACGGGCGAAGGCATCGCGACTGATCTTGATCGAAGTGAACTCGTCGTGCTGGGAATGATCTTGTTCCAGCAGCAGATAGTCCAACCGTGGTGCGGCATCGGCGGCGTCGATGATGTCTTGAATCGGTAGCCGTCCGGTGCCCACCTCGGTGAACGTGGCCGGATCCTTCGCCTGATCGAAGGTCTGCATGGTGATCTGCTGCTGCGGGTCGACCACGCCGTCGTACAGGTTGAGCGGTTCCGTGGCGTCGGCAGGAAAGTCCTTCTGGTGCAGCAGAACCAGCCGATCTGCGTAGCGACGAATCAGCGCGACCGCATCCTGACCGCCGCGATAGGCCCAGTAGGTGTCCAACTGGATGAACACCAGGTCCGGATCGGTGTTGTCCATGATCAGCTCGTACACGCTACGGTCGCCGAACCGCTGAAACTCCTGGTAGTGGTTGTGGTAGTAGAACCGCATGCCACGCTCCCGGCAGAGCCGCCCGACCGTGTTGAACAGCTCTGCCCGACGGAGCAGGTAGTCCCGGTCGCCGTACGGATAGAACTCGATGTCGCAACCGATCTGAGAGTTGCCGACCTGCTGGTGGTAGTCCAGCACCGCCGGCAGCCGCTCTGGGTCGAGCGGGTTGACGTGACAGCCGACGATGGTCAGACCAAGATCATCGAGCCGCGATCGGAGCTCGGCGGCAGGGACGTCGAAGCCGACTCCGTCGTCGGTTCCGGCGTGGTGGTTCGCCGCCTCGACATAGCGGAAGCCGGCATCGGCCACCCGGGCCAGACTCCCCCACGGGTCCGCGCGCAGCGACTCCCGCACCGAATACAACTGCAATCCGATCTTGACCATGCGTTGACCTCCTGTCGACGGCAACTCCGATCATGAAACAGATCGGCCCTGATTCGGCGAACCCCGGCACGGCGGTTCGCCGGACGCCCATCAGGCAGCAGCCTCAGCATGCGGACCGGGCATGGCCCGGGGGCGGCGCGCGCGGCAGGATGTCCGGTGCTTTTGAGGGCGAGGGCGGGAGTGAGCACGGTGATCAGCCAGCAGGACGATTCTTCGACGACCCCACGACCCGGGCCGCCGGCTCCCCAGCCGCGGCTGGGGATCCAGGGTCCGGTTGTCGGCTGGCAGGATCCGTGGGCCGGCGCCGCGTCGGATGCGATCATGCGTACCGGCACCGGAGTCCTGCTCGACTCGCAGGACGGCTGGGCATCGCCGGAGCTGTTCCTGCAGTTGCTGGATGATCTTGGTGCGGACTTCTACCTGCATCACGTGATGCCTGATCTGCAGGGGCAACAGCAGATGATCAAGGACGTGTCCGCGGCCGGCCTGCAGGTGGTGCTGGGCAACGAGTACGGCAACATCAACGGTCCGTACGCCGGCGAAACGAACCGTTACGACCTGCCTGATCAAGCAGTTGCCGACGCTGCCGACGCCGGGGTGCTGGCCGGCGTGCTCTACGACGAGCCCGAGCACCTGCAGATGAACGCCGGGCAGTATCGCAAGGACGCCTTCCTGCCCCACTTCGGCTCGACCGAAGGACTGGACGCGGCGGGCGCGGAGCGGCAGCTGGTCAAGATCATCGGCGACCAGGTGCAGAAGCTCCAGCGCGCGGCCGAAGCCACGGACGGCGAGGTACCGGTACTGGCTGAGCAGGTGTTCCCGGTCATGTTCCACACCTTGGCCCGAGCCGGCATGACCCCGTGTCCGAAGGTGATGAAGGAGTCCTTCCAACCGCTTCAACTGGCGACCGCGCTCGGGGCCGCGCTGCAATACGGCCGACAGCTGTGGATCTGTGCCGATCTGTGGGGCCCCGACATCGGGCCCTGGTTCACCCGGGCGCCCGGCTTCCCCGGCCACTCACCCGCCGAGTACGCGGCCGCCCTGCGGATGGCCTACCTCTTCGGCCCGACGCATCTGTTCACCGAGAACGTCGACGTGCTGGCCAGGTACGACGGCGATCGCTTCCACCGAACGGAGTTCGGCGAGGTCTGGGCCGAGTTCGTTCGCGATTTCGTCCCCGCACATCCGCTGGCGTGGACCTTCCGCGATGCTCGTCCGAGCACCGTGTTGATCCATGCCGAGGACAGCAACTTCGGCCGCGGGATCCGACCTTTCGGTGACCGGACTCGTACCGCGGACGAGCGATCCAACAGCATCTTCCAGGCCTGGCACCTGCTCAGCCGGGGTACCATCCCGCGGCACGGCAGCTGCCTGCACATCGATGGCTTTCCCTCGCCCAGGAAGCAACTCAACCAGGTGGCCCGACCGGACTTCCCTTTGGACTCCGGGGTGCCGCAGGGCGAGCCCGCCACCACGGTTCACCCGCTCTTCCACGCCGCGACCAACACCGTCGTCTATGACGAGGCGGTTACCCATGATCAACTCGGCCCTGCGGAGTTGATCATGGTTGCCGGAAGCCGGCTTCCGGAGCAGACGCTGCGTCTGGTCAGGGCCCGGGCCGAGGCGGGCGCGACCGTGGTGATAGCCGACTGGCTCACCTCCGCGGAGTGGTCCGACAATCGCCGGCTGGGCGAAGGACAGTGGATCGTCACCGACCAGCTCGACGGCGACGATGCCCGAGAGGCCGTGGATCCCCTCCTCGGTCCGGCCGACCTCTGGACCCAGCGCTTCGGCAACAGCGAGGTCCACTTCCGCCCGGCCGCGGACGATCCGACCGCGCTGGACATCGACGTGATCAACGTCTGATCACCATTCGCAGCGCCCGTCATTGCCGAAGTTGATCATCGATGAACCCTCGGGTTAACCCCAACGTGCACTGACCGGTCCGCGGGACCGCGACGAACGGCCACTGATCACTAGCGTGATCGTGGTTCACCAGAATGGTGAACCACGATCCCTGGGAGATCATCATCAACACCGCGGATACGGCCTCCGGCCAAGATCAAGATCAGCGATCCGGCCGGATCGTGCCGCGTGCACCGGCCCGCCGCTTCGGTCAGTTCGCCCTGCTCTGCTTGGCTCTGAGCTGGTTGCCGTGGACGATTCTGGGAGTGGCCGGCGCCGACATCGACTCCGGACCCGGGTTCGTCGTCTTCGGTCTCGCGGCCAGTGGCCCTTCCCTGGCTGCTCTGGTGCTCTGGTTGTGCCTTCCGGGCGAACGCCGACCCCACTCCCGTCCTTCCTGGTACGGGCCGTTGGCCGCCATCTTCCTCGGCGCAGCCGCACCGGTGATCACCGCGTTGCTGCTGCAGCACGGCAATCCCGGCGCCATCACCGATCATCTGGTGGCGGTGGCGGTCGGGGTCGGCGGGCCGCTCGGGGTGATCGGCTACACCCTGATCTCGGGTCCACTGTCGGAGGAGTTCGGCTGGCGCGGCTATCTCCAGCCGCGCTTGCGGCAGCGCTTCGGGCGCGCCCGGACCGCAGTCGTGCTCGGTCTGGGATGGGGGCTCTGGCACGTTCCGCTGTTCCTGCTACCCGGCACCGGGCAACATCAGCTGGGCCTGTTCACGATCGGCGGGGCCTCGTTCTTTCTCACCATCATCGCGTTCAGCTACCTGATCATTCTGATCACCGAGGATCTTCGCGGCGGCGTCTGGGCCGCGGTCGCCGCACACGCCGGCTTCAACGCTGCAGATGCCCTGATGCCGCCGCACGGTGATCTTGGTGCGGTGATCGAGTTGGTGGCCATGATCATCCTCGCCGGCGTCGTCGGCGCGATGTGCGCCGTCCGTCGTCGACGAGTGTCCGACCGGCAGCGCTGAAGCACTCGGGTCGGTAGCAGTGCCATGAGTCCGCACGCGACCCGACGGATGCAACGACCCGGATCGGCGCCCGCGGCGCAGCGACGACATCCCGGCCGTGGGCGGCTGGTGGCATTCACTCGATCCCAACGGCAGGATGGTCGCCAGCGGGCGGGAGCGCTGCTGCCGGATCGACGAGGTGGTTCCACCGGCAGCTCTCGGGTCCACGAACAGGAAGGCGCGGCACACGGTGGACGAGATTCCGGTCAACGACCTGTTCCGGGTGCTGGATCTGACCGGCGTCTTCACCAACGCCATGCTGGGCGGCGTGATCGCCCGCCGGGAGAAACTCGACCCGGTCGGCTTCGCCACGCTCGCCGTACTGTCCGGGCTCGGTGGTGGCATGATCCGCGACACCCTGCTGCAGAAGGGCACCCCACTCGCACTCACCGACAACGCCTACCTGCTGACAGCACTGGCCGCGGCCGTCCTGACGTACGTGATCCGGGTCGAAGGCAAGGTCTGGGACCGGCTGTGGCCGATCATCGATGCCCTCGCTCTCGGCTGTTGGGCGGCCGCCGGCGCGCAACGAACGCTCAACTTCGACCTCGGCTGGCTGCCGGCGATCCTGCTCGGCACCATCACCGCGGTCGGCGGCGGAGCGGTACGCGACATCGTGTTGCGCCAGGTGCCGGCCGTACTGGGTGGCACGACCCTCTACGCCACCGCGGCGGCGGCCGGCAGCGCCGCTCTGGTGATCGCCTTCGCGCTCGGCTATCCGACCGTAGGTTCACTGGCTGCACTGCTGATCGGGTCAGGGCTCTGCCTGGTCGCACGCTGGCGAGGCTGGCTGCTGCCGCACGCCGACGCCTGGTCGCCGGCCCTGCTGGTGCCGGCCCGCTATCGCTACCGCTACCGCCGGCGGCAGGTGGACGACGTCGATTCGTCGGCCCGGGCCGACGACGAATGAGGCCGAGCACGAGTACCGGCTCAGGCACTCGATGAGAGCAAGTACTGTGGCGCCGTGGGATTGTTCAGCAAGCTGCGCGGCCGCAGCGATGATGCCGGATCCGACCGACCGCTGACGCTGGATGTGGACGCTCGACGGGAGCAGTTGCTGGCGCTCGAACAGTCACTGGACGGCTTGACCCGGCTGATGCGGGAGCGTACGGCGCTGATGGAGAATCCCGGCTGGCGGGCCAAGATCACCGAGTACGACATGGTCGCCAGCGAGGCGATGCAGCTGCGCCGCGCTACGCCCACCCGGGAGGCTGTCCTCGACATCGCCTTCGAGGTACGTCCGGCGGTCACCGCGAGCAACACCACTGAAGGCCTGGACGCTGTCGTCGAGCAGCAACAGCAGGCATTGGCCGCGGCACAGGCGCTGATCGACGTGCTGCCCAGCGAACGCGGCTGACGGCCCGCGTTCGTTTTCCAACCACGGCCGGGTTTCGGCCCACTCCCCGCCCCGATCCGTGTGCGTTTTCCAACCACGGTCGA
>DATCVL010000539.1:0-4654 GCA_036566865.1 Microlunatus sp.
GGATCGTGAGAAGTTCCTCCCCGAAGAGTTGAATCGCGGTACCGAGGTAGAAGGCGACGGCCTGAGCTGGGTCGGTGATGCCGTCGCCTGCGGTGTTCGCATTTGCGCCGAAGATGATCTTGACCACGGCTCCGACGGCAAAGGTGATGATCAGGTTGAGGACGGCGAACAGCACCATGGTGATCACGTCGCGGCCGGTGACACGGCGCAGGATGTAGTGCCAGCGGGACCTGGTGAAAATGATGAACACCACCAGCGGGATGGCAGTGAACAGGAACCGCGGCACCAGCGACTGGACGTTCGAAGCGGCCGGGTAGAAGTACAGCACGGCCAGCCCGGCGACACAGCTGGCGACGACGATGATCCATTGCCAGACAGGCAGTGCCAGCGGGTCGCCGTTGTAGTAGGGAAAATCACGCCCGTCGGCCCGCTCGATCAATCGGCCGAAGCGTTGCGTACCACCGCCGGACGTGTCGGTTGTGGTTGGGAGCCCGCCATCGTTCGTCACATTGCCTCCTCTGGACTCTGGTGTCGCGTTGCTGAGGGACCAGAGGTCGACCTGTCGGACTCGACCGTCGAGCGTGAACACCCAATGCTGTCGCGGGTTGGTGGGTGTTGGTCGATGTCAGTGATCGTAGGGCGCGGTGTTCGTTGGCGTTCGACGACGGCCCGATCGACCGGGTAACGATTTCGATCCTGGCGCCCGACTGGCAAGATCAGCAGGGCAGGCGGTTCCCGACGAGACGAGGCAATCGTGCAGACGCGAACTCTGGTGATCTGTGCTGACCAACAGCTGAGGTGGGATTTCGACGCCGAGCCGGCGTTGTGTGACGACGTCGATCATGATCATCAACGGCGTGAACTTCACGTCCATCGCGATCCGGTTCGGCTCCCGGACGGCACCGAGATCACCGCGGTCTCGTACGATCCGCGGCACGCCTACGACCGCGAGCGGGAGCCGGACTTCGGGCTCTATCTCGATCCACGCTGGCAACCGCCGTGGGATCACGATCTCCTGGCCTGGCCGGACTTCGGCGTACCCGATGACCGGAGCCGGGTCTGGTCAGCCTTGCAATCGTTGATCCAACGGGCTCGCGACGGCCAACTGGTCGAGGTCGGCTGCCTGGGCGGACACGGCCGAACCGGTACCGCATTGGCCATCGCCGCGGTGTTGACCGGACTCGATCCGGCGGACGCGGTCGACTGGGTTCGGTCGAACTATTGTCCGGAGGCAGTCGAGACGCCGACACAGGAGTCTTTCGTTGCAGGTACGGTCTCCGAGTGACCTCCAGACCGGTGCCATCGATCGAGGTGGTTCCCTATGATCCGTCGTGGCCGACGGCATTCGCCAGGGCTCGAGAGTTGATCAGGGACGCCGTACCGGAGAGTCAGGTGCATCATGTCGGGTCGACGAGTGTGCCCGGGATGGTGTCCAAGCCGACGATCGACGTTCTCGTCTGCGTACCGTCGTCGCTGGCGAGCGATCGGGTGACCACCGCGCTGGAGTCGGTCGGTTATGAGTTCCGACCGGCCTCGTTCGCCGACAGCGCCGAGCGTCACCTCTTCCTGCGTGATCTTGATCGCGGGCGGCGTCAACAGCACGTCCACGTCGTTGATCTTGGTTCTGATCTTGCTCGGGACTATCTCGCCTTTCGCGACTTCCTCCGTGCTCATCCCGCCGAAGCGGCCGACTACGCCGCAGCAAAGCTGCGGCTGCTGCAGGACAGCAACGGTGAACGCGCCTGGTACGTGGATCACAAGGTCGCGGTCGTCGACGCCATGATCGACTCGGCCCGGCGCTGGTACGACGCCCGGGGTGCGAAGTGATCGCGGCGCCGGCGCTTGCGGGCGGCTAGCCGAGCTGCTCGGCTGATCCGACCAGTTCGGGTGATCTGCGGCGCCGTTGGCGCAGCGTGACCAGGGTGCCGATGGTCAAGATCATCAGGGCGATCCAGACCAGGCCGAAACCGACCCAGCGGCCGGCTGGCATCTGCTCGCCGAAGTAGAGCACGCCCAACAGGAATTGGGTGGTCGGGGTGATGTACTGCAGCAGCCCGATCATGCTCAGCGGGATCCGGGTCGCGGCCGCGGCGAAGAGCAACAAGGGCACCAGGGTGACCAGGCCACCGGCGGCCAGCAAGGCGCCGTGAACCCAACCCTGGTGACCGAAGGTGAGGTCGCCGGTGACCTGGAGGAAGATCAAATACGCCACCGCGGGCACGAACATGAAGCCGGATTCGATCACCAGCGTCTCCACGGCACCCTTGTGGACAAGGTTCTTCAGCAGCCCGTAGGTGCCGAAGCTGACCGCAAGGGTGAGCGCGATCCACGGCAGCTGGCCGTACTCGATGGTCAACACCACAACCGCCGCGGCAGCGATCCCGACCGCCAGCCACTGGTAACGACGCAGCCGTTCGTGCAGCACCAGCACGCCGACCAAGATCGAGAAGATCGGGTTGATGTAGTAGCCGAGCGCGGTCTCGGTGACGTGACCGTTGGTGGTGGCCCAGATGTAGACACCCCAGTTGATCGATACCAGGATCGCGGCTGCGGCCAGCATGAAGAGATTCCGCCGGGTGGCAACCCGACGGAACCAGCCGCGCGGCAGCACGATCAACGACAGACCGATCGCGAACACCAGCGACCAGGCCATCCGCATCGCCAGGATCTCCAGTGCAGAAGCACTCTTGACCAGGTTCCAGAAGAGCGGCACCAGGCCCCAGATGCCGTAGGCGGCGAGCCCGTAGACGATTCCGCGTTGCACGGTACGTGGGTCGGAGTTCGCCGGCCCCGGTTGTGCGTCCGCCGGACTGCCGTTCGACGAGCCTGCCGCGTTACCGTCCTCCGACAAGCTCAGGAACCCTTCCGATCTTGAAAACTACCTGTTTCCGCCCTGCTGTCGTTGATCAAGCGACGGTCCAGGTGTCCCTGCCACTGATCATCTGCTGCAGCGCGTCGGCATCGTGCGGCTTCTCCTTGGCCTCGGCGACCTGCTCGCGGGCGAGGTCGTCGTACACGGGTGCTTGGACGCTGCGGAAGATGCCGATCGGTGCCCGCTCGAGGACCCCCGGTGTGGTCAGCCGGGACAATGCGAAGGCGTACGTCGGATCAGGATTGTGCTCGTCGTGGACGACGACGTTCTCGACCCCGACCTCGGCCACCTCGGCGATCTTGAGTTCGCCGGTCTGCCGGTCCCGGATCACACCGAGCCGGTTGTCGACGCCGAACAGGATCGGCTCGCCGTCGGTCAGCGGGATGATCGCCTCGGCCTTGCTGTCCTTCTCCTTCACCGAAGCAAATGCGTCGTCGTTGAAGATCGGGCAGTTCTGATAGATCTCGATGAACGATGCGCCGCGGTGATCAGCGGCCGCCTTCAGCATCGCGGTCAGGTGCTTACGATCGGAGTCGATCGTCCGAGCGACGAAGGTGGCTTCGGCACCGATCGCCAGCGACAGCGGGTTGAAGGGATTGTCCAGTGATCCCATCGGGGTGGACTTGGTGATCTTGCCCAGCTCCGAGGTCGGCGAGTACTGACCCTTGGTCAGACCGTAGATCCGGTTGTTGAAGAGCAGGATGGTGAAGTTCACGTTGCGGCGCAGCGCGTGAATCAGGTGGTTGCCACCGATGGACAGGGCGTCACCGTCACCGGTCACCACCCAGACACCAAGATCAGGACGAGCGGTGGCGACCCCGGTGGCGATCGCCGGTGCCCGCCCGTGGATCGAGTGCATGCCGTAGGAGTCAACGTAGTAAGGGAAACGCGAGGAACAGCCGATGCCGGAGATGATCACCGTGTTCTCGCGCTTGATGCCGGCCTCGGGCATGAACCCCTGGAAGGCCGACAGCACGGCATAGTCCCCGCAGCCGGGGCACCAGCGGACTTCTTGATCACTGGTGAAGTCCTTGCGGTTCAGCGGTTCCAGGGCCAACGGCACGCCGGCCAGTCCGGCCGGCCGGTGATCGCCGTTCAGATGCCCGTTGCTGGTGGTCTTGATCTCGACGCTCACGCGTTCGCTCCCACTGAATCCTGGCTCGCGGCCAGCTCGTCGATTTCGGTTTGCAGGTCGACGGCCAACTCCGAAAGGGAGATCGGCAGGCCGCGGACCCGCGAGTAGGAATGCACATCGACCAGGTACCTGCCGCGCAGCAACAGGGCGAGCTGGCCGAGATTCATCTCCGGCACGATCACCCGACGGTAGCTCTTCAGCACCTGGCCGAGATTGGCCGGGAACGGATTGAGATGCCGCAGATGTGCCTGAGCAACCCGGCGCCCGGTGGCGCGCACCCGGCGTACTGCTGCGGTGATCGGACCGTACGTCGACCCCCAGCCGAGCACCAGCACCTCGGCATCACCGCTCGGGTCATCCACCTCGATGTCGGGCACGTCGCGGACGATGCCGTCGATCTTGGCCTGGCGGATCCGCACCATCTCGTCGTGATTGGCCGGGTCGTAGGAGATGTCGCCGGTCTCCTTGGACTTTTCGATGCCACCGATCCGGTGCTCCAGACCGGCCGTGCCCGGGATCGCCCACGGGCGGGCCAGCGTCTCCTCGTCGCGGTGGTACGGGTGGAAGATCTCCTGCCCGTCCTTGGTCACATTCGGGCCGGTGGCGAAGTTCGGATCGATCGGCTCGATCGCTGCAAGGTCGGGGAC
>DATCVL010000540.1:0-8307 GCA_036566865.1 Microlunatus sp.
ACATGGACGGGTTGCCGGTCCCGACCAGGAACGCGATCGCGACCAGCAGGACGGCGAAGAATCCGGTGGTCAGCATCAGCGCACGGCGTTCGGAGATCGGCCAGTCCCGGGAGCCGAAGATCAGGCCGCCGACCGTACTGCCGCCGGCGATCGCGGTGAACAGGATGCCGACGTGATCGGTGCCACCGAGCAGTTCACCGGCGGTACCGGCCATCGAGGTGTCCAGCTGGCCGAAACCGGTGCTCATCGCCAGCATCACCAGCAGCACCGACGCGACTCCTGGCACCGTGATCGCCGAACGATGGTGGCGGATCCCAGTGTCCGGAACCAGGGCAGTCGGCGGATGAATGCTCGGACGGGAGCGTCGAGCCGCCGAGGTACGGCAGTAGCCGAGTCCGCCGACGGCCATACAGCCGGCTGCGACCAGCACCGGAACCATCGGCGAGGTCAGTGCCAGCAGCAGCGAGAGCAGCAGCGGGCCGAGTACGAAGAGCAGTTCGACGGCCGTGGCGTCCAGTGCGAACGCGACCCGGCGGGAGGCCGGATTGGGGAAGATCACCCGCCACGCGGTACGGATGGCCGGGCTGATCGGCGGGAACGCGATGCCGGCCAGTCCGGCCAGCATGATCAACACCGGTAGTGGAGCGCCGACCACCGTGGCCACCGCATCGATGGTGAGGAACGTCGCGGAGAGCAGCGAGGTCGGCACCAACGTCCGGACCTGGCCGATCCGATCCATCAGCCTCCCCCACAACGGGGTGCCGACCGCGCAGCCGATCGCGAAGGCGCCGGTCACCACACCGGCGATGCCGTACGCGTTCCGCTCCGATTCCACCAGCAACAACAGTCCGAGCGGCGCCATCGCGATCGCCAGTCGACCGAGTACGGCGGTCAGGAACGGGAACGCCGCCGGCGGGTAGCGCAACAGCCGTAGATAGGCGCCGATGCCGGACCCGAGCTGCACGTCACCGTTCGTACTTGTGGCCGTGCGTTCGGCCGAATCGTCACCCAGGCTGCTCATCTCGAGTTCATGATGTCACCCGGCCGAGCCGGGCACCAACCTGTTGCTCCGCTTGCTGCCAACGCTCCCGATGAACGATGTAACGGTTCGCATCCCACGGCTTCACCGGACCAGCCCAATGCAGCAGCCACGGGTCCTCGACGACCTCCTGGGTCGGCCAGGCGTTCCACCGCCCGTCGAGCGGCCGATAGCGCGAACCGGCGTATGCATTCAGCACTTCCTGGTCGTTGATGCCGTAGCGCTCGACGAAGGGCACATAGGTCGTGGTGAAGCGATCGGCTCGCATCGTGGCCAGGTCCAGGACGAGGATGCCGGCGTTGAACGAGCGGAAGTCCAGATCGTGCTGTTGAGTCATCGCATGCACGAACTCGCGGGCCGCCGCCGGACGGTCATGCAGCAGCCGGGTCGACGCGAACAGCGTGGACATGCCGTGCCGATAGCCGGCCGTGGTCGACGGCCTGGCGGCGCACCGGCCAGTTCGATGTCGTACAGCGCGCCGAGATCGGCCACCGCCAGGGCGTCGATGTCGTGATAGATCACTCGATCGACTCCGGCCAACAGATCCGGCAGCAGCAGCCGATCCATGGTCGCCACCGTGATGTGCTTCAGCATCCGCAACACCGGCCCGTACTCGACCCCGTCACAGGCGTACCACTCGAAGCCGACCTCGGGGAACAGTCGCGCCAGCCGTTCATGATCATCGGGGCCGTGGTCCCGAGTCAGGGCATGCAGCCTGATCGGCCGCTCGGTGTTGTCCACCATGCCGCAGATCACCGTGGCCAGCTGATCGCGCAGGTTGCCGTCCAGGCCGACCGCGATGTTGATCACCTCGCCACTACGTGGCCGGGTCGGCTCGATCACCACCCGGGTCGCGGCGACCGCGCGGCACGCCGCTGCCACGTCCAGTGAGGTGGTCGGCCGTGCCGCCGGGGTCTGGTGCACCTGACGGGCGTGCTCGACCTCGTCGGCGCACACCTCGCGCCACAACGCGTACACCTCTTCCGCATCTGCTCCGGCCAGGACCCGGCCGATCACCGGTGCCAGCAGCGTACGGATCCGCTGCTGGATCATGATCAACTCACCGGCGTCGGCGTCCAGCAGACCGGCGAACCGGATGTCGGCGCGATTCCTCGGCCGGAACTCGACATTGGCCCCGATCGACCAGGACGGCAGGTAGCAGTGCAGCCGGGAGGTGATCACGGTGCTGTACTCGCTCCGGTAGCTCTCCAGGAGAGCAACCGCCTCCTTGACGTTCTGCGCTGCCGGAGTCGTTCGAATCAGCGGACTGGCCTGTTGGATCTTGATCGCGTCCGCCGGCCGCGGTCCGGACACGTCGACGTAGGCGACCGGTGCGCCCGCGGGCGGCTGCGGCAGGTCCTCTCCGAACAGGGTGTCGATCGTGGTGGTGATGCAGCCGGAGAAGAAGGCCGGCACACCGGCGTTCAGCAACAGATGCACGGTGGTCCAGTCCCGGCAGCCGATCGGGCCGTGGCTCCGGAGGTAATCGACGACATCCGGGGTCAACAAGGCCGTCTTGTTGCAGTGGAACGAGATGAAGATGGGGTTCACCGACGGGTGGAAGGGGAAATCCCAGTGCAGCCCGAACTGGCTGTGCATGTACCAGCCGAAGGCCAGCGTCCAGGTGTTCGGCGGCAGCGCATCCAGCTGTGACGCGTCCCGTTGCACCAGGGCCAGCGTCACCTCGCGCTCCGGTCCCGGGATGCGATGGTCGGGGCGGACCCGGTCCTGCAGGAAGCGCGCCACCCCGACCAGATCGTCGTCGCCGTGCAGCCGTACGCCGTCGTGGCGCAGCAGGTGCCCGAGGCTGGCGATGGTCTGCACGTAGTCGCCGATGTTGCTGGAGGCGGCCTGCTCGTCGGGTTGCTTGTAGTCGATCACCCCGAAAACGACGTGTCCGGCCGGCACCGGAGCGGGCTGCTGGGGAGCGAGCTTGCGTTGGATCCACGGACGGAGGTATTCCAGCGAAGCGGCCAGTTGATCATCCAGATCACCGATCGCCTCGGCCTGATCGAGACAGGTCTGCGCGATCGCCGGTTCCTCGGCGACGAAGAACAACCGGGCGAGCTGCAGCAGTTGCTGGGGGTCGGTGACCCGCCGGCCGGCGATCCAGCCCGCCGCGACGGGCAACGCATGATCATCGTGGGCCTCCAGCCCAGCCCGCAGATACTCGGCAGCGGCCAGTCGAGCCGCGTCTTCGTCGGACAGCGACGACAGCAGCTGCCAGACGAGCTCCTGCTGACCGAGCCGCTCCGCCACCAACGCGGCCCCGACCGTGCCGGCGGTTCGGGTCGACGGGTCGGCGGCCAGCGCGTGGCAGAACGCCCGCCAGTCGGCGTTGTCCACCCAGCGCAGCTGCCGGGTCACCGTTGCCACCGCCTCGTCCAACGGTTTGCCCTGCCGGATCAGTCGGGCCACAGCCGCGTCTTGTGCCAGGCTGCGGACCTCTGCGACGAAGGGCTTGTCCCAATGCAGGTCGGGAGCGGAGGTGATCTGCTCGTCCAGCTGCCAGGATGCGACGCCCCGGCCGGCGCTCAGCAACCGGCGATAGGCGTGCGCGAACCGGCGTACCTCGCCCTCGGCGCGCCGCTTCCCCTGCACCATCGTCCGCAGCTCGACGATCCGCTCGTTCGCGGTGAGCAGACGGGCCCGGGTGCCCTGCAGACGATCCCGGGTCTGCTGCAGCCGTTCCCGGCCGGCGGCCAACTGCTCACGCTTGACCTTGACCTCATGCTGCAGTCGCGGAAGCTCCTGCCAGTCCGCGGCCTGCTGATCGCGGTTTGCTGTCAACTCACGCCGCGCGGCCCGTGCGGCCGGTGCCAATCGGGTGACCCGGAAGCGCATCCGTCCGAGCGTCCTGACCTGTCGTTCGGACAGGAAACCCTGCAACCGTTCCCGCGTCATGATCATGAACACTCCAGGAGGACCTCGCGCCCGCACATCAACCGGCAATATCGAGCGGTGACACTAGCAGCGTTCAGACACCGCAGATGGCCAACTTTCTGCCGCTGCAGAAGCTTCCCCGGTGATCACCGCGCAACCGCAGTTCGGTCGACATCCGATGGTCACGACGAGTTCACTTTCCGATCACCGTGCGACCACCAGCAGAAGCCACTGCGGCCCGGTGATCATGATCACCGGGCCGCGGTCGGTCGAATCAGGCGATCAGGATTGGTGGCCGACCGGAGTCGCCGCGGCGTCGTTCCTGGACTTGACCAAGCTCGCGATGGTGGTGACAGCCAACACCAGGACGATCACCGACAGGGACACCCAGATCGGGATCTCCAGCGAGAACGGGATGTTGAGCTTCTCGTCCAGGTGATACTCGTGCATCGCGTGGAAGACCAGCTTGACACCGATGAAGGCGAGGATGATCGACAGCCCGACCGACAGGTAGACCAGCCGCTTCAGCAGCCCGCCGATCAGGAAGTACAGCTGCCGCAATCCCATCAGGGCAAAGACATTCGCGGTGAAGACCAAGTACGGTTCCTGGGTCAGACCGTAGATCGCCGGGATCGAATCCAGCGCGAACAACAGGTCGGTGCTGCCCAGCGCGATGATCACGAACAACATCGGAGTGATCAACCGGCGACCGTTGTCCCGGATGCTCAGCCTGGTGCCGTGGAATTCCTCGGTGGACGGCACCCGCCGCTTCACCAGGCGCATCAACGGGTTCTCCGGAGCTTCCTCGTCGTCGTCGCCCTTGCGGTAGTCGAGGTAGGTCTTGATCGCGGTGTAGATCAGGAAGGCACCGAAGATGAAGAAGACCCAGCTGAAGAGACTGATCAGGCCGGCACCGAGGCCGATGAAGATCCCGCGGAACAGCAGAGCCAGCAGGATGCCGATCATCAGCGCGAACTGCTGATACTGCCGCGGCACCTTCATCTTGGTCATGATGATCACGAAGATGAACAGGTTGTCGACGGAGAGGCTGTACTCGGTCAGCCAGCCGGCGAAGAACTGACCGGCGTACTCCCCGCCGGACACCATCCAGATGCCGAGGCCGAAGAGCACGGCCAGCCCGACGAAGACGCCGATCGCTACGCCGGCTTCTTTCATGGATGGTTCGTGGGGTCGCCGGCCGATGATGAAGACATCGAAACCGAGGATCAGGATCATCACCGCGACGGTGATGACCCAGGTGTAGATGTGGACGTCCACTCGGGATTCCTCCGAGATCTCTGAGAAAGCAAGTACGCATACCTCAGAGGTCTCTTCCGCCGGTCGGTGCTGACGCTGCACGGTGACCGACCGCCGGCACCGGGCATGATCCGGGACTCCCCGGTCGATCCGTGGTGACGATGCCGTCGCGAAGGAATACTCCCCTCTGCAGACCATTGTTCCATCCCGGGTACGGCCCGGGGAAATCCTGAGCCTCGCTCCGGAAGGTCCCCGCGTCGACGCGACCCGACAACGGCGGCCGGTTCGGCCCTATCCGGTCGGCGCGACGGCTGCGAGGATGGCGGCGCGATGGCGCCGGCGAGGAAGATGGCGGCGAGGTTGACGGACGAGCATCGAGGTGGGACGAGATGAATGACCGAACGGCTGCCGGCTCCGACAATTCCGACCGAGTACCGGAACCGGCCCGGGTCGATCCGATCGCGGGCGAGCTCGTCACCGAGACGTTCGCCTACGACGGTGGCCGCCAAGTAACGGTCTATCTGCCCCCGGAGCCACCGGAGGCCATCGTGTACGCCGGCGACGGCCAGCTGATCTCGCAGTGGGGCGGCTACCTCGAGGCGGCCGACGTACCACCGACGATGATCGTCGGCGCCTACCGCACCGACGACTCGGACGAGATGGTGCGGATCAAGGAGTACTCGCCCTCCTTCGAACCGGAACAGTTCGCCGCCCACGAGAAGTTCTTCGTCGAGGACGTCGGCCGTTGGGTGCGATCGCGCTTCGGAGTCACCCTGGCAGCCGACAGGACCGCGGTCTGCGGCGTGTCCGCGAGTGCGGAATTGGCACTCGCGATCGGCCTTCGGCACCCGGACCGCTACGGCGTCCTCTTCGCCGCCTCGCCCGGCGGCGGCTACCGGCCGCCGGCCGAACTGCCCCAGCGGCTTCCGCGCGCCTATCTTGTCGCCGGCACGCTGGAGCCGTGGTTCGCCGAGAACGCGACCCGATGGGCGGACGCGCTGCGCGATGCCGGAGCGGACGTGCTGATGACCGAGCGGGTCGGTGATCACGGCGACCCGTTCTGGCAGTCCGAATTCCCACTGATGGTGTCCTGGGCCTTCAGCCACTGAAATCGCCCGTCCGGGCACGAGGCGATGCCGATGAGCTGCGGCTGCCGCCAGAAAGTCGGCCCGGACTCGATGTCGAGGGGCCGGAGTCGGCTCCGATCTCGGAGCGACGACGCCCAACCGGGGCGTCGACCGAGATCAGGAGTGGACATGTCGCAGAGCTCTCGTACCCATCCCGACATCGAGCTGGATGCCTTGCGCAGGAGCGTCGCCGGAAACCTCGTCCTGCCGGGCGACCAGGACTATCAACGGTCAGCGCGGACGCTGACCGTACAGGGCAGCCCGGCCGTCGTGATCGCCTGCACCTCGCCCGAGGACATCGCCGCAGCATTGCGGTACGCCCGCGAGCAGGAACTGCCGGTGGCGATCCGCAGCGGCGGGCATCACCTGGCCGGCTTCGGCACCAACAACGGTGGTGTGGTGCTCGACGTCCGGGCGCTGGACCAGGTGCAGATCTTCTCCGAACGACCGCAGCGTGGCGCGACAGTGCGGATCGGCACCGGCGCAACCTGGGGCACCGTCGCCGACGCTCTGGCACCGGCCGGGCTGGCGATCTCCTCCGGCGACACCGCGACCGTCGGCGTCGGCGGACTGCTCGGCGGTGGCGGGATCGGCTGGATGGTCCGCCGGGACGGGTTGGCGATCGACGCTGTCACGGCGGCCGAACTGGTGACCGCCGACGGCAGCCTGCACCGGGTCGAGGCGAGCACCGAGCCCGATCTCTTCTGGGGCGTCCGCGGAGCGGCTGGAAACCTGGGGGTGGTGACCGCGTACGAGGTCACAGCGGTCCATCAACCGAGGGTGCTCTTCGGCAGCCTGCTGTTCCCCGCCGGACAGGCTCGGCAGGTGCTGACCGGCTGGGCGGACTACCTGCCCGATGCGCCGGTCGAGCTGACCGCCGGCTTCGTGCTGCCGCCGGGCATGATGGCCGACGGTCAGGCGCCGGTGATGATCAACGTCTGTTTCTCCGGTGACCCCGCCGATGCGGAGTCGGTGCTGGCGCCGCTGCGATCCCTGGGCACGGTGATCAAGGACACCGTCGCTCCGATGCCGTACGCCGAGGTGCTGTCGACGGAATCGATGCCGCCCGACTGGGTGCCCCGGATCCGCAACGGCCTCTTCGCCGGCTGGTCCTCCCGGCAGACCGACGCGCTGCTCGACGGCCATGATCAAATCCGGCCGATGGCGATCGAGATCCGGGCGATCGGTGGCGCACTCGGGCAGGTCGATCCGATCGCCACCGCGTTCGCCCATCGCTCGGCGCAATTCATGATCAACACCGTGCTGATCGGTACGCCGGCAGCGCAGGAACCGCAGCTGCCGGCGTTCACCGAGCTATGGGGTCGACTGACCCCGGACGGCAGCTATGTCAACTTCCTGTCCCACCCGACCGCCGCCGACCGGGATCTCTGCTATCCCGAGCCGACCCGGTCCCGGCTGGCCGGAGTGAAGGCGACGTACGACCCCGCGAACGTCTTCAGCTCGACCGTGAACGTGCCCCCGGCGGGCCCGGCGGCTGCCGAACATCGGTGAACCCCGATCGGATCGACGCTCGACTTGGTGCTGCACACGGCTGCTTCGACACCACGCTCGGGGTGATCACCGGGTGCCCGAGTGGCGCCGATCATCAGCTGGCCACGCCCGCGTCTGGGGCGCCCGTCGACACTCACCGGCGCAGCCGCCCGATCCGATCCCGGAGGTAGTCCTGCTCGGTGGTGTTGCGGCTGCGGGCCAGCGCGGCTCGGTAGTACTCCTCGGCTCGTCCATGATCATCGGCCAGCTCGTACAGATGCCCGAGCACCGACAGCCGACGATGATGATCACCGAGATGGCGGTCGTCGGCGAGCGGTTCGACCAGAGCGATGGCCTGCTGCGGACCGTCCACCATGGCTGTCGCGACCGCCATTCCGAGGGTGACCATCGGACCGGGATCGATCGCGGCCAGCAAGCGATAGAGCTCGAGGATCTGTTCCCAGTCGGTGGTCTGCACCGAATCGGCTTCGGCGTGGACTGCGGCGATCG